>NZ_JAMYQK010000046.1:0-43117 GCF_040320845.1 Mesorhizobium sp. M0601
CCAGCATGAAATACGGCAAAGCAGTCGGGCACAAAGCCGATCTCAATTTCGGCGATTGTTTTGCCTACGCCTGCGCGAAGGCTCATCGGCTTGCCCTGCTTTATAAGGGCAATGACTTTTCACAAACTGATCTGGCGTAAGGCTTTCCTGGCCTTCCATCGCGGCGCGAGAGCCATGCAGACGCTCGATGTCGTAAGCCGACTATTCCCGCTGACTACGAGCGATGAAAGACGTCGACCATCCGGTTTCGCGAGGTCCGCATCGTTTCCGGTCCGATGCGGTATGTCTGCGATGATGACGCGAGCAAAATCCGCTGTCGTTAACGTCTTAAAATGCGCGGATACTCAGCTTGCATCGGAGCTGCCTGTCTCAGAAAATCGGCCTAGTGGCCGGATGACATGATGCTGCGTGGGATACGCGAGCATTACCGGAAATCGAGCTTACCGACATGGTCCAGGTAATTGAGCACGAACCGCTCAAACCAGACGGCTGACGTCGGCTGATCGAGCTGTCCAAAACTGCGGGTCGGTTCTCCAGCCGATTGCGACCTTCTCGGCTCAGGGTGAACAGTGGTAGCGGCGAGGAGGAACTCGTCGCGCGCCTGAGGTTCGCCGCCGATCCATAGGCGCTGTCGGCAGCCAAATACTCCGGCTTCAGGCCGAAGCGGTCCGCGGTCCTGTCAATCCTGGTGCGCGCGGCTCCCACCTCAGCCTGCCGGATCGCGCGGGTCGCCTCGACGTCCAGGGTGACGCGTTGAGCGGTCACTCCGTTCACTACCCAAAGCTGTGCTTCTTCGTCCGTATGCGGAACTGATTGGAGGGTATCTCGCTGGCCACAAACTGCGCGGCATCCGTCCGCAGCTGTGATAGGTTCGGGTATGGGCATGCAATGACCGAAGTACGCAAGCTCGCGGCAATCCTGGTGGCGGACATCGTCGGCTTCAGCCGTCTGACGGCGAGTGACGAGGATCGTACGCTCGCTCGCATCCGCACGCTGCGAAGCGACCTCGTCGACCCGACCATCGCAGTTCATCGGGGTCGGGTCGTGAAGAGCACCGGCGATGGCGTGCTGTCCGAGTTTCGGAGCGGCGTTGACGCGATCCGCTGCGCTATGGAGCTGCAGGTAGGGATGCTCGAGCGCAATTCCGGATTGCCGGCAGAGCGTCGAATTGAACTGCGCATCGGTATTCATATCGGCGATGTTGTCGAGGAAGCGGATGGCGACCTGATGGGCGATGGCGTCAATATCGCTGCTCGTCTGGAGGGCATAGCGAAGCCAGGAACCATCTGCCTGTCTGAAGATGCCTACCGTCAGGTGCGGAGCCGGCACGACCTCGCGATTTGTGATCTCGGCGAGAGAGTCCTTAAGAACATTGCTGAGCCGATGCGTGTTTATGCGCTGGAGGTCGGTACGTCTGCCCGTCGCGAGCCACCTGTCTTAACCGGCGCCACACCGGCTCCGCTCGCCCTTCTCGACAAGCCGTCCATCGCCGTGCTGCCCTTCATCAACATGAGCGGCGACGCCGAACAGGAGTTCTTTACCGACGGCCTGACAGAGGACATCATCACCGATCTCTCCAATGTACCGGGCTTCTTCGTAATCGCCCGTAACTCCACCTTCGCCTACAAGGGCAAGCCTAGTGATGTCCGTCAGATCGCTCGCGATCTAGGGGTCAAGTACATACTTGAGGGCAGCGCGAGGCGGTCCGTCAAGCGTTTGCGTGTAAATGTGCAGCTGATCAACGCGGCGGAAGGCGGCAATCATGTCTGGGCCGAGCGTTTCGACCGCGAAATCGCCGACATCTTCGACGTTCAGGACGAGGTCACGCGACGCGTTGTTGAAGCGATTTCTGGCAAGCTCAGTGAAAGGAACATCGTTAGCCGTTTTCGACCGTCAAATCTCGAAGCCTATGATCTTTGTGTTAGGTCGCGAGGCAAATGGAACATTTCCAGATCAGACAACAGCGAGGCGCGTTCAGCTTTGGAACGTGCCGTTGCACTCGATCCAAACTACTGTGAAGCGCACAGCAATCTTGCCATCTCACTGCTGTTTGGCTGGATTATTTGGGGAGAACCACAGGTACCCGGCCGCGCAAAGGCTCTGATGCACGCACAACGGGCCGTGGAAATCGATCCCGGCGATTCCAACGTTCGCAGGATCCTAGGCTGCGTTCAGCTTTTTGAGCGCAATTGGGATGAAGCAAAATCTCAATTCGATGCTGCCATTCGGATAAATCCCAACAATGCAGATGCGGTTGCATGGATTGGTGAGCTTCAAATCTACTTGGGCAAGCCGCAAGCGGCGCTGATAGCTTGCGCGGAGGCGCTGCGTTTAAATCCTCGTCCACCCGGTTGGTATTTCTGGATCGTGGGAATGGCGCAGATTTCCACCGGTCAGTACGAAGAAGCGGTCGTGTCCTTGAGCCGGGAAGAAACCTACGGGACAGGTTCGAGGGAGCACCTGATTGCCGCGCTTGCCCTTGCCGGCCGCTTGCCTGAGGCACAGGAGGAAGCCCGCCTATTTCTTGCGGGCAATCCAGGTTGGACGATCGGCGAACTAGTAGCGAACTTGCCATTTAGGAGCATGAGTGCTGCCCAGCCCTTTGTCGATGGCTGGCGTCTGGCGGGCTTGCCGGACTAGGCGTATTTCGGCGTTGGTGAAACCCCCGCACGCCATCAGGTGGCGGACGTAGCGGCACCGGCGCGAGTCCGCGAAAGCGCTATCGACCGCTCCATCCCTGCAAGTTGCCGTCTCGGTTCCGGCCGCGGCCGGTCGAAGGATACGCGACGACCTGAAGGTCGGCTGCTGGCGGATTTGTCGAAAACGTCCTCGGCCAAACCATTCAAGCGGCTTGCCTAGAACACTACGTCCTAGTGTTTTGCGTGCCCTCCCCGGTTGTCAGTCGCCGCGCATGGTCGCCTGGAACGTCGGCAGATGCTTCCTTTGTGCCTCGAGCATTTTCTCGCGATAGACGCCATAGATGACGTCGGTGTCGTGCAGTGTGACGCCGGCAATTGTCGGCGAGGCAAAAACCGGCAGTTCGATGCCGCGTTTCGAAAGCGCCTCGGCGGTGCGGGCGATCAGCTCATGCGCCAGGATCATGGCAAGCACGGTCGACGAACCGGAGACCGGCCGGCTCCAGCCCTCGACCGGCACGATGGCATCCTCGATCGGCGAGCAGGTGTCGATGACAAGGTCGGCGGCATCGGCAAGCCGTTTGCCGGAAGAGTGCGTCGCCGGCTTGTCGAGATTGTTCTTGCTGGTTATCGCAACGACGAAGATGCCGCGTTTTTTCGCATAGAGCGCGGTGTCGATGCCGGACGAATTGCGGCCGCTGTGGCCAAAGATGATGATCGAATCGCCTTTGTTCAGCGGCTGGTGATCGAGGAATTTCTCGGCGTATTTCTCGGTCCGCTCCAGCCACAGAAGTTCGCGCACGCCGCCGGCGCCGAGCACGTTATGCCACATGACACGCGGGTCGGTCAGCGGATTGAAGCCGACATAGCTGCCGTAGCGCGGAAACACTTCCTGGACCGGCAACACCGAGTGGCCCGAGCCGTAAAGATGAACCAACCCGCCGCTCTCGAGCGTGTCGGCAAAGCGGCTGGCCGCCTCGCCAAAGGCTTCGGCATTGGCTTTCGAGGCCTGTTCGATGAGGGCGGCAAGGCGGGGTATGTAAAGATCGGACACGTCGGTACTCCTGTTATGGGTCGGCTTCGGTAATGGCTCAGCTTTTTGCGGTTGGCGCGGCGCGACCGGCACGCAGCGTCGAGCGGATTTCGTAGCGGTCGCCGCGCATCACCGAGACGGTGAATTCGAACGGGCCACGCTCGTCGGTGGTGATGCGCTCGACCACGAAAGCGGGGCTCCCCGCAGGCAGATCGAGCAACTGCGCATCCGCCGTCCCGACCGCGCCAACACGGTAGTTTTCGCGCGCCGCGACCGGCACGATGCCGTAATGGCGTTCCAACGCTTCGTAGAGCGAGCCCTGCAGCAGGCCGGCATCGAGAAAGCCGGGCACGCGCGCGGCCGAGAGTTGCGCAGTCTGAATACCGATCGGTTCGTTGTTGCCAAGCCTGAGCCGCCGGATGCGCACCACCGGGTCGCCCTCTTCGATCTCCAGCGCTCCGGCCGCGGCGGCATTGGCGGTGGTCAGGCTGCAGTCGAGCAAGCGCGAGCCGGCGACCACGCCCATATTGCCCATTTCCTGGGTGAAGCTGGTGAGTTCGCGGGTGCCGGCGACCAGCGTGGTGGAGCGCACGAAGGTGCCACGACCATGTTCGCGCCTGAGCAGCCCGTGCTCTTCCAGATTGCGCAGCGCGTGACGCAGCGTGATGCGGCTCACCCCGAACAGGGCGCACAGTCTGTCTTCGGCCGGAATCTGGTCGCCGGTCGCCCACTCGCCACTCTTTACGATGGCGCGGATGGCCTCTTCCACCTGATACCAGAGCGGCTCGGGCCTTCGGCGGTCGGGCAGCTGAAAGCTGACTTGGCTCATCTTATCTGCCTCCACTGTGCACCAGCGAGACCGGCCAGCGAGGCGCCGACGAGACCGGCGCGGGAGCCAAATTCGCCGGACCGCAGCACGACATCGCGCAGATGCGGCGGCAGATGACGCTGCAGAGCCGAAAGCAGCGGCGGCCCTATCACGTCCAGCGCATCGGCAAGCCCGCCGGAAATCAGGACCGCCTGGGTGTCAAGCAGCGCGACCGCACCCGCCAAGGCAGTGCCCAGCCGGCGCGCCGGCAGCTCCAATGCGTCAAGGGCGGCCGTCTTGCCACCCCGGGCCGCCTCGACCAGCCTGCCGCCATTGGCGAGCCCGATCTGGCGCGCCGCGGCGTCGAATGCCCGCCCGGAAGCGAAGCGCTCCAGCCAGCCGCTGCGGTCCTCGCCTTCATCCTCGATGTCGGCGCAGGCCCAGCCGAATGAGCAGGCGCCGCCACGTACGCCGGCGACGATGTGGTTATTGACCAGAACGGCGGAGCCGATACCGGTGCCGATCGCCAGCAGGATGGCATCGGACAGGCCTTTTGCGGCACCTTCGACCGCTTCGGCCAGCATGGCGACCTGCGCGTCATTGCCAACGGCAACGCGCAGACGAGGAAACAAGGCCGCGATGTCGATGCCGTCGAGATAGGGCAGGTTCGGAATCCAGCGGCAGACCGAGCCCTCGACAAGCCCCGGCACCGCTAAGCCAAGTGCCTCGACCAGACCGGCCTCGGCGCGCAAGGCACCGATTCGGGCGACGAAGGCATCAAGACTTGCTGGTGCGGGCTCGCGGCTGAGCATCTCCAGCCAGCGAACATCGCCGGTATGGATAGCGGCGCGCAAGTTGGTGCCGCCAAGATCGATGGCCAGAACGCGTGTCATCGAGAGCGACTCCGACTGGCTGCCGCCCGGTCCTCGAAGCGCCAGCTCCACGACGCCACGGCGCCGTCGGCTCTGGTCGGCAGTGCAGTACAGACTCCGGTGCACGCGGCGCGAAAGCCGATCGGGCTGAGCGCAGCGTGTCGATGAACCATGCTCCGTCTCCCATTCGACATCGGCATCCTTTGCAGCGGTTCAGTGTCATTATAACGACATGACTTCGATCGCAAGAGGTTTTGGGGATAGCCAGCAGTTAGAAACAGCTCGAGCCATCGTATCTAAACTCCTGTTTATTATCTGTGATCTCCCTTCACAAAACCGGAGTAAGAAAAACGCCGCAACGCCGGCAGGAGCTCTCCACGAAGATAGCGCTTGCATCGTTGCTTCTGGTTGTCATAACGTCATGGACATCGCTGTGTGGCTATGCGGAGGGTCGGATGTCTTTGGCTTGGATTTCGAAACTGGCACTTGCTGCAGGGTTGTTGGCCTCGCCCACCATTGGTTGGGCGCAATCGGTCAACATCTCCTATCTGACCCACTGGTCGCCCGAAACGGTCGCTTTGCTGGACGCCGCGGCCAAGGACTACGCCAAGAGCAATCCGGATGTGACCGTCACTGTGCGCGCCGTCCCCTTCGGCGATCTCCTCACGACATTGCGTTCCCAGGGCGGCAGCTCGGACGGGCCGACGATCGGCGGCATCTATGATTTGTGGCTGCCCGAACTGGCGCGAGACAAGCTGGTCGCGCCGGCCCCCGATGCAGTTGCCGGCGAGGTCAAGAGTGCGTGGCTGGCCGGTGTCGTCAGTGCGGCCTCTGTTGGCGCCACGCTTTACGGCATTCCAAACGAGATCGACGTCTACGCGCTGAACTACAACAAGGAGCTGTTCAAACGGGCAGGCATTACAGCCGCGCCGAAGACCTGGTCCGAATTGAAGGATGCGGCCCAGAAGCTGACCAGGAAAGATGCCGGCCAGCAAGGCTTCGGCCTGATCAATTCCTGGGCGGCGGGCGTCGTCCATCCCTTCGCCTCGCTGCTGGTCTCCAATGGCGGCGAGCTGGTCAAGGACGGCAAACCGATGCTCGACAGTCCTCAAGCCGGTGAGACTTTCCAGCTTTACGAGGACCTGATCAAGTCCGGCGCCAGCGATCCGGCGATGGCCACGGCCGACGCCAACACAACCGGCCCCTTCCTAGACAACTTCGTGTCCGGCAAGACCGGCATGATCATCATGGCCAACTGGTGGGAAAGCGCATTGAAGAGCGGCATGGGCGACAAGTTCTCCAATATCGCCACCGCACCCATCCCGGTCGGTCCGAGCGGCGACAAGCCGCACTCGATCTCCTATTCATGGATGACCGTCGTCAACGCCAATGCCGGTCAGGCCGAACAAAAAGCGGCATGGGATTTCCTGGTGTGGCTGAACAGTCCGAAGTCCGGCAAGAACGGCGCATCGGCAATGTCGGATATTCTGATGTCGATGGGCATCCTGCCGACGCGGACCTCCGACATCGAAGCCCATAAGGACAAGCTCGGTTCCGAGTTCCTGTCCGGCTATGTCAGCGTGCTTGCCGACGCCAAGCCCTTCCCTGTCGTCCCGGGCGGCCAGGAATTCAGCGAATCGCTGCAGCAGACGCTCGAGGCGTTGCAGTATGGGCAGCTCTCGGCCAAGGATGCGCAGGCGAACGCGCAGGCCGATGCCGTCTCGATCCTGGAGCGTGCCGCCAAATAGCGAAGGCGCTGTTTCGAGAGCCCGACGCTTTGGAAGCAGAGCGATGATCAAGACCTATCGTGCCTCGGCGGGCATCATGCTGGCGCCTGCCGTGACACTGATCGGCGTTTTCATCCTGCTGCCGATGCTGCTCACCATCTGGCTGTCATTCCAGGACTGGTCGACGCAGACGCCTTTTTCCAATGCGAGCTTCATCGGCTTCGACAATTTTCGCGAAATATTCGGGCCGACCTCGGTCGGGCGGGATTTCAAGCGAGCGCTGCTCAACACCGCCATCTACACGGCATTGTCGGTGATCCTCATCCTGCCCCTTTCGGTAGTGTTCGGCTTGATGGTCCACCAGCGCGATGTCGCAGGCGGTACGGCGCTGCGGACCGTGTTGTTTTCCACCTACATGGTGCCGATGATCGCCGTGACGCTGGTCTGGTCGAAGCTCTATTCGCCGAGCGAGGGGCCGCTCAACCAGGTGCTCGGTCTCGCCGGCATCGGCCCGCAACTCTGGTTGTCCTCGCCAAGATCGGCGTTGATCTCGATCGTCGTCCTCAATGTCTGGCAGCAGATCGGCTATTTTACGGTGCTGGCCGTTGCCGGGCTGACCCAGATCCCGGGCAGTCTTTACGAGGCGGCGACGCTTGACGGCGCCAACCGGCGCGAACAGTTCCGCTTCATCACCTTGCCGCTGTTGAGCCGCACGCTCTTGTTCAGCGCCGTCATTGCCATCATCAACGCCGTGCAAGTGTTCGAGCCGGTGGCGCTGATCACCCAAGGCGGGCCGGTCGGCTCGACCAACGTGCTGACCTACCATATCCGCCGAGTCGGCATCGAGCGGGCACAAGGCGGGCTGGGCTCGGCCATGGCAGTGATGCTGATGCTGTCGCTGATCGTCATTGTGTGTGCGCTGTTTGCATTCGCCAACCGGAAGGATGACGAATGAGCGCGCCGGGCCGCTCAGCATCGAGCCGGTTGGCGCGCAAACGCCTGGCGGGCCGCAGAGCACTGCTCGCCACGCTGATGCTGCTGGTTGCCGTGGCCTCCGCCTTCCCGCTGTTGTGGATGGTGCTCTCCAGCCTGAAAACGCCGGCCGAAACCATGCAGGTGCCGCCGGTGTGGATACCGCGCACGCCGACCCTCGAAGCGTACGAGAAAGTGTCCGGCGTCATCAATGTCGGTCGCTCGATGTGGAATTCGCTGGTGATCGCCACGATCACCACCGCCGGCATTCTGGTCACCAGCATGATGGCTGGCTACGCCTTCGCCAAGCATCACTTTCCCGGCCGCTCACTGCTGTTTTCGGTGCTGATCGCCACCATGTTCCTGCCGCCGATCGTCACGCTGATCCCGCTTTACCGTCTCGTCGGATCAATCGGCCTGAACGCCAGCCTTGCCGGTATTATCGTGCCCAATCTCGCCAATGCGTTTGGCATTTTCCTGATGCGCCAGTTTATAGCCGGCGTGCCCGACGATCTGATCGACGCAGCGCGGATGGATGGGGCGTCGGAACTCCTGATCCTGTTCAAGATCGTCGCGCCGAGCGTGGCGCCGGCAATCGCAGCACTGGCGCTGTTTGCCTTCGTCTATCACTGGAATAGCTATCTCTGGCCGCTGACCGTTCTACAGGGCAATGCACACGAATATCCGATCGTCATCAGCCTTAGTCGCCTGCTCAGCTACAATCGAGGCGCTCTCAACACGGGACTGGTGATGGCTGGCGCGACGCTTGCCGTGCTCCCGCCACTGGTGCTCTTCGTCTTCCTGCAGCGCTTCTTTGTGGATTCGATCGTCGGCTCGGCGATCAAGGGGTAGCATCGGCGGCACTGCCGGCATCCGTCTGGCTGTCATCGGGACGCGCTGGTGCGCTGAACGGAGCTAAGCAGATGACCGCGTTCTGAGAGCCATCAGTTCATCAGTACAACTGGCCGCGAATGCCTCCACCACGTTAGCTGCAACTAGTGAATCGCACGCTTAGTACCCGCCCCAGGCCGTTTTCACAGCTCCAAGAAAAGCGGCGCGGCCCTGCTCGTTTGCAGACGTTCGGAAGGTCACGGGAAGGTAGTGATTGGACCCTGCGTTTAACGGTGACCTGCCTCATCTCGGGAAACTAGCCCCGATCGAGGAATTTGCGCCCCCGCGAGAAGCTCTCGCTCGAATAGTTGCTCGAAGTCATGCGACGCGAGCTGGCTCAGAGCAGGACCGCGATCTTCAGCTGTTCGCTTCGCCCCGCTGCGGCTGTTCCGCGCGAGGGCGTCGGCTTCGTTGATCTGGTTAGGGTTCTTTCTTCCGCAGGTCCTTTACAACATCGAGAAAAGCCCGCAGGGCGGGCGGCACGGCTCGATGTCCGGGGTAGTAGACCGCAACTTTTTCCGGTGCTGGCGTCCACGCGGTCAGGACCTTGCGTAGCCGGCCATCGGACGACGCCGCTTCGGCGGCCCAATCCGCCACATAGGCGATGCCCAGACCCTCTATTGCGGCTTCGACCATCAGTTCCTCGTCATCAAGGACGATGGGGCCGTTTGCCCCGATCACCAGTTCCTGGCCTGCGCGTTCGAACTCCCATCGATAGAGCTTGCCGCTGGGCATACGGTGGCCGATGCAATGGTGGCGTTGCAATTCCTCGGGCGTTCCCGGCTCCCCGAAGCGATCGAGATAGGCGGGCGACGCGATACAGATGAACGTCAACGCGCGTGCAAACGGCACGGCGATCATGTCTTTGGGAATTGATGTGATGAGGCGCACGCCGGCATCGAACCCGCTGGACACGATATCGATGAGCCGCCCCTCGACGACGATGTCCACGGTCACGTCCGGATGGCGCTTCGCCATCTGCGGAAGGACCCAGCGAACGAGAAGCCCGGCCACCAATCGCGGTGCGTTGATGCGGACCATTCCTGCGACATTGCCCCGGAACCCCGCGACGCTGTCGAGCGCCTCGTCCAGCGAGGCGAGCGCCGGCTGAAGACGGTCGAGCAGCCGGAACCCGGCTTCTGTCGGCGAGACGCTGCGTGTGGTGCGGTTCAGAAGTCGCACGCCCATGCGTTCCTCGAGCGCACGCATCGCATGGCTCAATGTGGAAGGTGCCGTGCCTATCTCGTCCGCTGCTCGGCGGAAGCTACGGTGTGTGGCAACGGCGACGAAGGCGGTGAGATCGTTGAGCGACGGGCGGGGCATTGATGGGGATTTTGCATTGTCCCATGCCGATTTCAACGGCTAATGCGCGCAATGCGATTGCCCTATCTCCTGCCTGGATCAATTGGAGAAATGAGAAATGGAAAAGACCTGGCTCATAACGGGTGTGTCTTCTGGTCTAGGCCGGCTGCTGGCGGAGAAGACCCTGATCAGGGGAGACCGCGTCGTCGGTGCCAGTCGCAGCGAGGACGCACTTCCCGACCTGCGTGCAAGTTACCCCGAACGGCTCCGCATCGTCGCAATGGACCTCAAGGACCAGAGCTCGGTCCGCGCCGCGGTCGACCGCGCCTTCGCGGCATCCGCTCGGATCGACATCGTCGTCAGCAATGCTGGCTATGGCCTGCTCGGCGCGGCTGAAGAGGCTGGCGATGTGCAGGTTCGGGACATCATCGACACCAATCTCATCGGCTCGATCACGCTCATCCAGGCGGCGTTGCCGCATCTGCGCAGCCAGGGTGGTGGTCGGATTCTACAGGTATCGAGCGAGGGAGGCCAGATCGCCTATCCGGCTTTCAGCCTCTATCACGCGACCAAGTGGGGGATCGAGGGGTTCGTCGAATCCGTGGCGCAGGAGGCTGCTCCCTTCGGCATCGAATTCAGCCTTGTGGAACCCGGGCCGGCGCGGACCGGGTTCGGCGGCAATCTCGCGCGGACCAAGCCGCTTGCGGCCTATGAGGGAACCCCCGCCGATCAGGTCCGCGAGGCGCTCCATGGGTCTTGGGTGATCAAGGGCGACCCCGACCGCATGACGGATGCAATGATCAGGCTTGCCGATCAGGATGGTCCGCTCCCGAAACGGCTGGTGCTCGGTGCCGAGGCCTATGCCGGCATCCGCAAGGCACTCGGCGGACGCATCGAGGAGCTCGACCGGCAGAATGACATCGCGGTTGCGGCGGATTTCACAGACGAGGAGTTGGCGCGGCTGTGACCCCCGGCTCCGGCCCGCTGCTCGTGCCCACCTCTTTCAAGACAGAAAGGAACATGAGATGCCTACACGTGACGCCGTCTACCCGGCCAACCGGCACACGTTATACGATATCCACCGCTATTCCGCAGCCATTCGGTCCGGCGATCTTCTCTTCGTGTCGGGTCAGGTCGGGAGCTGTGAGGACGGCTCGCCCGAGCCCGTATTCGAGGATCAGGTTCGACGGGCCTTCGCCAATTTGCGCGCGGTCTTGGCGGCCGCCGAGTGCAGCTTCGACGACGTCGTCGACGTCACAACGTTCCACACTAACCCGGACGAACAGATCGAGACAGTTCTGGCCGTCCGAGCGGAAGAAATCGGTGCACCTCCCTACCCGAACTGGACCGCATTGGGCGTCAATTGGCTTGCGGGCTTCGATTTCGAGATCAAGGTCATCGCCCGCATCCCTTCGACGACGAGCAGCCAGCCGGCGGACAAGCGCTGATCGCTCGCCCTGCAGTTCTGTATTGGCTATTGGGGGCCGAAGGCAGCCTGTCAGCTCTGGTGTCCGGAGCGGAGATAGCTGACCTCCACCTGCCAGAACGAGGTCGTGAACTGGCCAAACAGATTAGGTTCGTTCGGTCAGCGTACCGCAAGGGAATCTCGCAGCCTGTTGTGTATCTTCGCTTTCTAAAGTTCGAGAGAGGTGCTGAAGGTCGAGAACTCTTCATCTGTGATCGGGACCGCGTGCTGCGGCTCGGGTAAGCGCCCGTCTGCACGTCGGATACGAGCTCGCGATAGGCGGCAATACGCTCGCCTTGCAGCCGCTCATATTCGGCGGCGAAATTGCGATAGGTCTTGGCGTGGCGCGGCCTGTGGCCAGCGGTGTGGCCAGGCATGTCCTCGCTGAACAAATACTGCGCGTCGGCATTTGGGCCGGCGCTCATGCCGAGCATGATCATCTGTATTCCGGGTGATCAGTTCGGCGACCGGTCGGAGACCACCTCCAGCTCGGCGCCAAAGCAGCCTATGCCTCCACCTTCGCGTATGAGCTCCGAAATTCGTTCGGAGGCACCACTTTCAGATCTCTCCAACTCGAGGACCGGGATGTCGGAGGCAAGCACGCGCCGGAAGCGACGGGAGAACCCGTAACGGCGAATGTTGTCTTCAATCAGTCGCGCGGAACGCGACAGAGTGGTCACGACACAGAAGCTGTGAGCGACAAGGCTGACGGATGAAGCGAAGCCTTGCCTATACCGATGACGGGCTTGGTAGCGATGGCGCTTGCCGCGTCGACACCCGTATCGTCTAAGCAGGCAATGATATGGGCGTCGACATTGTCCATTTCCGCCGCGACCACCTGCTTGAGCAGGCCCGGTACGGAGAGTGCACCGTCAATGGCCCTTCGATCGCTTCAGGTCCAGCCGTTGGCATGCATGCCCACTATCTCGTCCCTGGGCCTGCCACCGCCATGGCGGCTGCGACGATCCCGCTGGTCATCGAAGCAGTCGTGTTGGGATTGATGATGGCAATTCGCATTCGGGGCATCCTGGCTTGGTTCCGCTCAGTCACAAGGATGCCAGCGCGCTGGACATCCGCTCCAGCCCTCGGCGCAGCAGGGGACGCGGGCAGCCGACATTCAGGCGGATGAAACCTTCGCCGCCAGGCCCATAGACGCGGCCGTCATACAGATTGACGCCGGCCTGATCGACAAAGAACTTCTGAATTCCACCCACTCTACGATCGAGCGCGCACGCGTCCAACCACACCAGAAACGATGCGTCGGGCCGCATGGGCGTAATGCCTGGAAGGTATTCGCCGGCGAAGTCACAAACCAGATCAATGTTGCTGGCGATGTAGGGTGTGAGTTGATCGAGCCAGGGCGCGCCGGTGCTGTAGGCAACCTCCAGGGCCAGGCGGCCGAAAAAGTTTGCATTTACCATGAATGAGGCCTGCATCGCGGCAAGAAGCTGCTCGCGGCGCTTTTTGCTCGCCACCGCAATGGTTGCCGAAGGCACCCCGGCGAGGTTGAAAGTCTTCGTCGGAGCGGTGCAGATGAACGACTTCTCCGCGGCATCGTCCGAGATGGAGGAGAAGACGATGTGCGGGTGGTCCGACAACCTTATGTCGCAGTGAATGTCGTCGGATATGACCAAAATCCCATGGCGCTCACAAATGTCGTTCAGCGCTGTCAATTCTTCGAGTGTCCAGGCCATTCCGGCAGGATTGTGAGGATTGCACAGCAGGAACACCTTGGCGCCGCCGGCCGCCAGTTTCTCGAAGTCCTCCAGATCGAGCTCATACCTGTTGTTCTGCAGCCTCAGCTGGTTCGTGAGCAGAGCCCGCCCGTTTCCCTGAACCACTTCGAAATAGGGCGAGTACACGGGTGACTGAACGATGACGCCGTCACCAGGCTTCGTAAAGGTTCGCAGTATCGCAGCCACAGACGGCATGATCGCCGGCGCGGGAAGCAGGGCCTCCAGCATCGGCGACCAGTTGTGCCGGCGTGTGAACCACGATTGCACGATCTCATAGTGGCGCGGATCACGGCGTGTGTAGCCGTAAATGCCATGGTCGGCGGCCTCGCGCAGCCGCGCGATGACGGTTTCCGGAGCACGGAAATCCATATCCGCTGTCCATAGGGAGAGCAGGTCCTGGCCTTCGACCTGAGGAGAGAACTCGTCCCACTGGTTGGCCCATTTGACGGATCCGAATTGCTGGCGGTCGTGGATTTGGTCGAAATCTATTCCCACAATATTTTGTTGCCCAACCGCCGATGCGGGCGTGTCTGCACAAGCCATTTGATACTCACCTGGAAAATCTACTGCCACGGTTACGGGCCGCTTTGCGTCTGCGGCTTCCCTATTTGAGGATTTGCGCCAGAAACTGCCGCGCCCGTTCCGACCGGGAGTTGGTGAAGAACTGATGGGGCGTATTGATCTCGACGATCTCCCCGCGGTCCATGAACACCACGCGATCGGCCACCTCCCGCGCGAAGCCCATTTCATGCGTCACGCACAGCATCGTCATACCTTCACCGGCGAGCGACACCATCGTGTCGAGCACCTCCTTGACCATCTCCGGATCGAGGGCAGAGGTTGGCTCGTCGAAGAGCATGATCTTCGGGTTCATGCAGAGAGCCCGGGCAATTGCAGCACGTTGCTGCTGGCCACCCGACAGCTGACCCGGGTAGCTGTCCGCCTTTTCCGCAATTCTGACGCGCTCCAGATAATGGCGCGCCAATTCCTCAGCTGCCGTCCGCGGCATCTTCCTCACCCAAACAGGCGCAAGCGTGAAATTCTCAAGCACCGTGAGGTGGGGAAACAAATTGAAGTTCTGGAAAACCATGCCGACGTTGCTGCGAACTTCGTCGATCTTGCGCAGATCCCCGGTTACCGCTTTGCCGTCGACGATGATCTCGCCCGACTGATGCTCCTCGAGATGGTTGACGCACCGGATCATCGTCGATTTGCCCGACCCCGAGGGGCCGCAGATCACAATGCGCTGCCCCTGTGGCACCGACAGGTTGATGTTCCTGAGCGCGTGGTATGAACCGAACCATTTGTTGACGTCACGCAGTTCAATGGCCATCGCCTTGTAGAAGGGCTGTCCCTTCGTCGATGCGTACATTGCTGGTGGCATCATCGTCGCTTCCTAAGATTTATGGCCGCGCGCCAACTGGCGCTCCATCGCTTGCGAGTAACGGGACATGCCGAAGCAAAATCCCCAGTAGACCAGTCCCGCAAAGAGGTAGCCGGTTGAGGAGATCGTCGGGCCTGCCCAGTTCGGATCGACGCGCGCCGTTTCGACGGCCCTCAGGAAATCCGCTATGCCGACTATCGCGACCAGCGTCGTGTCTTTGAACAGGCCGATGAAGGTCGAGACGATGCTCGGAATAACGATCGTCAACGCCTGGGGAAGCACGATCAAGCGCATCACGTTGAAGTAGCTGATCCCGAGCGCGTTCGCTGCTTCGTATTGGCCTTTCGGGATCGCCTGAAGGCCGGCCCTCACAACCTCGGCCATATAGGCGGACGAGAACAGCGCTATCGCCATGAGCGGGCGCAGGAGACGATCAGGCGTCAGATAGTCCGGGACGAAGAGCGGCATCATGAAGTTCGCCATGAACAGCACCGTGATAAACGGCACCCCCCGGACGACTTCGATGAATGTGACGCAGACCGCCTTGACGAAAGGGAGTTCGGACCTGCGTCCAAGCGCCAGGATAACCCCGATCGGAAGCGAGAAGACGATGCCCACAATCGACATCAGCAGCGTGATCAGCAGACCGCCCCAGAGCGTCGTATCGATGACAGACAAATGGAGCCAGGCGACCCCGCGCACGAGAACGAATGCGGCAACGGGGTAGACAAGGAAGAATAGCAACGCCGCCACTTTGCGCCGCGGAGCCTTTGTCCACAGGAGCCATACGATGAGGATGGCGCCGATAGCCTGTGCGAGATCAACGCGCCACCGCTCGGAAGCCGGGTACGCGCCGTATCGCAGGTAGTCGAACTTCTCGGCAATGAAAGGCCAGCAGGCTCCTTGGCTGTTCGTGCGGCAAGCCTCGCGACCGCCGCTCCAGACCGCGTCGAAGATCGCAAAGCTCAGAAAGTGACGCAGCAGCCACACGGCGAAGAGGAGAAAGCATATTGTCAGCGCGCCTGAAGACGGCGTCGAAAACAGATTCTTTTTCATCCAGGTCACTGGACCCGGCCAAACGTCAGCGGGGGGCGCCATCGCTGGTATGAGCGCGCTGCTGACAACTGGCGAATGCATGGACTGATCGCTCATGCGTCACCTCTCGACGATCGCAAAATGTCGGTTACACGCGTTCATGGCCAACGACGTGGCAAGGGAGATAACGAGATAGACGGACAAGGTGATCGCCATGACCTGGACGGCGGCGCCGGTCTGGTTGAGTACCGTCCCGGCAAAGATCTGAACGAGGTCGGGATAGCCGATGAACACCGCAAGCGACGAGTTCTTGATTAGATTGAGATACTGGCTTGTCAAAGGCGGGATGATAATACGCAGCGCCTGCGGAACAACGACAAGGCGAAGCGTCTTGCCCGGCGCCAGCCCCAGCGCATACGCAGCCTCGCTCTGGCCCTTTGGCACTGCCTGGATTCCACTCCGGACGATCTCGGCGATGTAGGATCCGGTGTAGACCGACAGACCGATCAGGAGAGCGGCAAGCTCTGGATAGAGTTGATGTCCGCCTTGAAAGTTGAAACCCCGCAGCTGCGGCGCGACAAACGAGACCGGCTCGCCAGCCGCCAGGAACACGATCAGCGGAAATCCTATCAAGGTCGCCAGGCTGACCAAAAATACCGGCAGCTGCTTGCCAGTTCGTTTCTGGACACTCTTGGCGCGGAACCAGAATGCAATGCAGCAGAAAACGGCCGCTACCAATGCCAGGCCCACAAGCCCCGCCCTCGGATGCCACTGGATCTCCGGAATGATGAGGCCGCGATTGTTGAGGTAGATGCCGCCGGGGATGGCGATGGACGCCTTCGGGGAAGGCAACGGCTTGAGGACGGCGTTGTACCAGAACAGCAGCTGCAGCAATAACGGGACATTGCGCACAAGCTCGACATAGGCGGTCGCCACCTTCGAAACGATCCAGTTCGGCGAGAGGCGGGCAACGCCGATGACGAAGCCAAGCAAGGTGGCCAGCAAGATTGCGAGGAAGCTGACGTAGAGGGTATTGACCACTCCCACCCAGAACGCCTGACCGTAGGTGGATAGTGCATCGTACCGTATCAGGGTTTGATTGATGTCGAAGCCGGCAGCCTCACCCCAAAAATCGAATGAGAGCGGAATCCCCCGGACCCGCATATTCGATGCGGTCTGCATGCCGATGCCCAGGGCCAAAGCCAACAGGCAACCTGCGAGCAAGAGCTGGTAGAAAACGCCGCGCACTTTCGTATCGTGCAGCGATAGGCTCCTGCGCGAGGGCGCTGGAAGCGACAAATCGGACATGGCGTGTTCCTAGCGGGATCTGTGCAAGGCGCTGGCGGTAACGCGCCAGCGCCTTGCAACCATGCTTTGCCTAGCGAATCGGCGGAGCGTACTGAACGCCGCCTTTGTTCCAGAGCGCATTCATGCCGCGCTCCATTTTCAGTGGGGAGTCCGTGCCGACATTCCGATCAAACACTTCGCCGTAGTTACCGACCTGTTTGATCACCTCGACCGGCCAGTCGTCGCCGAGCCCGATGTCCTTGCCGATGCTGCCTTCCACGCCAAGCAGACGGCGGATGCTGGGATTGTCCGACGACTTCATCGCATCAACGTTTTTGGAGGTGACCCCGTATTCTTCGGAGGCCACCATGACGTAAAGCGTCCACTTCGCTACATTGAACCACTGGTCGTCTCCCTGCCGCACTGCCGGGCCAAGCGGCTCCTTGGAGATCAGTTCGGGAAGAACGATGCTGTCGTCCGGCTTGGCCATGCGAAGCCGCGATGCGTTCAAGGTAGAGGTGTCCGCCGACAGGACGTCGCAACGCCCCTCCTCGTAAGCCTTCACGACAGCTTCCTCGTCGGCGAAACCAACCGTGGTGTACTTGATCGACTGCGAGCGAAAATAGTCGGCAAGGTTCAACTCGGTCGTGGTGCCTTGGGTGACGCAAATCGATGCGCCCTCGAGCCCCTTGGCTGATGTGATGTTGTCCGCCTTGCGCACCATAAATCCCTGACCGTCATAGAAGTACGTCCCCGCAAAAAGTATGCCGAGAGACGTATCGCGCGACGATGTCCATGTTGCGTTGTGTGCAAGAATGTCGATCTCCCCCGACTGCAAGGCGGTGAAGCGATCTTTTGGCGTCAATGGGATGAACTTAACCTTTTGCGCATCCCCGAGCACGGCAGCGGCCACGGCGCGACAATAGTCGACCACAAATCCTGTCCATTTGCCTTCGCTATCGGGAAGGCTGAAGCCAGCCGTGGCCGAATTTGTGCCACACGTCAGCACTCCATTCTTTTTGACATTGTCGGGCGTTGCGGACCACGCCGAGGAGGCAGTGCACGCGATAGCGAGGGCAAGAAAGCCCTTGAACATCGATCTCATTTCGGTATTCCCCTGTTTTTGTTGAAGGGAATGTGGCCTCAAGTATGACTATTCGTCAAATTGACTGTTCTCATTGCGAAAATGAGCGTCATTCATAATTGAGGAGGCGCTCGCTCTCGGGTGAAAGGGAGCTTGAGTGCTGATCGGGCTAGTTTGCTTGGGGCGGGCTAATCGAATGAGCGACGGCGCGCGCGACCTATGGTGCAGCCAACCCCGGTGCTCCGACGGTTGACCCTTGGTCTCTCTCGATCCGCGACTCGTTGTAGATGCTCATGATTATTTCCCGGAGCCATTTGGTACCCGGGTCATTCGCCATCTGGCGGTGAACAATGAGCCAGGCATTCACATTCGATATGGCAAGGGGCGGCGGGACCAACGTCACCTCACTCCTCTCGTCCAGAATTTGCAGGATGGCATCGCCGCAATGGGTAATCAATTCAGTGCCGCGAAGCGCCCAGGGCAGCACCAGATAATTCGAGATGGTCGCAACGACATTGCGCCGGAGACCATGCTGCTTGAGGGCGGCATCCGCGAGGCCTTCTGCCAGACCATCTGCGGAAATCTGCAGGTGAGAACTGGCCAAATATGTTTCCAGTGTCATTGCGTTCCTGGCGATCTTGCTTCCACTCCACACCGCGCAAAACAATTGATCCTGGCCAAGCTCCACCTTCAAGAGACCTGGGTCGTCGCGTATTGCCGCTCCCGTCAGTGCACAGTCGACTTGTCTCAAATAGACCGATGAACCGATTTCGGGTCCGTTTGCGGGAATGACGTTCAGCGTCGCGCCAGGCGCTTGCCTCGAAAATTCCCGTATGAGCCCTGGGATGAATATCATGGCGTGATAGTCAGTGAGTCCCACGCGAAAGTTGCGTCGCGTCGTTGCTGGATTGAAGATCTGATGCCGGTCGATCGACGCGCGGATCGTAGCCAGCGCAGCAGAAATATCTGACAGCAACTCCACTGCCCGAGGGGTTGGCCGCATCTCGCCCCCGTCTCTCGTGAACAATTCGTCCTGCAATAAATACCGAAGTTTTGATAGGGAATGACTTACAGCTGATTGTGTTCTTCCCAATTCGGCAGCTGCGCGCGTTACGCTCCTTTCACGCATCATCACGTCGAACACTCTCAGCAAATTGAGATCGATATCATCGAAACTCATGAGACCTCCCCCGTTTTCGTCATGCCTCGCCTGCATGCTAACATCGCTTCCAACGCGCGAACGATGCCATGGCGAACAAATGCGACCCTTCGACCTGCGGGGTCAACGTTCCCTATTGGGAAATCAATACGTTACTGGAGGGTTCGCCAACCCATTTCCTTCGCATTCTCTCGTATGGTCTGGCGAACCTAAGGACCAGGGACGTCTACGACTCGCTGCCCCTTAGGCTGAGGCCAGACTGACCTGTTGGCGCTTCGGCTGCCGTGCCGAAACCAGGGTGGCGAACTGGTCCACCGCCTGCCCGGCCCGTGCTAGAACCTGCGGGTCCGTGAGCTTCCCGTCGGAAAAGTCGCTGTCATTGCCATAGACGGCGCTTGGCACCGTCAGTGCCAAGTAAAAGCCGAACAGGGGGCGAAGCTGATGCTCGATCACCAGAGCGTGGCATTGACCGCCGCCTGTTGCGCCGATCAGGGGCGCCGCAGGCTGTTCTCGACCGTCTGGATCACCCATTTGCGCGAATGGCCGCCGAGATTAGGCCCCTTGTCGTGCGAGTTGACGAACTTGGTCGCCACGACCCAATGATCGCGCGTCGCCTTGATGCAGCGACCGACGACTTCCTCGGACTTGCCGTTGTGGTAGACTTCGGCGGTGTCAATGAAGTTGATGCCTTGCTCGCGCGCCTTGTCGATGATGCGATATGGCTCCTATGTCATGGGAGTGAACGGCTTCCGGCGTCCGCCCCCAAAAAGCAGCTGCTTGCGGCGGTGACCGAGGCGCCGGTTACCGCATCGTGTCGTCGGTAATAAAGCGACGTTGCGCTCTCTGCTTTCACATCCGGGTATGCCGAAAAGTCCGTCGGTCAAAAGTCGACCAGCGGCGTGTCCACGATCTGGTGCTCGAATAGCAACCAGAACGACGATCCCCGGGATTCGGAGTACCAATGCTCAAAAATCGCAAGGGCCTCGCCGATATTGGTGGCGGGTTCGTGCTCGGGCAGCTTCGCAGCCTGGAACAACGCAAGCGCGACGGGGCCAAAATGCGTGATCGCTTCCGTGCGCGCCTCGCTGTCCGCATTCCAGCCGAGTCGCAAGCGCAGGACGGCCAAAGCGCTGGCCACGGCGATCTCCTCACTTTCGGCTGAGGCCACGGCGTCCGAGATCGCCTGCATGAGGTTGAGCCGCCTGAAGGCGAAAGCGCGCTCCTGTTCCAGAACCGCGATCTGATTGGCCGCTTGTCGCCTGAAGCTTGCCTCGGTTGTCCTGGCGGTCTCAGCCGTCGTCTTCAGGTCATTGAGAAAGGAAGCCGTCGGGTTCATCTTGGCTCACTAGGATGGCGGAAGAGAGTGGGAGTCGAACCCACCAGAGACCGACTCGCGGCCCCTCCCGGATTTGAAGTCCGGACGCCCCACCGGGGACGATGCTCCTCCAGAAATTTGCGCCATCGGCGGCTCACCCTCGCCTGTCAGGCGGAACAGGTCCAGCCTGCGCCTGTTCAGACGGCGCAAGTCTCCCCGCCGCAGCGTCACGCCGTGCCGATCGAGAAATTCGAGGATATGGATGGCGACCTTGCGTCCGCTGCCCACGCGATCGCGAAATTGAGCAGCGGTGAACTCGCCTGTGGGCATCGACGCAGCGAGGTCGCGCGCGATCTCGACGATCTGCGCCAACGCCTGGCGCTGGAAGAAGTGATCATGAGCGACCTCGTGGACCTTCCCCATGCGGCCGGCAAGCTTCAGAAGCCGCCGGATTTCCGTCTCCGGCGCGGCCAGCACCTCGGCAATGTCCCACACTCTCGGCGGATGGAATCGTTCGGGTCCGCCGATGAGAGGCTGGATCTGCAGCCAGAGAGTTTCATCCTTTGCCGTCAGGTGCGCCTCATGACCGGGCAGCCGCACCCAGGCGCCGTCCAAGGCAACTTCTCCAGCGTGCGAAAGGCTCCGCAGAACTGCTATGAAAGAGGGGGCCGGCAGACGTGGATCAAGCCCAATACGCAGTCTCTCCACTCCTACGCCCGGCAAATCCGGATTGTCGGCATGGAAGGTCTCCAGGGTCGCGGCCAAGTCGCGCTTGAATCGCAACCAGCGCTCTGGCGACAGCACGAGAAGCATTTCTCCGACGGCAAAACGGACAAGCCCGAGTTGATCGATCAGGCCTCCCGTCTCGCAGTCACTGAGCGCCCTGTCGCGCGCGAAAGCCTTCAGGTCGAAATAGTGGGGCGGCGCATCAAGGAGTGCGGCGGCGGCCAGTTCGGGCGCCAAAAGCGCATGGGCATCGAGTTGGACCAGCCGTTCCTGCGCGCGGCGTTTGCGGCTGGGCGCCCGCAGATCGAGAAAATGTCCGCCGCCGATGGTTCGCTGCGCGGAGGTGTCGCGCACCACGTAAACGTCGCCGGCAGCGGCCGCGATCGGACTGTCCAGCACCAATTGAACATTGGCCGTGCCGCCAGGCCCGATCGGTTCGTCTCCGAGGAGTACAATGCGTGCCCCCACCTCCGTCGCGGCATGGTGGAGCCGCACCGGAAACCATTGGCCGATCGGCTTGCGTTCACCCGGCAGAACGCGAAGGCTTGCATCGATCCGGTCCGACGGCGCGTGAAGCTTCGGATCGACAATTACGTCGCCGCGCCGGATCGCCTCCTTGAAAACCCTTTCGCCGGTCAGATTGAGCGCGCAGCGGTCTCCCGCCCGACCACGTTCAGCCGGCCGGTTCTGGGCGTGGATCGATCGGACCCGCGCAAGCAATCCCGACGGGCTTACGACCACGTTGTCCCCAGTACCGAGAGAACCCGAAAGCACGGTGCCCGTCACGACGGTGCCCACGCCGCGCAGCGTGAACGAGCGGTCCACCGCTAGTCGAAAACGGCCCGAAACTGCACGCCGGACAAGATGAGACGCCTCCTCGAACAAGAGATACCTGAGTTCATCGATACCTTCGCCTGTAACGACCGAGACGGGAATCAGGCGGGCCTCGGCAAGCATCGTCCCGGAAAGCACCGAGCGGATATCGTTCGCCACCGCAGTGCGGCGCTCTGGATCGGCCAGGTCGCATTTCGTGAGCAGGACGGCGCCGCGCTTGACGCCGAGCAGATCGACGATGGCGAGATGCTCCCGGGTTTGCGGCATGACGCCGTCGTCGGCGGCCACCACGAGCAACACGAAGTCGATGCCGCTGGCGCCGGCGAGCATCGTGTGTACGAAACGCTCGTGCCCGGGAACATCGACGAAACCGATGCTATCGCCACCCGGCACCGGCAAATAGGCGAAGCCGAGATCGATCGTCATGCCGCGTGACTTTTCCTCCTGCAAACGATCGGTGTCTATACCGGTCAGCGCATGCACCAGCGCAGTTTTGCCATGGTCGACATGTCCCGCCGTGCCTACGATCATGATGATGCGGCCTCCGGCCACGGCGCGGCGGCGCGACGCTCGGCCTCGGCCGCATCGCCCGCGCTCAATTCGGCGCGCACCGCAGCCAGATAGCGGCTGGCGAGGGCGCTGCCGCCTGCCTGGGCACGCAGGAGCCAAACGAGCGCCTCGACCGCGTCAGCCGGCACGCCCGTGCCAAGATGGCAGGCGGCACCGAGCATTGCCTGCCCTTCGGCGTCTCCACGCATGGCAGCACGGCGCCACCAGCGGACAGCCTCGTCCGGATCGCGCGGCACGCCGAGCGCATTGTGATAAAGCATGCCGATCCGGGTCATCGCGGATGCGATGCCTTGATCGGCCGCGGCAAGCGCCCAACGTCGCGCCTCGCCGACATCGGGAGCCATCACTTCGCCCTCCAGCAGCATCCAGCTCAGCATATCCTGCGCCGGTCCGTCGCCGGTTTCCGCTGCGGCCCGATAGAGCTCGGCCGCCCGGCGAAAGTCCTGCTCAACTCCTTCGCCGCGGAAATAGAGCGACGCCAAGTTCCTTTGTCCGACAGGATCCCCTGCCCCGGCGGCGAGCGCCAGCCAGCGAAAGGCCATTTCCGCATCACGCTCGACGCCGAGCCCTGCGGCGAAGCAGGCACCGATATTGTTCTGGGCGCGGGCAACGCCCCGGTGAGCCAGCGGCTCCCATATGGAGAGAGCCACGGCATGATCGCCTCGCCGCGCGGCTTCGAGGGCCTCGGTCATGCGTGCGGCCACAGGCGTCTCGGCTGGGCGGCGCCGGTCAAGCCAGCGCATCGGTTCCTCCCGGATTTAAGCCGGCTAGATTGGCGACGAAGTTCGCCTCGTCTTCCAGGCAGCGGAAATCGAGCACGAGCGCCTGGTTTTCGATGCGCCCGATCACGGGGACGTCCAGCCCACGCAGCGCAGCCGCAAGCGCTACGAGCGACCGGCCGCTCCCTGAGCGCGGCTTGAGTGCAAGCCCGGCGCTTGGCATAGTTTCGAGCGGCAGCGCGCCGGATCCGACTTGGCTCCGGCACTCCACCGTGTCGACCGCAAAGGCTTCGCCCACGGCGTCAGCAACCAGGGGAGCAAGGCGCTTTGCCTGCGCTGCAATCTCCCTCACCGAGCGCGAGAGCAGCCTTAGCGTCGGCAGGCGCTCGGCCAGGCGGTCGGGGTCGCGGTAGAGCTTCAACGTCGCCTCGAGCGCTGCCAAACGAAGCTTGTCGACCCTGAGCGCCCGCTTCATCGGGTTGCGGCGGATCGCTGCGAGCAGGTCCCTGCGACCGACGATGAACCCCGCCTGCGGACCGCCAAGCAGCTTGTCGCCGGAGAATGTGACGAGATCGGCGCCGTCGGCCACCGCCTCGCGCACGGTCGGCTCGCGCCCAAGACCGTAGCGGGCTAGATCGACCAGCGTGCCCGAACCGAGATCATGGACCAGCGGTATCCCATGCGCCTTGGCGATTGAAGCGAGCTCGGGTGCCCTGATCTCGGCCGTGAATCCTTCGACCCGGTAGTTCGATGTGTGCACCTTGAGGATGAGCCCGGTCTCCGGGCCGATCGCCGCGACATAGTCTTTGCGATGCGTGCGGTTGGTGGTGCCGACCTCGACAAGCCTGGCGCCGGCGCGCGTCATGATCTCGGGCATCCGGAAAGAGCCGCCGATCTCGATCAACTCGCCTCGCGAAACGATCGCTTCGCGACCGAGCGCCAGCGTGTTGAGGACGAGAAGGACGGCAGCCGCGTTGTTGTTGACGACGGTTGCATCCTCGGCTCCGGTCAGCTCGCAAACGAGCGATCGAAGATGATCGTCCCGTTCGCCGCGCTCGCCTTTCTCGACATCGAATTCGAGAGCCACCGCTTCGCGCATCGCCAGCCGAACAGCCTCGACCGCCTCTTTCGCGAGGAGGGCTCGTCCGAGATTGGTATGCAGCACCGTTCCGGTCAGGTTGAAAACGGGGCGCAGGGAAGAGCGTTCGCCGTCCTTGAGCTGCACGAGCGCGTCGCCGGCAAGATCGTTTGCCTCCGGCAAGATGGCTCCGGCATTGCGGGAGGCCACTCGTGCATCGGCGACGGCTCGGCGAATGGCCTCCGTCGCGGCCTGCCGTCCGAAGCGCTCGATTGCGGCCGCCGCCAGCGGGGTCCTCAGCACTTGGTCGACCGACGGAAGATTGCGCAAAGGGTTTGCGGATGAAGGGGTCATCGTATCAATAGCCAACAAGGAACGGATTGAACGATCCGCGGCGATGGCCACCCTGGCGGACGAGCAGGTCGAGGCCGAGCGTCGCCACGTCGTCGGCGACCGGATCGAGAGCCGGATCCTTGTGCTGGTACAGGATCTTTACATAGCAGCCGCATGCATCGCAGATCTCGGCTTTGACCGTGCCAGGGCCTCCCTCGATTTCCTGATAGCCTATTCCCTTGGTCGAGCCGCACAGCGTACATTTGATACGGACGTGGTTCCACAATGTTCCACACAGCGCGCAGACGCAGAACCGCGCCCCGTGTGCGCCGTGCCAACCGACGACGATCGAGGATACGGGCGGCCCACCGCAGGCCGGACAGGCGCCATCGGCAACCGGAACCAGCTTCGAGCTGTCGAGACATGCCGCGAGGCGGGCGAAGTGAACCTGCAGCGCGGCCGCGACATAGACATGCTCGGCAAGCGCGTTCATTGGAATCGCATCGGTGAGCACATTGCGCGCCATGGAGTCGACCCCGGACGCATCGATATTCGCCAGCCTGTCCAAGGCGGCTGCGGCTGCCTCGGGCTTTTCGATCGTGGCTGCCACTTCGAACAGGCGGCCGAGCGTCATTCCAAGGGCAGCTTCCGAAGTGAATTGGTTGCGATCGAGCGGCGGCATACCGAAGGTTCGTGCGCGCTCGCGCGCCTCCGCGGTCGGCAATTTGACATCCGGCAAGCCGTCCTGGATGCGGTGCTGCGCATCCGTCAGTGCAGCGAGGAAGCGGAGATAGGGGCCGAGCTGGTGGTCATCCGCCAACACATTCAATCGCTCGGAGCGGCGAATGAACAAGGTCCGCGGATCAGGCAGGCGCGCAAAGGGTGGGGCCGAGACCTCGCCGATTACAGTCGGGTCAGGGCGTGACGGATCTTGTTGCCTTGGCATTTCAACCTCACGAACCTCACGGGCCACGTGGTCGGCTTGATACTGCTCCAGAGCAATTCCACGAAACGTGTATAGCGGTTTTCCGTCCGGAATTGCGTAAAAACAAATACTCGCTCATTCGGCAGGATTCGATCCCGAACGTCCGTCCGGTTTGCCTGCGATCAGTTCACGCAGCCATTTGCGATGATGCCGCCAAGCCCAGCCGCCGGTCACCCGTCCGCGCGTCATGGCGGGAATGGTGCCGCGTACCCAGATGGCCGAGTAGAAATGGATAATCCAGACGCCGATGATCGCCACGGCAGCGATCGAATGAACAAGCAGCGCCACCCGCTGCTGGCCGATCGTGGTGTAAGCGGCGAAATATTGTTGCCAGATGACGATGCCGCTCGAAATCAGGATGATGATTAGGATCGACATTGACCAGAAGACGAGCTTCTGGCCGGCATTGTACTTGCCGACGTCGGGGACGTTGTCCTCGTGATTGGACAATACGTCACGGAAACGGGCGAGCCATGTTCCGTCCTCGGGCCTCCACAAATTGGCCTTCCAGAACCGAAGGAAAAGCCCAAGGAAGCTGAAGAAGAGCAAGACGCCGATCCATGGGTGAATGAAGCGCGTGAACTGGCCGCCGCCAAACAGCCCCGAGAGGAAGAACAGGCTCGGGTGAAACATGGCAAGGCCGGACAAGGCGAGCAGGATCAGGCTGGCCGCCGTGATCCAATGGTTGATCCGCGCGCTCACCGTGTAGCGGTCCACGATGACTGGCTTGCCGGGATGTACCTGCTCGTTCGGCTTCACGTCATATGCGGCCATCGTTGTCGCCTTCCGTCAGCTCTTCGGCATGCTCCTCATCCGCCTCGGACACCCTGTTCGGTCCCATCACCAGATGGTGAAGCAGGCCGACGCCGGCCGCCACGCCGAGAATGGTGAGGCCGGCATATTTGGTCACGCCCTTCCACGCCTCCACGAGCGGACTGATCTTCGGCTCCTTCGGCAGACCAGAATAGAGTTCCGGCTGGTCGGCATGGTGCAGCACATACATCACATGCGTCCCTCCGACGCCGGGCGGATCGTAGAGGCCGGCATTCGAATAGCCGCGCGATTTCAGGTCCTTGATGCGGCCGTCGGCGTGCTGTTTCATCTCGTCTTTTGTACCGAACACGATCGCCTGGGTCGGGCAGGCCTTGGCGCAGGCTGGTCCCTGGCCGACAGCCACGCGGTCGGAACAGAGCGTGCATTGGAGATGCGCGGAATGTTGAACGGGCAACCCTTGATGCAATAGCCGCAGCCAATGCAGTTCTCATGGACGAAATCGACGATGCCGTTCGAATACTGCACTATGGCGCCTGGTGCCGGACAAGCCTTGAGGCAGCCCGGGTCAGCGCAGTGCATACACCCATCCTTGCGGATCAGCCATTCGAGTTCGTTCGTCTCGGGATTGTCCCATTCGCTGTAGCGCATCAGCGTGAACATATCCGGCGTCAGATCGGCAGGATTCTCATAGACGCCGGTATTGAAGCCGATCTCCGGATGCGTGTCGTTCCACTCGATGCAGGCCGTCTGGCACGCCTTGCAGCCGATGCATTTCGAAACATCGATGAGCTTGGCGACTTCCGTCAATTGCTGCTCGGGCGCGGGAACCGTCGAGGCAGAGCGGCGGATGAGGTCCTTGTCGGAAAATCGCGGTGCGGTATCCGTCGTCGAAGGATTTGGAAGTGGAGGAAACATCGCTTACTCCTCCTACGCTACCGGCCCGGCGATGGGCTCGATATTGACAAGGAACGCCTTGTATTCCGGCGTCTCGATGTTGGCGTCACCGACAAAGGGGGTGAGCATGTTCGGGCCAAAGCCTTTCTTCGCCGCTCCCGTGAAGCCCCAGTGCAATGGTATTCCGACGATGTGGACGGTCTTGCCATCGCAGGTGAGCGGCCTGATCCGCTTGGTCACCATGGCCTTCGCCACAACTGAACCGCGCTTCGACCAGACGCGCACCCAGCCGCCTTTGGTGATGCCCTTCTCGGCCGCAAGCTGTTCCGAAATTTCCACGAAAAACTCCGGCTGCATCGCCGCATTGGTGATGACGTGCTTGGTCCAGAAGTGGAAATGCTCGGTCAGCCGGTAGGAGGTCGCCGCGTAGGGGAACTCCTGCGAAGCCGATTCGGCGAACTGGGCCATATCGCCTTCGAACACCCGCGCTGCGGGGTTGCCGCGAACTTTGGGAGCTATCGGGTTCGCGATGGGCGACTCGAATGGCTCGTAATGCGCAGGGAATGGTCCGTCGCGCATCATGCCCCGGGTGAAGAGGCGCGAGACGCCTTCCGGATTCATGATGAACGGGCCTACTTGATCGGGCTTTGCCGTTGGCAAGATGTCGGGGACATCGTAGCCCGACCATTTCGTGCCGTCCCATTCAATCACCTTGCGGCTTGGATCCCAAGGCTTTCCGGTGAGGTCAGCCGACGCCCTGTTGTAGAGAATGCGGCGGTTGGCGGGCCATGAGAACGCCCATTTGGAATAGGCGCCGGTTTCGTCAGGATCGGTGGTGTCCCGCCTGGCCATGTTGTTGCCGTTTTCGTTGAAGCAGCCGGAATAGATCCAGCAGCCGCAGGAGGTGGAGCCGTCGTCGCGCAGCGCGGCGAAGCCCGGCAAGAGCTTTCCGGCCTCGGCCAGCACCTTTGTCGGGTCGGCCGTGTCGGTTACCCTGGCGAGCGCCCTACCATTGATCTCCTGGGCAAGCTCCTCGGCCTTCGGATCGCCGGGATCGGCATAAGGCCAGTTGAGCTTGACGATCGGATCCGCGAAGGCGCCACCTTCCTTGCTGTGGAGCTCTTTCAGGCGCAGATAGAGCTGCGCCATGATCCAGGTATCGCGTTTGGCCTCACCGGGGGGCGTGCCGCCGGCCCAATGCCACTGCAGCCAGCGCCCCGAATTGACCAGCGAGCCGTCGTCCTCGGCGAAGCAGGTGGAGGGAAGCTGGTAGACTTCCGTCTGAATCTGCGACGGATCGACATCGTTATACGGCCCGTGGTTCTCCCAGAACCGGCCCGTCTCCGTGTCCAACGGATCCATGATGACGAGGTATTTGAGCTTCGAGAGGGACTCGATCACCTTCTTCTTGTTCGGAGCTGCCTGTAGCGGGTTGAAGCCCTGGCAGAAATAGCCGTTCATCTTGCCCTGGTGCATCAGCTCGAAAGCCCGCAGCAGATCGTAGCCCGGCAGGTCGAGCTTCGGCAGGTAGTCATAGGCGAAGCCGTTCTCCGGCGTTGCCGCGTTGCCCCACATTGACTTCTGGAAGCTTACGAAGAACTTCCTGTAGTTCTGCCAGTAGCTCATCTGGTTCGGCCGGAGCGGCTTGAAGCCTCGGGTCGACATGTAGGCTGCCAGATCGACCTCCTTCTCAGTCGGCAGCGTCAGATAACCAGGCAGCAGGTTCGACATCAGCCCGAGGTCGGTCAGCCCCTGGATGTTGGAGTGACCGCGAAGCGCGTTCATGCCGCCGCCGCGTATGCCGATATTGCCGAGAACAAGCTGCAGCATCGCCATGGCGCGGATGTTCTGCGAGCCCTTCGAGTGCTGGGTCCAGCCGAGCGCGTACATCGAGGTCATCGCCTTGGTCGGAGACGATGTCTCGGCGACCATCGCGGCCACCTTCAGGAACCGGTCCTTCGGTGTGCCGCAGATGCGCTCGACCATCTCCGGCGTGTAGACCGCGACATGCTTCTTGAGCAGATTCCAGACGCAGCGCGGATTGGCCAATGTCGCGTCGACAACGGCAAAGCCGTCCGTGCCTATGTCATAGTCCCAACTGGACTTGTCATAGTCTCGCTTCGCCTCGTTATAGCCGGAGAAGAGGCCGTCCTGATAGGTGAAGCCCTCCTTGACGTCATACGTCGCGTTGGTGAAGGCCTTCAGATAGTCCCATTGCACCTTATCGTTCTGGATGCAGTAGTTGATCAGCCCGAGCAGGAAGGCGATGTCCGTTCCCTGGCGGATCGGCGCGTAAAGATCCGACACCGAAGCCGAGCGCGTAAAGCGCGGGTCGATGACGATGAGCTTGGCGCCGCGGTTGGCCTTCGCCTCTGTGACCCATTTGAAGCCGCAAGGATGCGCTTCCGCGGCATTGCCGCCCATGATGACGACGAGATCCGTGTTCTTGATGTCGGTCCAGGAATTGGTCATTGCACCGCGGCCGAATGTTGGGGCGAGACTCGCCACCGTCGGGCCGTGTCAGACACGTGCCTGGTTGTCGAACACCAGCATGCCCGCGCTGCGGACCACCTTGTAGGTCGCGAACGCGGTTTCATTGGTCGAAGCCGAGGCGGCGAGGAAGCCGGTGGTGATCCACCGGTTGACCGTCACGCCGTCATTGTTCGTCGCGACGAAGTTCTTGTCGCGATCGTCCTTCATCAGGCGGGCGATGCGGCCGAGCGCGTCTTCCCAGCTTATCGGCTCGAACTTGTCCGAGCCCGGTTTGCGGATCATCGGATGTTGCAGACGGGTCGGCGACTTGACAAATCCGAGCAGGGCCGACCCTTTGGGGCACAAGGTGCCGCGATTGGTCGGATGATCAGTGTCACCCTCGATATGGGTTATCTCGGCCGGCTCGCCCTTTCTGAGATCGCCCTTCGAATACAAGATTATGCCGCAAGCCACCGAGCAGTATGGACAGGTGTTGCGTGTTTCGGTGGTGTTCGCGAGCTTGAAGGGCCGTATAGCCGCCGCGTGTGCGGCCTCGCTATCGCCGAAGCCGAGGGCTCCAAGCGTAGTACCGGCGAGACCCGCGCCTGCTGTTTGCAGGAACGCGCGTCGAGAAAGTTCGATGTTCATGGGTTCCTCCCGAAGCCGGTGCCCCACAAGGCAACTCGAACCAACGGTTTAATCCGGGTAACTAGTCTCGGACCAAATAAAATCAATGCCAAAGAACGAGGTGCGTACGGTGCAGCAAAAGTGCCCCTCCGAACCGCCTTCCTGCAACAGGTTTGTGCCCGCAAATCGGCATTGTGTATTATTGTTGAATATTCTTGTCATCTTTTCGTGACCGCGACTGCGATTGACGAAAACGAACGCATTACCATACAGTAAAGCGTGGTGATGAAACAGCTCCCGCGGGTCGGGGCGCCTTTCGATCGATACCCAATGACGGCGATGCCTCGCACGCCGGATACGGTGCTTGCCTTTCCCAACTTAACGAAATCCGCTGAGAGCAAGCGTGCTCCAAACGCGCCGTGCGTTGGCGCGATCGTATTTTCCATTCCGGTTGACCTTGATCCCTACTAAAGGGTGCCAGCAGAGGAGGCTCGACGACCATGGCAATCGCCCTCTCGCCCGAAATAACCGATGCGCCCGTTGTGCGCCTGACCAGCCTCGCCCATGGCGGCGGTTGCGGCTGTAAGCTGGCACCGTCAGTGCTGCAGCAGCTTCTCGCTGATCCGGCGGCTGCCAGTCCCTATCATCAGCTTCTCGTCGGCACGGAGACCGGCGACGATGCGGCAGTCTGGCAACTCGACGGCGCGACTTGCGTCATCGCGACCACCGACTTCTTCATGCCTATGGTAGATGACCCCTACGATTTCGGCCGGATTGCCGCAACCAACGCCCTGTCCGATATCTATGCGATGGGTGGCCGGCCGATCATGGCGCTGGCGATCCTCGGGATGCCTCTCGACAAGATCCCGACGCTCATGGTCCGCGAAATCCTGAAAGGTGGCGAAGCTGTCTGCGCCGACGCCGGAATCCCGGTTGCAGGTGGCCACTCGATCGACTCGCCGGAGCCGATTTATGGCCTCGCAGTCATCGGCACATGCCGACCCGGAGATATCCGACGCAATTCTGACGCCAAGCCGGGTGACGCCTTGATCCTGACGAAAGGGCTCGGCGTCGGCATCTATTCCGCCGCCATCAAGAAGCAGGCGCTTTCCGAGAGCGGCTATCGCGAAATGATCGCCTCCACCACCCTTCTCAACCGGATCGGATCGGAGCTGGCGCAGGACGCGAGCGTCCACGCCGTCACCGACGTGACCGGATTTGGCTTGCTCGGACATGCCCTCGAGATGGCACGCGGTTCCGGGTGCGCGCTGATAATTTGCAGCCACGACGTGCCGCTGTTTTCCGAAGCTGCCTCGCTCGCAGTCGACGGCCACGTTACCGGCGCATCGCGGCGCAACTGGGCGAGCTATGGCGACGCGGTAAGCTTACCTCCCGGCATGCCCGAGTGGCGACGCCATCTTCTCACGGATCCACAGACTTCGGGCGGGTTGCTGGTTGCTTGCGAAACCGACCGCGCAGCGGCGCTCGTCCAGAGGATCGTCGCGGACGGCTATCCTTTGGCTCGCATCATCGGCCATGCCAGACCCGGCGCGCCGACAATAGTAGTAGAGGCCTGAACGGCCGCTCCGCTTCCCCGCCAGATGACGGCGCGCGCCCTCCAGTCCTCGGCACTCCACCTCCTGCCACCACTGGATCGGGAGGCCAAGACGCCGCCTAGCTTTGAGAGCCACTTACGCGCGAGCTTCGTGGCCGGTGTCGGTTGCGGGTGATCCGATATTCGTCCAGCTCGCGACGACATCTGCAATGCGAAGCTTGGCGAAGAGTTTGACAGCGCAGATCAGCGCAAGATGTCCGACAGGCTCTCGGGCTTCTTCTCGCCAAGCGACAGATCAAGGCCCGACAGAAGTTCGACGAGGTGGCTTTGCATCAGGTCGGACGCGTTTTGTGCGTCGTGCTTTTCGATGGCGTCGACGAGGGCGTGATGGGCGTGGCTTTCGCAGGTGGTGTCGCGGCGGCGCCAGTAGAGCGCGATGATCAGCGACGACCGCGACAGCAGGTCTTTGACGAAACCGGTCAGGATAGAATGGCCGGCGATTTCGGCGATGCCGACATGGAATTTTGCCGACAGCATGATGGCGTCGCTGTCGCGGCCGGCATGCAGGGCCTCGTGCTCTTTTTCGAGATGAAGCCGCAGTTGCGCGATCTCGGCCGGCTTTGCCACTTCGGCGGCAAGCGCGGCGACCTTGGGCTCGATCAGCGCCCGCGCTTCGAACACCTCGCGCGCTTCCTGCTTGGTCGGCTGGGCGACGAACGCGCCGCGGTTCGGCTCGAGCCGAGCCAAGCGGTCATGCGACAGCGCCTGCAGCGCCGCGCGTATCACCGCGCGGCTCACCGAATAAATCGAGGCGAGTTCGTCCTCGGGTAGTTTTGTGCCCGGTGCGAGGCGGTGGCTGACGATGGCGTCGCGCAGGCCGGCATAGACCGGAAACCAGCGCATCGTCGGCTTGTCGCCATCCCGTGGCTTTGGCCCAAGCAGGTCCATCGTCTCATTGTCCCGGCGGCCGGATCGCTTAGCGGCGCGAACACCGCGTTTCCGGCCGGACATCGAACATCCTGTGTGGGAATGTCAACAATTTTGCACGCATCAGGATACACGGCCGGAGGGCGAAAAGGACGCAAAGATTCCGGCGAAGGATTTTTCGAGTGGAACCTGGTAGCCGCCGCGCTTTGAGGTCGACAGGCCAAGGCCGACGAGGCTCTCACAGAGTTTTACTGCGCAGGCGACGCCGTCGAGCACGGGAAGCCTATGTTCGCGGCTGAGCGCGGCGGCGAGGTCGGCCATGCCGGCGCATCCCAGCACAATCGCTTCGGCCCGGTCGTCGCGGATGGCGCGCTCGATCTCCTCCGAAATTCGATGGCGGGCGTTGGAGCCAGGCACTTCGAGCTCCAGAACGGGAACGTCGCTGGCCCGCACCCTGGCGCAGCGGCTGGCGAGGCCGTACCGCACCAGATTGTGCTCGATCGCCGGCACCGAACGCGACAGTGTCGTCACCACGCTGAACTTGCCGGCAATCAAGCTCGCCATGTGAAACGCCGCTTCGCCGATACCGACCACCGGCATCTCGCCGACGCAGCGTACTGCGTCGAGGCCGGTGTCGTCGAAGCAGGCGATGACGCAGGCGCTCGCCGCCGGATGTTTTTGGATCTCGCCGATCATTCCCGGGATGGCGAAGACCTCGTCGAAATAGCCTTCGACGCTCGGCGGCCCGTCCTTCGGATTGACGGCGATGATCCTGGTGCCGGCCGAAGCCGCGCGGCGCGCCGCCTCGCCGATCTTTTCGGTCATGGACGCGGTGGTGTTGGGATTGACGACGAGTACGTCCATTTGCGCTTTCATATTTCGCCGCCGAGATAGAGTTTCTTGACCCGGTCGTCGCCAAGCAGCTCAGCCGAATGTCCGGCCAGCGCGATCTTTCCGGTGGTCAGTGCGTAGGCACGCTGCGAGATGCGCAGCGCCATGCGCGAATTCTGCTCGACCAGCAGCACGCTGACCTTTTCATCGCGGTTGATCGCGACGATCGAGCGGGCGATGTCCTGAACGAGCTTCGGCGCGACGCCGAGCGAGGGTTCATCGAGCAGCAGAAGCTTCGGTTTGGCCATCAGCGCCCGCCCGATCACCAGCATCTGCTGTTCGCCGCCGCTCATCGTACCCGCCGTCTGGGAATAGCGTTCCTTCAGGCGCGGGAAGCGCCCGAGCACCATGTCCAGCGTCCTTGCGATTTCGGCCTTGTCGGTTCGGGTGAAGGCGCCCATCATCAGATTGTCGCGCACCGTCATGTAGGAAAAGACGCGCCGACCCTCAGGTACCATGGCGATGCCCATCCTGACCAGCTCGTCCGGGCGCGTTCCGTCGATGCGGTGGCCCTGGAAATCAATCTGGCCGCTGCGGACCTTCTTCAGGCCGGTGATGGCGCGCAGGATCGAAGATTTTCCCGCGCCGTTCGCGCCGATCAGCGCTACCGTCTCGCCCTCGTTGACGCTCAGCGACACACCCTTCAGTGCATAGACATGCTCGTAGTAGAGTTCGACGTCCGAGACCTTCAGCAGTTCGCTCATGGCTAAAATCCGATCGTCTCATCTTCGGCGCCGAGATAGGCCTCGATGACCTTTTCGTTCTCCTGGATTTCCTTCGGCGTTCCCTCGGCGATTTTCACACCGAAGTTCAGGACGACGATGCGGTCGGAAATGTTCATGACGGCGGGCATATCGTGCTCGACCAGCAGGACAGTCACGCCGCGCTTCCGCACGCCGCGCACCATCTCCACCGCGCGCACGGTTTCGTCATGGTTCATGCCGGCGAAGGGCTCGTCGAGCAGAAGCACGGTCGGGTTCGTGGCGAGCCCGATGGCAATCCCGAGGGCGCGCAGATGGCCGTGCGGCAGCGTGCTGGCGATCTCATGCCGTTGCGCGCCGAGACCGAGGAAGTCGATGATCTCGTCGGCCGAGCGGCCGAATTCATCCTCGTCGCGTCGTGCGGTATTCGTGCCGAGATAGAAGCCGGCAAGGCTGGCATTGGAACGCAGGTGATGCGCGATTATGACATTGTCGCGCACCGTCATGCCCTTGAAGATCGTCGTCTCCTGGAACGTGCGCACGACGCCCTTCCGGGCGACGATATGCGGCGCCAGGCCTGAAATCCGCTCTCCCCGGAACAGCACTTCGCCCGAGGTCGGATTGAGGAAAGAGGAAATCAGCTTGAACAGCGTCGACTTGCCGGCGCCGTTGGGGCCGATGACGGAAAGGATCTCGCGTTCGCGGACCGCGAAGGAAACATTGTTGACCGCGACCAGCCCGCCGAAGCGTTTGATCACTGCCTTGATCTGGAGAAGCTCAGTCATGGTCCTAGCCCTGCTTCTTGCCGAACAGCCTGAGGCTGAGCAGGCCGTTGGGAAGGAACAGCATCAGCGCGATCAGCACCGAAGAGAAGATCAGCAACTGGAACTCGCCGGTCTCGAACAGGAAATCCCAGCCGAAATAGAGCACGAAGGTGCCGATCATCGGCCCGAAGACGTGGCCGAGCCCGCCGAGGAAGCAGTTCAGCATGAAGTTCACCGAGTCGGTGACGGTGAAGCTCGACGGATAGATCGATTGCGAGATGGCGACGAACATCGCACCGCCGAGACCGCCGAGGAATGAGGAGATGGCATAGGCGATGACGCGCAAATAGGCGATGTTGACGCCGATCGAGGAGGCCAGTTCCTCGTTCTGCTGCAACGACTGGCAGAGTTTGCCGATGCGCGAATGGACAAGGCGGTAAAGCCCGGCAAAGCACAGCACCATCAGCGCAACCGACACCAGATAGAAGGCGGGACGCGGATTGGCGAGCGTCGCGAAATCCGGAAGGATGCTCAGCCCGAAGATCGAGATGCCGCCGGGGAGCGGAATGCTGACCATGCCCTTGGCTCCGTTGGTGATCGGCAGTGCCAGCGCGAGCAGCCGCGCCACTTCGGTCAAAACCAGCGTGACCATGGCGAAATAGACGCCGCGAAGCCTGAGGATGGGCAGCCCGATCAGCACGCTTGCAGCGGCGCAGAACAGCCCAGCCAGCGGCAGTGTCAGCCAGAACGACACACCATACTGGACGACAAGGATGGCCGAAACATAGCCGCCCATAAGCGCGAAGGCGCCCTGGCCGATATTGATGCGGCCGATGTAGAAAGTCACCCACACCCCGGCGCTGGCGATGCTGAGCAGCGCGACCGAAGTCAGCGTGTAGTAGAGGTCGAGCCGACCGGTCGCCTCGATCAGCCAGGGCACGCCGATGAGTACGACCAGCAGGAAGACAGCGACGCCGAGGATGTTGCGTGTACGCTTCATGTCGATCACCCCCACGGCTTGCCCATGAGCCCGTTCGGGCGGATGCTCAGGAACACCATCAGCGCGGCGAAGATGACTAGATAAGTGACGTCGCCATATTGGCGTAGCACCGTCAGGCCGACCGATTCCATCATGCCGAGGATGAAGCCGCCGGCGATCGCTCCGCTGACCACGCCGGCCCCGCCGATCATCACCATCAAGAACGCCTTGATCGAGATCGGCCCGCCGATGCCCGAATTGACGCCGGTGATGGCGACCAGCAGCCCGCCGACGATGCCGGCAAGCATGGCGCCGAGCGCAAAGCCGATCATCGAATAGCGGTCGACCTCGACGCCCATAAGCTGCGCCGCGACCCGGTCCTGCGCCAGCGCCCGCATGGCGCGTCCCGGCTTGCTGTACTGCATGAAAAGCACGAAGGAGGCGATGAACAGTATGGCGAGTGCGCCGACCAGCAGCCGGTCGTAAGGCATTATGAGGCTGTCGGAGACGAAGACGCCTTTGACGATCTTCGGCACGCCGCGCTGCTTTTCACCGAACAGGAGGAGGATCACGGCGTCGAGGAAGAATGCGACCGCCGCCGCGAGAAGCATCGTACTTTCCTCCCGCACGCTTCGCTTGATCACCGTTCTGAAAAGGAATTTCTCGACCAGCGCTCCAATAACCAGCAGCGTGATCCCGGACGCAACGAGCGCGACGACGAAAGGCATGCCGAGCTGGCCATAGACGGTGTAGGTGATGAAGCCGCCGAGAACGTACATCTGCCCATGGGCAAAGTTAAGCACGTTCATCAGCGCGAAGATCAGGGTCAGACCGAGCGCGATCAAGGCGTATTGCGCGCCAAGATAGAGCCCGTTGGCGATGACTTGTTCCATCAGGATGGTTCCCCGGCCATTCAGAGGCTCAAGACGAATGCACGAGCCTCTGCGGCAATCCGCTTCAGTGCAGTTGCGTCAATCGACTTGAGCGACGAAGAGCGTCTCGAACTTGCCGTCGCGGTATTCCGTGACCACCATCGGGACCGAAAGCTGGCGCTTCTGGCCAAACGACGTCATTCCGACATAGGTCAGCTTGGCATCGCCCTTCAGATAGGGATTGGGCGCCGAGAAAGTGTCGATCGTCTTCTTGAACTCCTCGACATTGTCGATCGCGGCCGGGTTCGCCTTCAGCGTCTCGATGATGTATTCGAGCGCGTAGACCTTGGTGTTGGATTCGTCATTGTATTCACCGAACATTTTCGTATAGCGGTCGACGAACTCCTTCATCATGTCGGACGCGATTTCGGGCGTCGATGCGCCGCCGACTGAGATGAAGCCGTTGGCCAACTCACCCGCGCCCTCTTCCAGCACCTTGGCATCCTGGGCCGTTTCGGTGGAGATCAGACCTTCGTAGCCGAGCTCGCGCGCGGCGCGGATCAGCAGCGGCGCATTGCCGGGCGCGACACCCGAAAGCACCAGCAGGTCCGGTTTTTGCAGAACGATCGGCGTCAGTACCGGTGTGAAATCGCGGGTATCGTTTTGGTAGACGTCCGTGGCAGCCACAACCTCAAGTCCGAGCGCCTTTGCCGCGGCAACACCGCCATCCCGCTGGCTCAGCGGATCGGATTCGTTGGCGGCGACAAAGGCAACTTTTCTCACGCCCCTGTTTTCCATGAGATATTTGTAGATCGCCGGAGCTGACTGGTAGTTGGCGATCATGCCGAGCACAGCGTTGGACGCCGGTGGGGTGTAGAGTTCCTTCGGGAATGCGTAGGGAAAATAGATGATGCCCTTGGATTCTGCCACGGGACGCACCGCCGCCGCGCCATCGTCAACATTCGGACCGACGACATAGTGGATGCCCTCCTGGGCCATCTTCTCCATGCCGGCGATCGCCCGCTTGGGGTCCTTCTGATCGTCGAAGGTGACGATTTTGATGTCATAGGTCTCGTCACCAATCTTCACACCGCCGGTTTCGTTGATCCAGGCGGCGCGCGTCTGCATCGAGCGGACGTTGGATGTGCCCCACGCAGCGGCCGCGCCACTCGTCACGCCGACAAAGCCGATCTTGAGTTCCTTGTTGGCGGCGTGCACCGTGATTGTGCCGCCGGCCATGATTGCCAGCGCAGAGACGGTGCCGAGCGCGGCGAATGTGATTATTGAACGTCTATTGATCATTGTTCTTTCCCCTTTGGAGGCCGCGCATTGTTGCGACAGAACTCGACCGATACGCGGAGTTTTGTGAGTGAGGGCTCAAATCTATTATCTGTCAACAAAACTTTTACAGATTGTTGACAATCTTGTGCGGTCGTAGATGAAGGACGCGGTCCGCAGCATCGCGGCTTCCCTTCCAGAATCACGTTCCGTTCGCTCTGGCTAATATAAGCTTTGTGCCTAGTATTGACTGGGTGCGTAAAGTTGTAGTACCGGCGCCGGCCGTCCCGAGTTCATTCCGCCGATGATGCCCACCCGGTCGCCAACGAGAGCAGCTCTCGGGCTCCCGCGACGAACTTCGCAAATGGTGCAGACGGCGCGTGCCGAAAATGCTGAAGCATGAGCGGCTCGGTTCTCGGGTGGTTGACGCCCGCCCTGATCCTGCCGCATTGAACGCGGAATGCCAGCTAATGGCTTTTGCCTAGCCCTCCCGCGGCAGTGGACTCTGTTCCAATGTGCCGCTAGGTGCGGACGGCTATGTTCGAAGTACCGGCCTGTAACGTCGGAAAAGGAGTGACCCCATTTTTTTGCGTGCAAGATCTTTTCCCATCGCGGCAAGGACTGCTTTTCTGGTCACACTGGCCGGTGTCCTCGTGCTCGCACTCTCACCGGAGTGGCTTTTGCAGAATTTTGGCTTCGGCTTCACCTCTCATGATGACAAGCTCAATCACGCCGCAGCTTTCGTCGTGTTGACGGCTATCGGCAGTCTCGGTTGGCCAGAGCACAGGGCAAGACTGACCATTTTTCTTGCTCTTACCGGCGCCGCGATCGAGATCCTCCAGGGCATGCAAATGATAGGCCGCGACATGGATATGTTCGACTGGTTTGCCGATTGTGTCGGCGTCGCTTGCGGGCTCGCAATTGCAAGCTGGACAAAGAAATTAGTCAGCGGATTCTCCTAGGTCACGACCCGTCAAGCTGGGCTAATCGGCCGCGTGAAGCATATGCGCGGCGAAGAGGATCTACGTCACGCTTCGCTGCAGGACTTCAGAGAGCATTGAGTAAGGCCGCAGCGATCACTGAGACTATCATCCGCAAGCCGATCTGCGCATAGCAGCCGAGGGGAGTTATGGCCTTCTCTTTTTCATCAGAGCGCGGACTTTAACAATCATCGCTGCATTAGACCTCAATTGAGAGGCATGTATTTTGCGCATGTATCTGTCGGCGATCACCTTGTAACGAAGGGACAATCGCACCACGCGGTCGTACGTTGCGTCTTCTCCCGCGCACAATTGCTGCGCTTTTCTTGCTAAGGTACTCGGGGCGCCAGGCTGGACCGCTAGTTTTGCGGCCCACCCCAAATTACATCTGATTAGCGCGCTCTGTTCGGCCTTGATCATTGGATCGACTGCGGACCTAGCCTGAGAACTAAGAACCGCAGATGCGACCAGAACCGCGATAAAAAGCCGCTTCACAGTTGCCCTCAAACGCTGCATAGGCAGCCCAGTGATTAAACATTGGCTCCAAGTTTATAGCGCGCCGCCCGTTATGCGCAGCCGCCCACTCCGTTATTTTCGCCCCTGTTTCTGCCGGAAATATGTGATGACTTTGGAGACCATCGCCATCACAACCAGAACTCCGAATAGAATAAGAATCGGAAAATCGGTAGATTGCCGACAAGGTTCGTCATCTGGCGCGCAGTACGACAGGGCGGCCGCGGAATTCATCGTGGTTAGCAGCGCGGAAGTGGAAAGACCGAGTAACTTCATACGCAGGTTTTTGGGAATATCGGCCTGCACCGGTCGGGCCGAGCCCGCGGTGCCGCATTTACTCGCAGCTATGGCGTACCTGATCAGCCACCATGCCCGCGGGACCCAACATAGCCTCGTTGAGCCCGGTGTAGCCATCTGTTTTGTCAACCTCGTTTATAGTGGTGACGGCCGCGGGCTAATGGACCGACCGCTGACAATGCCACGGATTCGGGGCGCGCTCTCAACCGGCGCGTGGAAGTGAAAGCCGTGAAATAGGGCGAACGCGAGCAGATTCGGCCATGCGCTGCAGGTATTAAAGCCCCGGCTGCCGTGCACTGAACGATAGCCATGGATGATGAGCTTCCGGAGGAATATCCTCTTGTTCGGCAATAGCAGAAGTTGTGTCTATGGTTAATCGGTCCTTAGGCTCATCTACATCGCTGCCAGCGCACGTCACGGCGGTCAGCCGCTCCGATACGATCGATGGCTGGCGCGACCGGCGCGGCGACGGCGGCGCCTCCGGCCTCAACCTCATCGTTAGCGCGATCGTGCATTGGAATACGGTCTATATCGAACGGGCCGTCACCCACTTGCGCAAAATGCAACCGCGAGATCCCGGATCATCCGCTCAAGCACGTCTCGCCGCTGAGCTGGGAACACATCAATCTGACCGGCATCTATACCTGGGATACAGAACATCAGATGCGTGAAAGCTTCCGGTCGCTCAGACTTCCGGCTCGGTTACGCCACGCCGCATGACGTTCATGCTCCGTTCAACCTCGTGTCGCTGGGAACTGTTCTTGCTCCGACCCCAGGCTGGGAGGCATGGAAGGATTGGGACGGCCACACGTTCCAGACCAACCGCGCCGCACTCAGCAATGAACGGACAATGCCGCTCTTTCGAGCGGGTCGATGCTGATAGGAAAGGTGGCGCGTGGGCGCCACCATTCTTGCTTTTCTTACGTGAATTACCTATTATAGGTACTTTAAAAGGAAGTACGGCGATGAAGCAATTCACATTCTCCGACATGAATCGCGTGTCAGGCGAAATCCTCGAAACGGCATTGATCGAGCCGGTGGCCCTGACCAAGCGCGGCAAGGAAAAGCTCGTCATCCTGTCCGCTGCTCAGTACCACCAGCTCGTCGGCCAGCCGCATTCGGTCGCCTATACGATCGAGGACGCACCGGATGATGTCCACAATGAACTCATGACAGGACTGGATGCCATAATTTCCGGCGACACGCCCGATGCTTAAAGCTGGCGATCTGCTCCGATATTATTACCTATGGGCGCGGGAAGCAGACGCCGGCGAGGAATCCGGACGCAAGGAGAGGCCGGTTTGCATCGTTGTCCGGACGCTAGCAACGCCCGCAGCCTTGTTTCTCTTTCCGCTGACTTCGCAAAAACCCGACCGGTCGCGCCCGCATCTCGCCATCAGCGAAATCGAATGCCGCCGCGGCGGCCTCGACTATCCGTCATGGCTGATCCTGGACGAATTTAACCGGGTGCCGGTCGATGAAGCCTATGATCTGGTGACGACGACGCCGATCGGCGCGTTCAGCCCCGCATTTGTCCGCAAAATTGCTGGCGTGATCAAAGAGACGGCGGCGCAGCGTCGATTGCGCGGCATCGTTCGCAAATAGCCGGACTGATTTCTTGGCGGGCCTCCGGTCCTTACCCGCATCGAACGGGCCAGCACCGGAGCGCGGGGCGCCCCTACGCCCTCTCCTCGCGCCCCACCCTCCCCTTCTGACGGTGTTTTCTCAAGAGGTGGACATTGTTGTCGTTGGCCGCCTGCAATTCCTCGAAATGCTCCCGAGCAGCCCGCCGACCCAACAAACGGGCGATCGACAGGACGGCTCGTTCAACCATATCTCGTGCCGACATGTCAGCCCTGTAATCGTGACTTGCGCTGTCGTTCCCAGGTTTGGCCTCGTCCACCATGGCATGCCCGCTCTTCTGTATAGATCGAGGGCATTGAGCGGCGTGATGATCGGCAAGACAAGTTCAGTTGCCGCGCGGCCGTAGTGTGGCGTGCAAATACTTGCGCGCTGCGATTTGGGATCCCGAAGCCGGGCCAAATTACCAAAAGCTCGGTCCTCTTGCAATATCGCACGCGATATCCAATATGCCTGCATGAGACTGCTTGTCGATACGGCGACCATGGTGGCGGCGATCCGAAGTGACGCTGGTGCCTCGCGCCAACTGTTGGTGGCGGCTTTGGAACGCCGGCTGACGCTCATTGCTTCGGTGCCGGTGATGATCGAGTACGAGGCGGTCATGACGAGGCCCGAGCACCTTGAGGCTTCCGGCCTGTCGGCTGAGGATGTGAACGCGTTGCTAGATGCCGTGGCGTCCGTCGCCGAGCCGGTTCGCCTTCTCTTTCTCTGGCGGCCCGCCGTGCGCGACCCTGACGACGACATGGTGCTGGAAGCGGCGGTAAACGGACGGGCGGATGCTATAGTGACGTTCAACCTACGCGACTTCGGCAAGCTGGCCGAGCGCTTCGGTATCATGGTCCTGTCGCCAAGTGAGGCGCTGAGAGGATTGGAGAAAAAGACATGAGAAGAAGCAATTTCGCACTGCGACTTCAGGTCTCGCTTCTGGATGAGGCGCGCAAGGTGGCGGAGAGCGAAGGCGTGCCGCTCAACCAGTTCATTAACGTGGCAGTCGCTGAAAA
>NZ_JAMYQK010000047.1:0-41803 GCF_040320845.1 Mesorhizobium sp. M0601
GGGTGGGTCTGGGTTGGGGTTGGGGGTGCGCGGGCGGCGGGGGGGCCGCGGGCCCCCGGCCCTGCGCGGCCCCGCCGATCAGCGTCACCAGCGTCACCGTGAAGCCGGCGACGATGCCCGGCAACGCTTCCGGCACCAGCACCTCTCGAATAATCGTCCAGCGGTTGCCGCCCATGGCGCGTGCTGCCTCGATCAGCCCGTGGTCGACCTCGCGCAGCGACACTTCGGCGATCCGGGCATAGTAAGGCGTCGCCGCGATCGACAGCGGCACGATCGCTGCCCAGGTGCCGATCGAGGTGCCGACGATCAGCCGCGTCACCGGGATCAGCGCAACCAGCAGGATGATGAAAGGCACCGAGCGGAAGCCATTGATGACAGCGCCAAGCGCGCGGTTCACCCACAGGTTTTCGGCGATGCCGCCGCGGTCGGTGGCGACCAGCGCCAGGCCGAGCGGCAGCCCGAAAACCAGCGAGACGAGGCCGGAGGCGGCCGTCATCAGGATCGTTTCCCAGATTGAACGGACGAGAAGCTCAAACAGAACCGGCGACATGGCCAAGCACCTCCACCCGCGCTTGGCGGGCTTTCAAGAACGCGATCACCTCTGCCAGGTGAGCTTCATTGGTGCCGGCGACCGCCACGAACAGTGTCCCGACAGGCTGCTGCTGGACGTGATCGATGCCGCCATGCACGAGGCGGAACGAGCCGGGAACTGCCGAGGCAAGATCGGACAAAAGCGGGCTTCGGGCGGCCTCACCGGCCACGTCGATCCTGAGGATCGCCTCCACGCCGGCGTTCTGCGTTAGCCGGCTTGCGATCTCCGCCGGCAATTGCGGCCGGATGCCGCCGAGCAGGCTTTGTGTGATCGCCGATTTCGGGTCGGCAAAGACCGACCACACCGGCCCTTGCTCGACGATCCGCCCAGCGTCGATCACCGCGACCCGGTCGGCGATCGAGCGGATCACCTCCATCTCATGCGTGATCAGCAGGATGGTCAGGCCAAGCTGCCGGTTGATGTCCCTCAGCAAGGCAAGGATGGAGCGCGTCGTCTCCGGGTCGAGCGCCGAGGTCGCTTCGTCGGACAAAAGTAGCGCCGGGCGCGCCGCAAGCGCCCGGGCAATGCCGACGCGCTGTTTCTGTCCGCCCGACAGCGACGCCGGATAGGCTTTCGCCTTCTCCGACAGGCCGACAAGCTCGAGCAGCTCGGCGGCGCGCGCCAGGCGTTCGGCCCTGGGCCGGCCTTCGATCTTGAGCGGCAGCGCTACATTGTCTTCGACGGTCTTGGCGGACAGCAGGTTGAAATGCTGGAAGATCATACCGATGCGCCGGCGCAGCGGCTGCAATTCGCGCTCGCCGAGCCGGCTGATGTCGCGGCCTTCGATGTAGACCTGTCCTGAATCCGGCCGCTCCAGGCCGTTCAGGCAGCGTATCAGTGTCGACTTGCCGGCGCCGCTGCGGCCGATGATGCCGAGGATCTCGCCCTGGCGCACGCTGAGCGACACGCCGTCCAGCGCCGCTGTCGCGCCGAAGCGGCGCTTCAGCTCGATGAGGCGCACGACATCGTTCGGTCCCGCGGAGCGGCCGCCGACGGGATGCATGACTTCGATGACCGAGGCGAAATGCTGGTTCATGAAAGTTCCTGTATTGGTGTCCCGCAAACGCGATCGCGGTCCGCGTTGAAGCGCGGACCGCTTTACCATGCCGGGCTTCGGCGCCCAGTCGAGCTCGGCATCAATAGGCGCTGATGCCGGTTCCCTTGTAGACCCGATCGAATTCGGCCTTCACCTTTTCGTTCTGATAGGAGGCGACCAATGTCTTTACCCAGGGCTGGTTTTCATTGCCGGCCTTGACCGCGATGAAATTGCGGTAGGGATTGTCGGCCACCGCCTCCTGGGCGATGCGATTCTCCGGTGTGAGGCCGCTTTTAAGCGCCCAATCCGTGTTGACTACGGCCGCGTCGAGGTCTTCCACCGAGCGCCCGACGATGCCTGCGTCCAGCTCCTTGATGACCAAGTGTTTCGGGTTTTCGGCAATGTCGGTGGTCGTCGCCAGAATGCCGGTGCCTTCCCTGAGCTTGATCAGACCTTCGCTCTGCAGAACGCGCAGTGCGCGGCCCTCATTGGACGGGTCGTTCGGCACGCCAATGACGGCGCCTTCGGGCAGGTCGGCAATCTTCGTGTACTTCTTGGAATAGAGGCCGATCGGCCAGACCCCGGTATAGCCGACCGGGACGATGTGATAGCCCTGCGTCTTGATCTGGTTGTCCAGATAGGGCTTGTGCTGGAAGGCGTTGGCGTCAATTTCGCCACGCTCGAGTGCTTCATTCGGCTGGGTGTAGTCGTTGAACACCACGGTCTCGATCGTCAGCCCCCTCTCCGCCGCCTGGGCGGTGACGACGCGCCACACATCCTCGTCCTCGCCGCTCATGATGCCGACCTTGACCGCCGTCTTGTCTTCGGCGAACGACGGCGCAGCAAGGCCGACAATCCCAACCGCCGACGCGAAAAGTACAGCGAGACCGGCGCGCCGGTTTATACTTGCGGAGAGAAATGAGAGCAAAGTGTTGGTATTCCCAGACATGATCTATCCCGTCGGTTCTGAAGTCGTTGCGGCCAGGCGGAGTGCCAAGCCTTGCTGGCATCATCGGGAATGCTGACCGCCGGATCAAAGCACCGTATTTCCCGCGAAATGCGAAGCCAGGAATATTCTCTCAAAGTTTCGGGCCTGGCGAGCACAGGGCGTGCTGGGATCATGCGTTCTAAGCCAATGCTGGTTCAGAAATTGTCCGGACGTCGTCTCCGCTATGAGGCCCGCCGTGCTTCGAAGCGGCGGGCCTTTCTGCGTCCGAATGCCCAACACGGGCAGCAGTGTGGGATGTCGACAATGCTGGACGCGCCGCATGTCCCTTCAAAGCGACGCGCTTGCTCACTCGATGACCTTTACAATCCTGCGCGTGCCAGGATCGACCAGGACGGTCCGATTGTCGACGACGACATAGCGGTATTTGACGTCGGGAACCTCATGAAGCTCGACGGTATCGGGCAGGGTCGAGCCGACATTGAGCTCCACGCCGGGAAGCTGGACGGACGCCAGAGGCTGCTTTTTCACATACTCGCGTACGATCGTCTCCTGCTGCGGTTCGATGACCACGTCCTGAGCGGCAGCGGCGCCAATACCCGCAAGCAGCAAGAACCCAGCCGCGGCTGCCGAAAGATGCATTCTCATGATCGTCTCCTTTCATGGTGAGCCACCTCTACGCTGCGCCGCGTCATGCTGTTCGCAGCGGGGTCGCTATAGGCCGGTAACGTCATCAGGTGGAGCTTGTTCCGCCACTCGGATCGCTTGCCGTTTCGCTCCATTAGTTTGGAACAAAGTTTTTTAGCCGCGGTTTTACGCGGTGAAGGGACGCATTTTCCAAGGAGATCTCTCATGAAGGGCGTTCTGATCACCAGCATGCTAGCAATCAGCGTCAGCTGCGGAGCTGCACTTGCCCAGACGCAGCAGTCGACCGACGACCAGTCCGGCGCCAATTGTGCAGCCGGCACTGCCAATTGCCAGAACGGCGCCAAGATGGGCGAGCAGGCTCAGGGCAAGGCCGGCGCCACCACTGATCAACAGGCGCAGGGCAAACCGAAGCTGAAGACCGGCGAGCAGGCTCAGGGCAAGGCTGGTGCTACGACTGAGCAGCAGGCCACGGGCAAACCGAAACTGAAGACCGATCAGCAAGCCCAAGGCAAGGCTGGAACCACCACCACCGAGCAGGCTCAGGGCAGCTCCAAGATGCAGACCGAACAGCAGGCTCAGGGTAAGGCTGGGACCACGACCACAAACCAGGCTCAGAGCAATACTTCTACCCAGCAGGACCAGAGTTCGACCGCTTCCATCAGCAATGTGACCGTTGAGCAGAAGACAGAGATCACTCAGGTCATCAAGGAGACGAACGTCCAACCCGTTTCCAACGTCGATTTCGACATCTCCGTCGGTGTCGAGGTCCCGCGAAAGAAGGTCCGGCTGCATCGTCTGCCGGCGCGCATCGTCAAGATCGTTCCGGCTTACGAAGGCTATGAGTATTTCGTGCTCGCCGACGGCCGGATCGTCATCGTCGACCCGAATACCTACAAGATCGTGATTATCCTGACCTAGTCGTGGCCAGACGGTCTACCGTGGGTTGATTCACCAAAAAAGCCCGCCGCCCGAGCTGCGCGGCGGGCTTTTCCGTACCCAGCTCCAGCGTCTGCAAATCGCAAATCAAGGTCCGTCCTCGGGGCGAGGAGTGAGCACGGTATGATCGATGGTGTCGGGCAGGCAGGGACTGGGCAGGCAGCTTGTTCGGACTGACGCGGTGGTCATGGCATCGATATCCGTAACCAGCACCATTCTCGCGTAGTGCCGCGGCCACAGCGGCTCTCCAAACAGGACGAAGACGCCGCCAATCATCAAGGCCAGCAACATGAGTGCCGTAACATTTGCAAATATCTCGCCGTAGCGCATGAAGGCAGCCTGTCCCGTTCGGAAAGCGATTTCAGCCTGTGACAGCGGCGACCAGGACGGCGCCGAAAGCCGGCGCTACTATCCTTGACGCCCCGCGAACGCCGCCTTCCATTGGATCCTCCCCGAACAAGCCGGGTAAATAACGGCACTCTCGGTGCTTTGTTCCCGGCCGTGTGGCCGGACGACAGCCGCGTCACACAGGCCGTGTGTGGGGCGGCCTTTCGTTTGCAAAAGGCACTCTTCGCTCTCATTGATGTGCGGCAGCGAGGTCCTTGACGTGACGTTCGTGCATTTGCAGCACCGGCAGCGTCTTCTTGGCAAACTCCTTCATCGCCGGATCGTCGCCGGAATTCGCGTAAGCGGAAAACAGCGCCACCGCTTCTTTATGCGCCTGGGTCTGCATGTCGATATATTTCGATTGGAAACTGTCCCCGCTGGCCTCCTTGAGTTGGTCGAGCAGCGCTTGGTGCTTGGTGTCCAGCGACGGGCCGGCCGGCGCGGTGGCCGAAGTCGTCTGCCCCCTGCTGAGCGCCGCCTTGAAGTCCTCGCCGGCCTTGGTATGGTCCGTGACCATTTGCGCCGCGAAGGCCTTCACATCGTCAGCCGTCGCCTGCGTCTGCGCAAGTCGGCTCGATTCGATTTCAAATGTATTGGCGATGGGCACGGTCTTGACGAATGTCGCGGTGTCAACCTTGCTCATGGTGTCGGTCGTCAGCGGCGTCAGCGTCGCCGATTGGGCAAAAACAGCCAAAGGCGCGCCGGCCATCATCGCTGCCGCAGTGATGGATAGAAGCGTTTTCATGGGGGTTCTCCGAGGCTGATGTCATCCCTCCGATGGCTCAACGCGGAAGCTGCGACGAGGTTGCCTGGTCGCAGTGGCCACAGCCGCCGCGAGCCAAACAAATGATTTGGATAACACAAAAATACAAAAATAGAGGACGCCGGCTGGGTCCTGCAAAGTGCAACGCAACCCGTAGGACCGTACGGAATCGTACAAGCTCTTTCGCTTTGCCGCAGTCTTGCTATCGTCTGCCGGGACAGATGGGTGGAGGCTTCCGTGGGGCAGATCAAGTCGCCGCTTGGAATCGGTATTGATACCGACAAAGCCGTTCATATCGTCATGGCCGACTACAATTCGGGCGACATTCTCTCGACCACTGTCGTCATAGCCGATTTGCGCAAACGCTTTCCCTGGTTCCGGCAAACCGACGAGGAACTGGTTGGCTTCATCGTTCGGGCGCTGGACGGTCGGGATATCGCGGTCAGCTTCGACCACCGCTGCCGTTAGACAGCTGCGGAGCGTACGCTCCGCAGCCTCATCACAGACTATGATAAACCGGGCGCTTACTTGCCGCAGTGGTTGTCGTTCACCGTCGGCGCCATCGTGCCCGGAGACTTGCCGGTCGCGTCGGGCAGAGCCCCCTGCGGGCCTGGTGGGCAATTCCGGTCGGCATTCGAATTCGTCGTTGAGAAATCGCGAATGCTGTTGGTGATGGTCGAATCCGTGCCGGTGTCAGGGCCGCCATTATCCGGGACTACTATCGTCCGCCCGCTGCCGTCGGCAGCGGCTCCGGAGGGATCGCCGACGTTCTGGGCCATCGCTGACGTGGCCAGACCGATCGTAAGCGCCGAAGCTGCGAGAATTTTCGTGAGCATGATGCTTCTCCTTTTTACGAGGGTCGTCGCGTTGCGACTACGAAAACAACCGTTCGGGCGGGCGAAGGTTCCGACAAATTCCCCATGAATTTCAGCATGTTCTTGGGTGTTCAAGGCGGCCGCCATGCCATTCTCCGCGGGCATGCATCTGTGGACTTTTCTGACGGCCCGGCCCGGCATTTTGCTCGCCGCATGAGCGTACGCCTTACCGTCCCGCCGGAACAGGAATGCTCCTTGTGAGTTCATACCTTTGTACAATGCGACGCGCTGATGCGAATGGCGGCAGCGCAAACAAGGAGAGCAGACATCATGGGCCTTGGAACCATTCTCATCATCATCTTGGTCCTTGCCTTGCTTGGCGGCTTCAGCGGCTTGGGCGGCGGACCGTTCTATGGCACCGGCTATTACGGTGGTGGCGGCCTCGGCTTGGTGCTGCTTATCGTCATTATCCTGGTCCTGCTTGGGCGCATTTGATGCATGTCGTGCAAAAGTGTGCAGCGGTTTTGTGATAACGACATGCATAAAACAGGAAGTAAGCGCGTCGCATGAGGCCGGCCAAACGCGACACGCGTTAGTGTCACGCTCGCGACAAAAACGCCTGCCGCTTGGTAATTAGCGCCGGGCGTTTTTGTCGTGAAAAGACTAGATTTCCAAGATCCTTGGCAAACCGGGACCCTGGCTAGAAAGGGCGACTCGGTGCCGAACCTTTCGGCGCCGAGGACGCCACCATAGCAGCAGCTTATTGTTGGCGATCGGCGGCCAGCGCTTCTTTCAGATCGGCGTTGAGCACACCCTCGTTGAACAGCGACATGATACGGGCTGCCAACCGCTCGCGGACAGGACTGTCGTCCGCAACACCCAACTCGCGGCAGCAGTCGTCGAGCGCTTTTCTCAGCACGCTCAGTTCGGCTGGAGTTGCTGCACCTTGCATCGGCATGCCATCCTCCCTTGAAAAGGGCGAAAGCGCGAAGCGTCTTTCAAGCGTCCACTCGCCGTGCCTGTGTGGACGACTCCAATTCAATTAGCGCCGCTCTCGTCCAAACTCAATGTACGGAAATTACCAAGCAGACAGTTTGGGAACGACTGCCTTGCACCTGCATTGTTGCTGCGATCCAACCCACCCCTCATTTGGATCACTGGGCGTAGCCCACGACGCCCGAATGGAGCCCGTTGCATCCCTCGCGACGGGCTCTTTTCGAGCCCGGCGATCTCAATTGTCGTTTTCGTACCAAACCGACTTTGGTACGTTTCCAACTCTAACTTTCAGTCGGATGTTTTCGTAGGCAAGCGGCAGGAGAAACTGCCGTGCATCGATTCATTTTTTTATTTAGTAGGCTCCATACCTTTCAGTGCTTATATAAGCGTTATCGTCCGCAGGTTATACCGGGCGCGGACGGCTGGGAGATAAAAAGGCTCTTGCCCTGTTTTGGGCCCAGCTATGTCTGATCCAGCAAATTCCAATAAAAATCCGTACAAAAACAAGCTGTTGCGCCGAATGAGCGCCGGCGATTTCGCATCTCTCGAGCCGCACATCGAGCGCTGTTCGCTGGAGTTACGGCAATCGCTCGAAGTGTCCGGATCGCCTATCGAGGCCATTTATTTCCTCGAGGACGGCATCGGTTCGGTGGTTGCGAAAATGCCGAACGGCAGCGATGCGGAAGTTGGCCTTGTCGGCTTGGAAGGTATGACCGGCTCGGCCCTGATAATGGGCGACGACCGTACGGTCCATGATTGCTATGTGCAGCTGGCGGGAGAAGCTGCCAGGATCGACGCCGAGCCGTTCAAGGCGGCGCTGACGCAAAGCCCGACGCTGCGGCTGTTCTTGCTGCGCTACGTGCAATATCTGCATGTCCAGACTGGCTATACCGCGCTGGTCAACGCGCGATCGAAACTTGAAGACCGGCTGGCGCGCTGGCTTCTCATGTGTGACGATCGGGTGGACGGCGGCCGGCTGACGATCACGCACGAATTCCTGTCGATCATGCTTGGCGTAAGGCGCCCGGGTGTAACGGTCGCGCTGCAGCTGCTCGAGGGGCGAGGGCTCATCCGGTCCCGCCGCGGCGAAATTATCATCCGCGATCGCGATGGTCTCGTCGCACTGGCGGATGGCGGCTACGGCCTGGCCGAGGCCGAATATACCCGCCTGGTCGAGCATATCGGCGAGCGCTGACGGCGCTTTTCTGGCCGATTGCTGCCGCAGGTCGAAGGCCCCTGCGACACCACACGGCGGGTCGGAAAAATTTGCAAAGCTGCCGGACCGTCAGGGAACTTGTTTCCCGTCGGAGGGTTATCGGACGCCTCCACTTTGCGAGGCGGCACCAACCATTCGGGAGAGGATCATGGCGACTACGAAAAAGGCCGCGAAGGCGGCAAGCAAGGGCCTTGAGGATCTGTTCCTCGACGGGCTCAAAGACCTCTACTACGCCGAGAAGAAGATACTGAAAGCGCTGCCCAAAATGGCCAAGGGCGCGGAGTCGGAAGAAGTGACCGCCGCCTTCGAGAAACACCGCATGGAAACCGAAGGACATGTCGACCGCCTCGAGGAGGTGTTCGACAAATTCGGCAAGCCGGCCCGCGGCAAAACCTGTCCGGCCATTGACGGCATCATCGAAGAGGGCTCGGAAATGCTCGAGGAGTATAGTGGTGCTCCTGCACTCGACGCCGGACTTGTCGGCGCAGCGCAGTCTGTCGAACATTACGAGATCGCTCGCTACGGCACTTTGATCGCGTGGGCGGAAGAACTTGGCAAGAGCGACGTTGTCGAGCTGCTCAGGGCAACTCTCAAGGAAGAGGTCGCGACCGACGAAGCGCTTACCAAGCTCGGCGAAAGCGGCGTCAATGAGCGCGCCATGCAGGAAGCTGCCTGATTTCAAAACCGCAACCGAGCCTTGGTTGCCAAGGCTCGGTTGGCCGCGGCGAACCGGTGAAATTCTGCATTGGTCCGTCATGAACGGGCAGCAAGCGCCTTGAAGCGGTGCCTCGGATCGGACTTACTCGATCTGCTCGAACGTGCATTGCCGCGGCTCCTTGTCCGGCCGCCAGCGCAACAGCTTGGTTCCGTGCCGGAACCGGTCGCCTGTCACATGGTCGAACCGAACCTCGACCACCAGTTCAGGCTTTATCGGTTCCCATTGTCCGCTCCGCTCCGTGCTCCAGCGGCTTGGTCCGCCCGGCGCCTTGCCGGTGAAACCTGGTTTGGCCCGCAGTTTTTCCAGCCGTCTGGTCAGCGCCGCCCTGTCGTCCTTGCCGATGGTCGAGGTGAATCCGACATGATCCAGCCTGCCTTCGTTATTGTAGAGGCCGAGCAGCAGAGATCCGACTTCGTTGCTGCCGGCGAGATAGCGAAAGCCGCCGACCACGCAATCCGCAGTGCGCAGCCGCTTGACCTTGACCATGGCGCGCTCGCCGGGCCGGTATGGCCCGGCGATCAGTTTTGCAACAACACCGTCGGTCGAGCCGTGGCCGGCGCCCTGCAGCCAGCGCTCGGCGGTGGCGGCGTCGTGCGTATATTTGGACAGGTGCAGTTGGGGCCGTGCCGCCGAAGCGACAAAGGCCCCAATCGCCTGCCTCCTGGTGGTGAGAGGCTCTTCGATGATGATCCTGCCGCCGGGCTCGGCCAGCATATCGAACAGGATCAGCATGGCGGGCGTCTCGAGGCTTAATTTGCGGATCCTGCTTTCGGCGGGATGGAGGCGCATTTGCAGGGCCTCGAACGAGGACGATCCGTCGACCTCGATGATGATCTCGCCGTCGGCCACAAACCGTCGCGAGCTCACATCGCGCAGCACCGCGACCAGTTCGGGAAAATAGCGGCCAAGCGGCTTGCCCGATTTTGCACGCAGATCGACGGCATCGTCGCCCTTGAACACGAGGCAGCGAAACCCGTCCCATTTCGGCTCGTATTGCCAAAGCCCGTCGCCGCCAGGGATTGCATCGGCGGCTTTGGCTTCCATCGGACGAAGGTCGAGCGGCAACGGAAATGCGGTCATGGCTGGTCCGCGCCGCCGCTACGGCATTCGCTACCGCCGTCGGCCATTCCTCTGTGCCCCGCTTTGCCGCCTCGGCGCCTTGCGGCCGGTTTGCTCGGGCGAAGGCGACAGCGGATCAACCTCGTCGGTCCCGCCGATCTCCTTGGTGATGCGATAGGCCAGATAAGCGACGGCTCCGGCAAGCAGCAAGCGGACCATGACTGCAAATCCTTCGTTGGTGTGAACCCACCAACCCGCAGGCCGAAGGTTTTGTTCCGCCGCTGCCCATCGCCGGGGTGAATCGTCGGCGGCGCAACCAAAATCCAAGCGCATCGTTTGTTGCTTATCGACGAAAAGAATTTGCGATGAAGACGCTCTTGCCCTTGTTCGCTTTGACCATGGCGCTATTCCTGGCCAGCAGCGCTTGGCCTGACGGGTGACCGCGATGCTCCTCGTTGTTCCGGTCTGGCAGGACATCGCGGCACGACTGCTTCTGACCGCGCTCGCCGGCCTGTTGATAGGCCTCAACCGCGAGGCGCGCGGGCACGCGGCGGGGCTACGCACCACCGTGCTGGTCGGATTGGCCGCCGCCATCACAATGATCCAGGCCAGTATTCTGCTCGAGACCGTTGGCAAGCACCCGGATTCGTTTGCATCGATGGACGTCTTGCGCTTTCCGCTGGGCGTGTTGACCGGCGTCGGCTTTATCGGCGGTGGCGCCATTCTTCGCCGCGGCAATCTTGTCAGCGGCGTCACCACGGCGGCCACGTTGTGGGTGATGACGGCGATCGGATTGGCTTTCGGTGGTGGCCAATACGGCTTGGGCGCGGCCGGCACGGCGCTGACGCTGGCCACCTTGCTGGTCCTGAAATGGGTGGACCTTCGAATGTCGCGCGAACACCATGCCCAGTTGGCACTGACCTGGAAGGCCGCAGCCCGACAGGAACTCGATACGATGATCGGGCCGCTTGGCTACCGGGCACGCCTCGTCGCGATAGAGAGGCGCCCGGATCTCAAAGACCCTGTTTTCTCGTTCGAGATCAGTTGGAGGCGGCCGGACACTGGGGCACCGCCAATGGATCTGCTGGAATCGGTGGGCGAGCATTGCGAGATCCAGAAGTTTGATCTCCTCAGCGAACCTGCCCGCTAGAGCGGTTCATCGTTTCACGGAAACGCCGAAACGCTCTATCTCTTTGTTTCTGCGCAATCCCGGACGGAAAACCGTTTCACACTTTTCCTGGAATTGCTCTAGCGGCTCGCAACGATCGCGGCCTGAATCAGGCCATAGCTTCTCCACACCCCTTTCGATACCTATCTGTCGAGGCAGGACTCAAGGAGCAAGCAAAAGACCGTGGCACAGCGATCGGGAAGTGCTGATCTCCCACTTCACGGCGGGCGCGTGCCGAAATGGCTCGGCGACCGCATGACGCGGCTTGGCGCGGTCATGTGCGAGGCGATCATCCACCATTACGGCCGCGATGAATTGCTGCGCCGGCTGGCGCATCCGTTCTGGTTCCAGTCTTTTGGCGCCGTGATGGGGATGGACTGGCATTCCTCCGGCATCACCACCAGCGTCGTCGGAGCGTTGAAGCGCGGTCTGTCGCCGCTCTCCGGCGAACTCGGCATCCACGTTTGCGGCGGCCGCGGCGCGCATTCGCGCAAGACCCCGCACGAGCTTGCCCTGATCGGCGAGCGTGTCGGCCTCGACGGGCAAGGCCTCGCGACTGCCAGCCGGCTTGTCGCCAAGGTGGACAGCGCCGCGGTCCAGGACGGTTTCGATCTCTATCTGCACGGCTTTATCGTCACCGACGACGGCAACTGGGTGGTGGTGCAGCAGGGCATGAACGGCGACAGCAAGGTGGCGCGCCGCTATCACTGGCTGTCCGAAGGCCTGAAGAGCTTTGTCGACCAGCCGCATGCTGCCATCGAGGGCGCCAACCAGGGCGAAATCGTCAACCTGACCGACCGCCGCGCTGAAGCGTCGCGCCAGGGACAACTGGACCTTCTGCACGACCTTGGACCGGATCGCATCGTGAGGGAGCTTGCCGCTTTGGAGCGGGGTTCGGCGCCAGCGCCGGAGCCGGCACAAAAGCTGCTGCCGCATCTGGTGATGCCGGCGCACCACGATGTACGCGAAAGCGATGTCGTCATGCGCCGCCTGCACGGCAACATCGCCGCGGCGGCCGAGCGCGGCCCGACGGATTTCGCCGGGCTTCTCCTGGTGCCCAATGTCGGCGCGCGCACAGTGCGGGCGCTGGCGCTGGTCGCCGAAGTCGTGCATGGCGCGCCGTGCCGATTTTCCGATCCCGGCCGCTTCTCGCTGGCGCATGGCGGCAAGGACAGGCACCCGTTTCCGGTGCCGCTGAAGGTCTATGACGAGACGATCGGCGTGCTGAAGTCGGCTGTCCACAAGGCCAGGCTCGGCCGTGACGAAGAGATCGGCGCGTTGCGGCGGCTGGATGACCAGTCGAGGCAGGTCGAGCGCTATGTCACCGGCCCAAGCCTGAAGGAAATCGTCGCCGGGGAGTTCGAGCAATCGCATCTGCTCGGCGGCCGCAGCGTCTTCGGTTGGGAGGTCGTACCCGAAACGGCCGCAGTCAAATCAACGAAGTGATCGGCTCGGATCAAGCCTCCAAGTCGATCAGGGCGACGCCGAGTTCGGGACGGTGCCTGCGGCGCAGATGGCCAGGCGTCTCCACCAATGTGACCTCGAGCGTCGGCCGCACGATTCCGTCCAGCAGATGACCGCCCCTCGTGGTGCCGTCACTCAATCCAAGGACTGCGTGGACGTGCAAGCTGGGCCTGCCGTCGTCGCCGATGGCAACATCGCCGATCGCGCTCAGCAATTCACACTGTTCCCGGACGGGGATTTTCCGGTAGGTCCTTTCTCCAGGGTCGAACCAGCCGACGGTTGCACTTTCGAAAGCGCCGAGCGCGGTCAGCGACGCGCCGCCGACGCCACGGTCGACCGCAAATGACGTCAGCTGCGCAAACGCCTCTTCGCCGGGATCAAGCACAACGACGAACGTTCTCTGTCCGGCGCTTTCGGCAACAAGCTGTGATTTCATGATCTTGCTCCAGCCGTCAGGAATTCAAATCCACCACACCAGCAATGCCAGCAAGACGAGACCCACTAGGCCGACGATGAAAATGATCCGGCGCGCCCGCGTCCGCAGGATGATCTCACCCTGCCGCGCCTGTTCCGCTGAAAAGACAGGACCATCCTTGTCCCGGTCGTTGCTCATCCATCGTCTCCTTTCGGGCAATTATTCAGCATTGAATAGATCTGGCGCCCGATAGAACACAATCTCGTTTGGCGGATGAGGTTCCACGGCGGGGCGGCGTTGCAGCTATTCCTTTGGCGCGGTGGCGGGCGCGGTATAGCGGCGGCGCACTGCGTCCAGGATGTGGTTGCGGCTCTCCTGCGCCGAAAGTCTGCCGTCTTTCTCCGCTTCAGCGGTCTCGCGCGCCAGTTCCTTGTCCCTGATCTGGTGGCGAAACCATTCGGAATAGTCGCCGGCGCGCAGATGATGTTCCCAGGTCCTGTCGTCGATACCCTCGGCGATCTGGGCGAAAATCATCAGATTATGGGCGCGGAGGTTCATCGCATTGTCGGGGCCGCGGAAATAGAAGCTGCCCTTCTCGTCGAGCTGGCCCTCGGCATATTTGCGGCTGTGGCGCTTGAGCGACTGCCGCGGCTCGATCGGCTCGACCATGGCAGGTTTCTTGCGCGCCTGCGGCCGCCAGAACAGCACGCGCTGGTCTTTTGGAGAGTTCAGGTCCTTGTCCTTTGGCGGTTCGGTGCCGGTCTCGCGGCAGAACGTCTTGATGACCTTTTTTGCCTTGGGGCCGAGTGCGATGACGGCGGTGACCAGCCGCAATGCCTCGGTTGAGATCGCGTCCGGATGAACCGTGATCAGGATCGTGCCCGGCAATTCCATGGCCAGCACCATTGGCGTGTCGTCGCGCCGCTTCGGCAAGAGGTGATGCGCCTCGTCGATGATCAGCCAGTGTGGTCGTGCCGTGCGGAAGCGAACACCGCCAAGGCCCGGCAGCAGGTCGGCAAAGAAGTCCGGCCGCTCGTTGACGCGCAGCGCCAGGCCATTGACGACCAGATTGTTGTCCGGCTTCTCCAGGAGATCGAGCAGTTGCGTCTTCGTCGGCGCGTTCGAGCCGTCGCCCAGCCGGACGGCGCCTTCGAGGCCGTCATAGTCGCCTTCCGGATCGAAGATGCAGAACTGGAACTTTCTCTCGACGAAGCGCTCCGTCAGTGCGGTCGCCAGGGTCGATTTGCCGATGCCGGAGCTGCCGGCGATCAGCACCGTATCGGTTGGCGACAGATACACCTCCTTGCCATTCTCCGAGCCAAGCACAATGCCGTCGCGGCTCGGCACAAGCTCGCGATCGCGCTCCACCACCTTGGCGATCAGTTCCTCGACGCCTTTTCCGCGCGCGCCGCGTGTCACGAGATCCGCCGTATCCTTGACTGCCGGCAGTGCGTTGTCGACGGCCACGCTGAAGCCGCAGGCGCGCAGGAAGGCGTGGTCGTTTTCGGCGTCGCCGACACCGACGACGTTGTGCGGCGACAGTCTGAGGTCCTGAAGCGCAGCTGTCAGCCCGGTCGCCTTGTTGATGCCGCTGGGCAGGATCATCACCGCGCCCTTGTTGAAGATGATTTCCAGCTCCAGCCCCAATTTCTTGATGACCTCGAGCGCGGTAGCCTGATGCGGTTCCCAGGTTGCGACGATCGAGCGTCCGACCGAAAGCGGTTTGACACCGCGTTTCCTGAGTTTGGCGATGAACTCGGGGGCGGGCGGCGGAGATATCGTCCGCTCCTCCTCGCTGGCCGGCGTGTAGATCAGCGCGCCGTTTTCGGCGACCACCTTGTCGAAAATCGCGACTTCGGGAAAGACGCGCTTGAGGTCGGGCAGCTCGCGCCCGGTGACGAGAATGAGTTTGCGGCCGCTCTTCTTGAACCGTTCAAGCGCCGCAAGCGTCTTCTCGGCAACGACCCCTTCATGCGCCAGCGTGCCGTCATAATCAGTGGCCAGGGCAATGAAATACATGCCGTCAATAGCCGCCCACGATCGGCAATATTTCGCCGGTGATGTAGCTCGAGCAGTGCGGCGAAGCGAGGAACACGTAGGCCGGCGCGATCTCCTCCGGCTGGGCCGGCCGTTTCATCGGCGTATCGGCGCCAAATTTCGAAACGTCGCCGGCTTCCTTGTCCGAGGGGTTGAGCGGCGTCCAAACCGGGCCTGGCGCCACGGCGTTGACCCTTATGCCCTTCTCGACAAGGTTGCCCGAGAGCGCGCGGGTGAAGGCATGAATGCCGCCCTTGGTCATGGAGTAATCGACCAGTTGCTTCGAGCCCTCGATGCCGGTCACTGAACCGGTATTGATGATCGCCGAACCGGGTTTCATGTGCGGCACGGCCTCCTGCGCCATGTGGAAATAGCCGTAGAGGTTGGTCTTCAGCGTCGTGTCGAAATGCTCCTCGGTCAGCTCGCTGAAATCGCTGGAGTGGATCTGGAAAGCGGCGTTGTTGACCAGCACGTCGATCCGCCCAAACTCCTGCACGATCTCAGCCACCGCGTTGTGGCAGTGGTTGCGGGCGCTGACGTCCGCCTTGATCAGGATGCAGCGCCGGCCTTCCGCTTCGACGGCCCTTTTGGTATCTCTGGCGTCCCTATCCTCCGAGAGATAGACGATCGCCACATCGGCGCCTTCACGCGCATAGAGCACGGCCACCGCACGGCCGATGCCTGAATCGCCGCCGGTAATGACGGCCACTTTGCCGTCGAGCTTTTTCGATCCGATATAGTACGGCGCATCGTAAAGCGGCGCCGGCTCGATCGCCCATTCATGCCCCGGCTTCGGCTGGTGCTGCTCGGGGAAGGGCGGCTCGGGATATTTGCGGGCACCGGCCTGCATGGCGCCTTTTTGCCTGCCATTGGATTTGGACTTGTCCTTCTCGTCGATCCGGCGCTGGATGTGCCGTTGCTTGGCGGCCTCGCCGGCGACTTCCGATTTCATCTGCATGGTCATCTCCCTGGCTTGAAACCCAACAACGCATGTCCGGCGAAAAGGTTTATGCGACCACGTCATTCCTTGAGCCCGGCGACACGCTCCAGCAGCGGCCGTTGCAGCAGCGGCAGATGGCCGACGACGCTGAAGGCCGCGTTCCTGACGCCTTGCATGATGCCGTTGTCCGATTGGGCCAGCGACAGGATGCGCTCGCTGAGCGTGATCCACCGTTGCCCTACCGGGTGGCGTTCGCTTGTGTAGCCGGCAAGCGTGCCGTCGACGAAACGCCTGGCGAATGACGCGGCGTCCTCGATGCCGAGATTCATGCCGCGCGCGCCCAGCGGCGAATGCACATGCGCGGCATCGCCTCCCAGGAAGGCGCATGCGGTTTGATAGCGCGGCGCCTGTCGTACCGGAATATGGAAGCGGTCGGCCCGCAACAACCGCGTGATCCGGTAATTGCCGGGGATGCGCGCCAACGCATCCTCGCTGTTTGAAACCGCGCGATAGCGCTTCTCGCCGATCGGGATGATAAAACCGACGTCGCCGTTCCTGTGAAGAAATGCGTGGGCGGCCATCGGCTCATAGGGCCAATCGTCGATGTCGGCGTCGGCAATGCTCCATTGCCGCCGATGCGTGTAGCCATCGAAGCCGATGCCGATGGCATCACGCACCGTGCTTTGCGCACCGTCGGCTCCGAAGACAAGGTCGAAACTTGCCTCGTCACGGCCGTCTGGCGCCTCGATCCGCACCTCGGCCCGGCCTTTGTGCTCGGCCATCCTGACAAATGTGCTTCGCCATTCGACGTCGACGCCGAATCCCTTGAGCGTGTCGGTCATCAGCGATTCGGTGTCGCGCTGCGGCAATGACAGCAGAAAATTATGGCGGTGCGGCAGGATCGAGAAATCGATCTCGCCGAGTGCTCGTCCTTCGAAGTAGAAACGGGCTCGACGAATTTTCAATCCCTCGGCGAGCAACCGGGCAGCGACTTTGGACGGTTCAAGGACGTCCAGGCTATGCGAACTGATGCCGACCGCCTTGGCGAGCGGCGTAGGGCCTTCCTTGCGGTCGATGACGCGAGGTGCAATGCCGCGCCTTGCCAGTTCGACTGCCGCCGTCAGCCCGGTCGGGCCGGCGCCGACGATCAGGATGGAAGCGTCCCGCGAAGCCGTCATCGTCGGGCGTCAGCTTTTTGGCAGTGCGTAGGCAATGATGGCGTCGCCGATCCTGGTCTCCATGAAATGGTGGCTGCCGGGTGCAAGGGTCGCCAGCCAGGTCAGGACGTAAGCCATACACCGGCGGCATTGCCGGCAAGCAGCAGGCTGCCGGCGGCCAGCAGGGCAATCCCGGCGGGCAGATAGTACCAGGATCCGCCCAGCGCGATCAGCCAGGCGCCACCCCCTCCGATCACCAGGCCGAGGATCGTCAGCAGCGCGCCGACGAACATCGTCCACCAGAAGGCAACGCCGGACCGGCGAATGGGATGGGGTGGGGGATGGTCATGATCATGATGCTTATCCGGGTGAAACAGAACGTGACCTCATCCGAACGTATGGAGGGTTCGATGGTTTCCGATCAGCCCGACCAGATGGGCCAGGGCGGGGTAACCATTCTGTGATCTCCGCTGCCCCAGCCGGAACTTACCCACGCAGCCGCAGTTAGGGGTTTTGGGGGGTGAATACGGTTTGCTGGATGCGAAATTGGCGAGGGAATGCCGCAGGTCTTTTCAAGGAGCGCCAACGGCATTTCACGCTTCGCTCTGTGGGGCGCGTGTTTCATGGCGATCTTTGCGGCTCTCGGCGGTACCGCCGTCTTGCGTTCGGACTTCCTCACCGGCGTTGGCCGGCCGTTGGCGCAACCAGTGCCGTTCAGCCACAGGCACCATGTCGGCGAGCTCGGCCTCGACTGCCGTTATTGCCATAGCGGCGTCGAGACTGCGTCATCGGCGGGTCTGCCGGCGACCGAGGTGTGCATGACCTGCCATTCGCAGCTGTTCACCAACGCGGACATGCTGGCGCCGATACGGGCAAGCCTTGCTTCCGGGCAGCCATTGCAGTGGCAGCGGGTGAACAGTGTCCCCGACTTCGTCTATTTCAATCATTCGATCCATATCGCTAAAGGCGTCGCCTGCGAGACGTGCCATGGCGAGGTCGACGACATGATCGGACAATAGGCCGAAGCGGCGCACCTCGTGATGCCTTGCCTGCGCTCGGACCGGCCTCATACGGCCCGCTTTTGCCCGGCCGCCAGCGTAGAAATCTTTTGGCCGTGGCCATTGAGTTGCCGGGCCTCGTCCTCGGCTGCGTCTTCAAGCTTGGCGACGAGCAGGTCCTTGAGGTCGCCGACCTCTTCCTCGATGTCTTCGATGGGTACGCCGGCATCGGCAGCCTCTTCCTTGCATTCCCTGGCGAGGATTTCCGCCTCCCTTTCAAGCTTGATCGGAGGCGGCGGCACATGAACGTTTTCGTGGATCCAGTCCTGCAAGAATTCTATCGCACTATCACTCATGGCGCTCACCTATAGCGGCAACCTGTAGTGCACATTAACGTACGTGCTGCAAAATGGATGCTTGGCAACGCCGGATTTCGAATAGCGATACTTGACGATAGCGTGATCGCCCTAAGGGCTAGAGCTTCTGCAGCCAAATGGGATTATCGGCGTCGCGGAAATGCGGCTAGCCAGACAGTTGGAGCGGGATCATTCTGCCCTTAGGACGTGTTGCGCCGCCGCGCCGGTGCTGCTCGATTAGGATCGCCTGACGGCCGAACATCGTCATCCGCAGCAGCCGGTCGTGCCGGCCACTCGGCGGCGCGGTCCGCGCGCATTTTGCGTTTATGCGCCATCCAGAACGGCAAGAGCTCAGCAAGAAAACTGTATATCGTGGTCTTCATCGGCATGCTCCGGACACGGGTTACAACTCGTGATCCCCGAGTTCCGTTCCGACAAAGAGTTGCGTTCCGACAAATCCGTCGCTTCTACAACTGCGATTCGATCGGCAGGCACCCAACCAGCGCTGCAACGATGCGCCGATAGAGACTGGCCTCCGGTTCACGCGAATATTGCCGCATCTCGCCATCCGCCATGCCGAGCCACCGCAAGGCGCCTTTGTCCAGGACCAGCTGATAGCTCGTCTGCGGTGACTTTTCGTGCTCGAACAGCCGGCGCAACTCCATCACCAGATTGGTATCATGGAAAAGCACGCCCATTTCCGCATTCAACGACACCGAACGCGGATCGAAATTGAAGGAGCCGACAAACCCGAGCGTATCGTCGACCGTGAAGGCCTTGGTGTGGAGGCTGGCTCCCTTTGAACCGAAAACGGAAATGTTGGCCTGGCGGTCGAAGGGCTGCAATTCGAAAAGCTGGATACCTTTTTTAAGCAGCTTGCGGCGGCATTTGGCATAGGCGCCGTGCACGGCGGCGACGTCCGTCGCGGCGAGCGAGTTGGTCAGGATTGCAACCTCGGCGCCACGATCCACCAGCTTCGACAGGATGGCCAACCCGGTGCGGCTGGGGATGAAATAGGGCGAGACAATTTCGAGGCGCTGCCTGGTCGCCGCGATAGCGGGAAGCAGCTCTTTCGTCAGCCAGTTCCTGCGCCTTTTGCCGCGCACCTTTTCCGGCGGATCGGAAATGACACGAACGCCTTTGGTCCAGCAGACGTCGCTGTGCGCTGCAATGAACTCCGTGATCGTGCGCCAGGCACTGAGGCTGTTCAAAAGCTGGCCGTCCGCGGTCGCGTCGAGATTGTCGAGGAAATCGGCGCGCGAGCCCACCGCAGCCGGGTTGAGCAGCTGGATCGGCTTTGCCGCCTCGCAATTCCAGAACGCCTCGAATATCTGCGTCGTCTGCCCTACGGCAGGACCGAGAAGCAACAGGTCGAGATCGCGAAAATTCGTCTCCGCAGCGTCGAAATAGGCATCGCCGATATTTCTTCCGCCGACGATGGCCAAGCCCTCATCGGCGATCCAGGCCTTGTTGTGCATGCGGCGGGTCATCGCAAACAGCCGGGCGACCATCTCCAGCGAGCGAAAGATGCTGCCGTTCCTCATGCCGCTGGGGTTGAACAGCCTCAGCTCGATGTTCTTGTAGCTGTTGAGCGCCAGGTAAGCAGCGTCGCTGTTGCGCGGATTGATATCGTCCAGCAGCATGCGGACGCGGACACCGCGCTCCGCCGCCTTGACGACCTCCTGCATCAGCAGCCGGCCGCTATGGTCGTCGTGCCAGAGATAGTACATCAGGTCGAGGCTGCTTGTGGCACTGCGCGCGGCAAGGATTCGCGCGGCAAACGCGTCATAATTGTCGGCGATCAGCAGCAGCCCGCTATTGCCGGCAGCGATCTTGTCCCGGGCAAACCGCGAGATGGCTGTATCCATGAAGTGCACCGATAAACATCAGCGAAGCAAACCGTCTGAAATCTGACTAACAACCCTTCAGGTTCATTCTGGTTGCAGCCGCGGCTGCCGTATCGCGTCCAGGTTCAGCCGGGCCTTGATCGGCAGATGATCGGAAGCCCGCTGCGCCAGCGGCGTCTTGTGCACCTCGATGCTGGAAATCAGGTGCGGCGGCCTGGCCAGGATGCGGTCGAGCGCAAACAGCGGAAAGCGCGACGGAAAGCTCGGCAGAACCGCATCGATCGGACCGAAATGCGGCAGCAGGGCCAGCAGCGAAGACCTGTTGCGGACGCGCCATTCGTTGAGGTCGCCGAGCAGGATTGTTGGCCGCAGAACCGGGTGCGTGGCTTCGACCAGCGCGTTGGCCTGCTGCGAGCGCGACCGCCGCAGCAAGCCGAAATGTGCGGCTATGATCCGGAGGGAGACGCCCTTCAGTTCCAGGTCCGCGATAACCGCACCGCGCGGCTCGAGGCCGGGCAGCCGGATCTGGTTCACGCTTTCGACCACGCCGCGGCGTGCCAGGATCAGATTTCCGTGCCAGCCATGGCTGCGGCGGTTTTCCGGGACATGGGTGGGGACGAGGTCGCTGTCCCGCTCGAGCGCTGCGAGATCCAGCAAACCCTGCCTGCTTCCGGTTCTTTCGTCGGCCTCCTGCAAAGCAATGATGTCGGCGTCGAGTTCCTTAACCACGGCCGCGACCCGCTCCGGATCGAACCTGCCGTCGGTGCCGACGCATTTATGCACGTTGTAGGATGCGACCGTGGTGCACGAAACTTCATTGCCGGGTACCGTAAACCGCGGCACTTCCCTTCGCAGCGCAGCGCCAAGCGACCTTGGAAGGGTAGGCGATCGATCCAGCATGTTATCCATTTGCTGTTGAGTCGGTGAGTGGCGGCCATTGCGATTATGGCGCGTGCGGAGGTCTGAAACAACGACGACCTTGCAGAACCGTTCCACCATCCGGGCTCGGCGCGCCGGCGGTCTGGAACCCTGATGGGCAACAACACGTTTCGGAAAGGCAGCGCAGTCAACGGAGAAGTCGAATGCAGTCCTTAGCCGCAGATTCCGCCCCCCGCCCAGGCCCGCTCAGGATTGTCCCGTTCGATGGAACCGTGACCGTCCGGTTCTCCGATGCCATTATTGCGTCGAGCGAGCGGGCAAAGCTGCTCTATGAAGACGGCCATGATCCTGTTTTCTACATACCCTTCGAGGACATCTATTTCGACCTTCTGGAGAAGACGAACACGACGAGCCACAGCCCGCTGAAGGGCACGGCAAGCTATTGGCGGGTTCATGCGGTCGGTTCGTCGGCAGAAGACTTCATGTGGGCCTACGAGACGCCCGACACCCCGGCATTGGCGATCGCCCGCCACGGTGCGTTCGATCCCGGCAGGGCGCGGATCGAGGCCGATCCCGCGGAAGACAAGCGGCACACACCGCACGTCACCGAGTAGACCCACATCGGCGACAGCCGCCAGCGGTCCGTCAGCTCGCGAACTCCTCTCTGAGGATGCGCAGGCCGTCTTCGTATTTCGCCGTCGAGGCCCCGATCTGCCGTGCCTGCCATAGATTGTCGGCAAGATCGGCGCGCTTGACAGGCAACGCCAGCGGGTTGGCCGCAGCCCTGCGAACGAACGCGGCATCGTCCTCGTTCGGCAGCCGCGTCATGGCGTCGACGGCAGACACGATGGACGGCCCGAACCCGGCCGCCTCAAGCCGGTCGCGGTTCCAGCCGTCGCCTTTTTCGATGACGTCGTGAAGATAGGCGATAGCTTTCTGGTCGAGCGTTTCGACGGCATCGACGAGCCGGCGGCAATGTTCGATATATGGCCGCCCTGTCTTGTCCGTCTGCCCGGCATGAGCCTGTTCGGCGATTTTCGCTGCGCGATAAAGCACGCTCATTGGGTCGACCCCGTAACGAACAGAGCATGTCCTGGCGCACCAACGCGCCATCGTCGGTGCGAGTTCCTACGCGCCGCGGGACCCTGCTGCCTCACTTGCGAGCGGCGGGCGCGACGCGTCAGGACACGCGTTCAAAACTGTCGAGGCTGGTTCCAAAGGCGCGCCAGGCGGGCAGTTTCCTGGCTCGGGCCGGGGCACCTTCCTTTTCCGCCGACAAAGCGGCATCCGCAACGGTGTGCCACAGCATCTCCAGCTTCCCATCCCTGAGAATGCCGGTATAGCTCACCGCTGCGGCTCCGACCCGCCCTTCGGCCGCGCAAGTGAAGCCGATGACATCTCCATGGCAGGCTCCCAACAGCGGCAACGTCATGCCGAAAAAGGCGCTGTCCTCCAGCGCCGTCCTGAAGGTTCCGTTGATCCGTCCGCCCTCTTCGCTGGTCAGTTCGACCACCGACCCGTACTGGTTTTGCCAGATGCCCAGCCAACTCATCGCTGCTCCTCCTGATTGCCTCCATGGGGAGTGTGCTGCCACACGGCCGCCAAGCCGCGGCCGGTGAAGCGGCCTTCAATCAGCCGCGATGCCAGCCGTCGACATCTGCACGAAGCGTAGCGGCGCTTCCAGCGTCCAGCTGATGCCGTGCCTGGCGAATTCCAGGCGGCCGGTGCCGCTGAGCGCCTGCGGCGTGACGCGTTTGAGCACAACCGTTCCGAACCCGCGTCGCGTGTTTTCATCCACCAATGGCCCGTCCAGTTCCCGCCAGACAAAGCGGAAGCCATCGCTGCCGTCGGCGGCTGGCGTCACGGTCCATTCGACCTCGACCCGTCCGTCATGGTGCGACAGCGCTCCGTGCTTTACCGAATTCGTGGCCAGCTCGTGAAAGGCAATGCCGAGATATTGCACCGCGTTCGGCTGCAGCATGATCATCGGCCCGCTCATCGACAGACGGGCCTGTGTCGCGAAGGCCTTGGTCTGGGCATGGATCAGTTCGCCGATAGTCGCCCCACGCCATTCGGCATCGACCAGCAGATCGTGCGATTCCGATAGCGCCATGATGCGTTCCCGGACCTGTGAAAGGAAAGCCTCTGGCGTCCCCGCCAGCTTGCTGGTCTCGCGGATCATCGAGACGATCACCGAATATTGGTTTTTGACGCGGTGGTTCACTTCGCGCATGAGTGTGCGGATGCGCCGTTCGCTCTCCTTGTGCGGGCTGATGTCGCGCGCGATCTTGGAGGCGCCGATGATACGCCCAATGCCGTCGCGTATCGGCGAGATGGTGAGCGAAACCGGTACCAGGGTGCCATCCTTGCGCTGCCGGATAGTCTCGTATGAAGGAATCCGTTCGCCGGCGCGAATGCGGCTGATGATCATGGCTTCCTCATCCAGGTGGTCGGGCGGGATGAGGATCGTCACCGGGCGCCCGATCGCCTCGGCGGGCGTGTAGCCGAACAGGCGTTGTGCCGCGTCGTTCCAACTGGTGATAATGCCGTTCAGGTCTTTCGACACGATCGCGTCCATCGAGGATTCGACGATGGCAGCGAGCCTCATGCCGGCGTCGTCAGCCAGCGCCTGGGTGCGCAGGTCGAGCAGGGTGTTGATAGCGCCGACGACCTCACCGCGCACATTGCGAAGCAGGACCGGGTGCGCGCTGAACGGGATGAACTGGCCGTCCGGCCGCTCGGCGATCGCCCGGCCCCCACGAACGTCCCGCTCCTCCAGCAAGGCAACGGCCATCGGACATTCGTCATGCGCCATCGGTCGCCCATCAAGGTGGCGAAGCTTCCATGAACCGCACCAGCGGTCCTGGCCAAGCATCGGACGATGTCCCCAGAGATCGGCAGCGGCTTCGTTGAAGAAGGTGATGTAGCCCTGTCTGTCGGTGGTGTAGACAGCCACAGGCAACGCCTGCATCAGATCGGCGGAAGAAACTTGCGGGATTCCGCCAGTCCTTAGTTCAACGACGTCCACCAGTCCCCCGCTCCGCTTGGATTGCCGACGGATTGCTACGTCATCTAAATGCGCGCGAGTGTTTTCGGTTCCGTTCGATCTGCTTTCGGACATTCAGGCCGATTTGCGTTTCGCCGCCGCCCTCGGACTTTTGTTCGGAGCCTTGCCGCCCTCCTGCGCCAGGCTCTTGCGCAGAACATCGGCGAGATTGACGACGTTCGTCCTCGGCTCGGGTGCCGGCTTGGGCGGTTTCTTGCCCTTGCGCTTGGCGTCGATCATCGCAACCAGCGCCTGTTCATAAGTGTCTTCGAACTTCGACGGGTCGAATTTGGCCGGCTTCTTGTCGATCAGCAGTTGCGCGATTTCCAGCATCTCGGGATCGACCTTGCGAGCCTTCAGCCCTTCGAACACCGCGTCCGCCGCGACCACTTCATTGTGGTTGCGTAATTCCGTCATCACCATGCCCTTGCCAAGCGGCTGGATCAGCACCTCTCGGCCACGCTGGTACAGCACGACGCAGGAGCGGGCTGCCACTTTCTTCCTGGCCATGGCGTCCCGGATCACCGCGAAAGCCTCCGTGGAGGGCGCATCGGCCGGAACCAGATAATAGGGTTTTTCGAGGTAGCGTGCGTCGATTTCGGCGGCGGGCACGAACTCGCCGATCTCGAGCGTATGCTGCGATACCATCTTCAGTTTCTTGATTTCGTCCGGCTCTATATGGATGAACTCACCCTTTTCGACCTCATAGCCTTTTACCTGCTCCGCCGCCTCGACCGTGTCGCCGGTCTCCTCGTCTAGATAGGCGCTCTTGACCGGGAGACCGTCCTTGCGGTTCAGGATCCTGAAATGCACTTTCTCGGCCTCGCTGACGGCGCCAATGATCTTGACGCCACAGGAAACCGATCCGACTTTCATAAAGCCCTTCCAGGCAGCTCGCGGCGTCGCCATGTCGATCACTCATTTGTCGAACGGACGGAACGGCTGCGAGCCGAAATCGTTCCGCCATGGCAGGCTGTTCCATATGCCGGCCCGGACGTTCGTTTCAGTTTCGTCAGGGGAATAGCGGGATGGCCCAACGCAGCGCAGGATTGCTCATCTTTCGCCGAAGGGAAGGACATCTCCAGGTCTTGCTGGTGCATCCGGGCGGACCATTCTGGGCGAAGAAGGACGACGGCGCATGGTCGATCCCGAAGGGCTTGGTCGACGAGAACGAGGACGACCTGGCGGCAGCAAAACGCGAGGCCGAAGAGGAGCTAGGCGTCGCCATCGATGGCGTTTTCGAACACCTTGGCAGCTACAGGCAGCCGGGCGGCAAGCTCGTCATCGCATGGTGCGTCGAGGCGGATTTCGACAGCGACGCCATCAACAGCAACACCTTCGTCATGGAATGGCCGCCAAGGTCCGGCTCGATGAAGGAATTTGCCGAAGTCGACAGAGCGGGCTGGTTCTCCCTGCCTGAAGCCAACCTCAAGATCCTGAAAGGCCAGCGCGCCATGCTGGCGGAGTTTGCCGGTCGGCATGGCGACGGATGAATTTGTTTCAGCCCAGTTCTTAAGGGCAGTGCTCGGGCTTGCTCCCGCTCTGCTTTAAGCGCGTTGCGGCCGCAGCGTGCGCAACGTGATCGAATAGCGGTGCTCGGCAACCGGCGGAATGCTGTGCTCCCATTCGTTGCGCGCAGCACCCGTCATCAGATAGGCCGATCCTGGATCGACGGTGACCGTCTTGCGGTCCCATCGCGTGCCGTTTTTCCGGCGCAGGCGGAAGCTGCAGGCGGCCAGCAGCGAAACGCCGGCGACCGCCTCGAAATGAGGCTTGTCGCGGTGCCAGCCGATACCGGCGCCCGGCCGGTACTCGTTGATCAGCACCTGCACGAAGGTTTCGGCGGGCAAGCGGGCAAAGGCTGCAACCTTTTCCCTGAGCGGCAGCAGAAAGCCGGGTATCGGCGGTGCCTCGACGACTTCGCCCCGGTCGTAATCATAACGCTGCCCAAAACCGACCACCCGCCGGTTTGCCAGATGGCCATAGAAGTCGAAGGGCTGAAAAGGCAGGGTTGCGAGCTGGCTCGCCAACGCTGCCTCCTCGTCCGGCGTGATCAGTTCGGGCTGGTAGCGGAATCCTTCCGGCAGGTCGTCGGCGGCGGCAAAGAGATCGCCCTGGCGGGCTGCAGCCGATGTCTTGAGCGGTGGCATCAACCGTATTTGGTGAAGCCGGCCCGTAGCGGCAAGGCTACTTCGGCAGGAAGGAACCTCGCTCTCCGTGCAGGGTTATTCACACGACGGCGTGGATTGGACCTGTTGAGAATGCCTTCAACTGCGATCAGAAGCATCGATTACCAGCCGGCGACGAGGGTACTCTCCGTATGGTTCGTCCCGAGCGGAAACCGCTATGATTACGAGGACGTGCCGCCGCAGGTCCACGCGGCATTCCGCAAAGCCTCGTCGAAGGGCCGGTTCTTCAACGCGCATATTCGCGACCGGTACAAATACCATCTGGTCGAGCAGAGCCATTCGAGCTGAGCCGAGGCCATCCGCCTCAGCCGGGCCCCTCCATCACCTTGCGCGTGTGGCGGGCGATGACACCTTCTTCGTCGGTTGCGACGACGCGGACTTCGACCTTGCTGTCCGTCTGGTTCATGAGCGCTTCATGGGATTTGTTGGCGGCCTCGTCGATCGCCACGCCGAGCCAGCCAAGCCTGCCGCAAATCGCTTTGCGGGCCGGGGCCGAGTGCTCGCCGATGCCGCCGGTGAACACCAGGCATTCCAGCCCACCCAGCGTGTTGGCGAGGGCGGCAACTTCCCTGCCGGCGCGGAAGGCGAAAAGCTCCACCGCTTCGCGCGCCCGGCGGTCGTCGCTGGCCTCCAGCGTGCGCATGTCGCCGGAAATGCCGGACACGCCGAGCAGGCCGGATTCCTCATAGAGCATGTCTTGCAGCGCCTCTCCCGAAACACCTCGTTCCAGCAGCAGGTACAAAAGCACGCCGGGGTCGATGGCGCCGCAGCGTGTGCCCATGACCAGGCCGTCAAGCGCCGAAAAGCCCATCGTCGTATCGACGCTTCGCCCGTCGCGCATGGCGCACAGGCTCGCCCCGTTGCCGAGATGGGCGACGATGGTTCTTTTCGCCGCCAGATCGGGCGATATCTGCTTGAGCCGGCCGGCAACATATTCGTAGGAAAGCCCGTGAAAGCCGTAGCGGTGGATGCCGTCCGCCTCATAGCGGCGCGGCAGCGCAAAACGGCTGACCAGAGGCTCGATGGTCCGATGGAAGGCCGTGTCGAAGCATCCGACCTGCGGCAGGTCGGGCCGCAGCGCGGCAAGCGCCCGGATTGGTGCGAGGCTGCGTGGCTGGTGCAATGGCGCAAGCGGGGTCAGCCTGTCGAGAGCCTCGATAATTGTCGGCGTCAGGCGGACAGGTTCGACGAACACGCGTCCGCCATGGACGATGCGGTGGCCGGCGGCGATCAGTTTCCTTCCGCCAAGTTCGTTCTCGATCCACTGCAGCATCTGGCCGATGCCCATGTCGCCTGATGCGTCCGCGGCAAGTGGCCGATCGCACTGCAGCTCCCCATCGGCGGCTTTCGCGGTCAGTCTTGGCGCATCGCCCAGATCCAGCGAACCGCGCGAGGCAAGATCCGGCTCGGCGGACGCTGCAAGGTCGTAAAGTCCGAACTTGATGCTGGACGAGCCGGCATTCAACGCAAGGATCGATCGTCGCATCAATCGCCGGCCCTCGTCGCGCCGTCCTGCGGCCAGGACCATTTCTGGATCTCGGGCATGTCCTCGCCATGTTCGCGGACATAGGTCGTGTGCTCAGCCAATTTCCCGTGCAACGCCGCGGCAAGATCCTTCGCCCGCTCGGCCAGCCCCGGCACGCGCGCGATCGCGGCGAGTGCCAGATGATAGCGGTCGAGCTGGTTGAGCACCACCATATCGAACGGCGTCGTCGTCGTGCCTTCCTCGCGAAAGCCGTGCACATGCATGTTGTCGTGATTGGCGCGCCGGTAGGTCAGACGGTGAATGAGATAGGGGTAGCCGTGATAGGCGAAGATGACCGGCTTGGCCCTGGTGAACAGTGCGTCGAATCTGTCGTCGGCAAAGCCATGCGGATGCTCGGAATTCGACTGCAAGATCATCAGGTCGACGACATTGACGACGCGGATCTTCAGGTCTGGAATGCCCGAGCGCAGGATGTCGGCTGCGGCAAGCGTCTCCAGTGTCGGCACGTCGCCGGCGCAAGCCAGGACCACATCCGGTTCTTCGCCCTTGGCAACCGTCCCGGCCCATTCCCAGATGCCGGCACCGGCCTGGCAGTGCACTTCCGCGTCCTCGGCGGACAGCCATTGCGGCGCCGGCTGCTTGCCGGCGACGATGACGTTGATGCGGTTGTAGGTTTTCAGGCAATGGTCGGTGATCCACAGCAGCGTGTTGGCGTCGGGCGGGAAATAGAGCCTGACCGTGTCGGCCTTCTTGTTGGCGACGAAATCGGCAAACCCCGGGTCCTGATGGCTGAAGCCGTTGTGATCCTGTCGCCAGACATGCGAGGTCAGCAGGTAGTTGAGCGAGGCGATCGGCTTGCGCCAGGCAAGTTCGCCGGAGGTCTTCAGCCATTTGGCGTGCTGGTTGACCATGGAATCGACGATGTGGACGAACGCCTCGTAGCACGAGAACAGGCCGTGTCGGCCGGTCAGCAGATAGCCCTCCAGCCAGCCTTGGCAAAGGTGCTCGCTGAGCACTTCCATGACGCGGCCGTCGCGGGAAAGATGGACGTCGTAAGGCTCGATCCGCTCCATCCAGATACGATCCGTGACTTCGAACACATCGTCGAGGCGGTTGGAGGACGTCTCGTCCGGTCCCATCAGTCGGAAGTTCCTGGCATCGGCGTTCAAGCGGATCACATCGCGAAGATAGCTTCCGACGGTCCGCGTCGCCTCTCCGACAGCACCGCCCGGACGCGGTACGTCGAGCGCCAGGCCTTTCCAGTCGGGAAGCACCAGGTCTTGTTTCAGCAGGCCGCCATTGGCGTAGGGGATTGCGCCCATTCGTCTTGGTCCTGTTGGCGCAAGCGCCGCGAGCTCCGCCAGGAGATGGCCGCCTTTGTCGAACAGTTTTTCCGGCTCGTAACTGCGCATCCAGTCTTCCAGGATCTGGCGGTGCGCCGCATCGCCGCGTGCATTCGACACCGGCACCTGGTGCGAACGCCAGAAATCCTCGACTCGTCTGCCGTCGACCTCTTTCGGCCCGGTCCAGCCCTTTGGGCTGCGCAGCACGATCATCGGCCACAGCGGCCGCTCTCCCTTCCAGCCCGCGGCTCGTGCGGGCTCCTGGATGGAGTGGATCCGGTCGAGCACCGTATCGAGCGTGCGGGCCATCTCGCGATGCATCGCGGCAGGTTCATGACCTTCGACAAAAAAGGTTTCGTAGCCATAGCCGAGGAACAGGCTGCGCAACGCCTCGTCTTCCATGCGGCCGAGGATCGTCGGGCTGGCGATCTTGTAGCCGTTGAGATGCAGGATCGGCAGGACGGCACCATCGGATGCCGGATTCAGGAACTTGTTGGAATGCCAGGCCGCGGCGAGCGGGCCGGTCTCGGCTTCGCCGTCGCCGACGACGCAGGCAACGACAAGGTTCGGATTGTCGAAGGCGGCGCCGAAGGCATGGACCAGTGCATAGCCGAGTTCTCCGCCTTCGTGGATCGAGCCGGGCGTCTCCGGAGCCGCGTGGCTCGGCACTCCGCCGGGAAACGAGAACTGCCGGAACAGCTTTCGCAGGCCGCCTTCGCCCCTGCCGACCTCGGGATAGATCTCGCTGTAGGTGCCCTCGAGCCAGGTGTTCGCGACCATTGCCGGGCCGCCGTGACCCGGACCGCAGATGAACAGGACATCGAGACCACGTTCGCGGATAATCCGGTTCAGATGCACATAGATGAAATTGAGGCCGGGCGTCGTGCCCCAATGGCCGAGCAGCCGCGGCTTGATGTGCTCGGGCCGCAAGGGCTCGCGCAAGAGCGGATTGTCGAGCAGATAGATCTGGCCAACCGAGATGTAGTTCGCGGCGCGCCAGTAGCGGTCCATCAGATCGATCTGGTCAAGGCCGGTCATGTGCGTAGTGGTGCGGGCCTCGTCGTTCATGGAAATGCCTCCGGAATACACTCGTCCGTCGTTATCTGGAGTGGCGTCGCGTCGGAGAAAGGATTTGCCTCGAAATAAGTTTGGGCGGCGCGGCCGGCGCCCGCTTGTCGATCCTGCAACGCGCCTCGCCAGACAAAAGCGGGTCGGTCTTTTGGGGAACCTCGGGGCTTGCCAACGGTTAGGAAGATGCACCGCATTGCTTGAATCCAAGGGGACCGCCGAGGCCCTGAGATATGAGCCGGCCGAAGTGCCGTTGAGCAGCTTGGGCGATTGCAGCGGAAGCCCTAGGAGGAGCAGAAAGATGCTCGATCTCTCCCATGCCCGCAACCAAATGGTCGATATCCACCTGAGCCGCCGTGGCATTCGCGACCGCAATGTCCTTCTAGCGATGCGCGAGGTCCCGCGCGAGGCTTTCGTCGAGCCTGGCTTCGAAGAATTCGCCTATGAGGACGGGCCGCTGCCGATCGCCGAAGGTCAGACGATATCGCAGCCCTATATCGTTGCATTCATGATCGAAATGGCGGAGATCGGAGCCGGTGACCACGTCCTCGAGGTTGGCACCGGATCAGGCTATGCGGCTGCCGTAATGAGCCGGATCGTCGAACGCGTCTACACGATCGAGCGCCACGCCGCGTTAGCTGAAACGGCGAGGCAACGGTTCAAAAAGCTCGGCTACGACAATATCGAAGTCCGCACCGGCGATGGCACCAAGGGCTGGCCAGAGGCGGCACCCTTCGATGCGATCCTGGTTGCGGCCGCCGGACCCGGCGCACCGCTCGCCCTGCAGGAACAGCTCGACGTCGCCGGCCGGCTTGTCATCCCGGTCGGCGATGAATTCGACTCGCAGCGCCTGCTCAAGGTCACCCGTACCGGCGCCGCAACCTACACCGAAGAGGATTTCGGCGGCGTGCGGTTTGTTCCGCTGATCGGCGAGCAAGGCTGGGGCGAGCCAGGCAGCGACAGCCAGATAGCGGCCGAGCTTCCGCACCGGCATCAGCGCAGGAGCAGCCTGCCGCAGATGATCGCGGCCGCCGCCGAGCCGCTTCCGGATTTCGACGATCCGGCCTTCGGTGCGCTGTTCGACCGGTTTGCCGACCGCCGCGTCGTCTTGCTCGGCGAAGCCAGCCACGGCACGTCGGAGTTCTACCGTGCGCGCGCCGCGATCACTCGCAGGCTGATCGAGAAGCATGGCTTCACCATCGTCGCGGTCGAGGCCGACTGGCCCGATGCCGCGGCGATCGACCGTTATGTCCGCCATCGGCCGCCGCGGCCGGGCGCCGCGCCGCCGTTCCAGCGCTTTCCCACCTGGATGTGGCGCAACACCGACGTCGCGGCGTTCGTCGACTGGATGCGAGTGCGTAATGAGCGGATCAGCAAATCCTCCCGGCGGGCCGGATTCTATGGCCTGGACATCTACAATATGGGCGGATCGATTGCGGCGGTCCTGCAATATCTCGACCGGGTCGATCCGCAGGCGGCGAGGATCGCGCGCGAACGCTATGGCTGCCTGACGCCGTGGCAGAACGACCCGGCCACCTATGGCCGTGTCGCACTCACTTCCGGTTACCAGAAATGCGAGAAGGCCGTGCTCGAGCAATGCCGGGAACTGCTTTCCAGAGAGCTCGACTATGCGCAGCAGGACGGTATCGATTTCCTCGACGCCACCCAGAACGCCCGCCTGGTCGCCTCCGCCGAGCGCTATTACCGCACCATGTATTATGGCGGCGCGCAATCCTGGAACCTGCGCGACACCCACATGTTCGAAACGCTGGAGCACCTGCTGCAGGCCCGCGGCCCGAATGCCAAGGCGGTGGTGTGGGCACATAATTCCCATATCGGCGATGCCCGCTATACCGAAATGGGGATCGTCAGGGACGAACTGAATATCGGCCAGCTCTGCCGCCAGCGTTTTGGCGACGAGGTTGCCTTGATCGGGCTCAGTACGCATTCCGGGACGGTGGCCGCCGCCACCGACTGGGACGGCGACATGGAAGTGAAACCGGTTCGGCCCTCCCACAACGACAGCTATGAGCGGCTTTGCCACGACAGCGGCGTCTCGCCTTTCCTGCTCGACTTCGAGCGCGACGACACGCTGCGCGAACGGCTTCTGGAGCGCCGGCTGGAACGCTTTATCGGCGTCATCTACCGGCCCGAAACCGAGCTCCACAGCCATTATGCGGACGCCTCGCTCGCCCGCCAGTTCGATGCTTTCGTCTGGTTCGATGAAACCAGTGCCGTGACGCCGCTTGGGCCGGAACATGCGGGGACAGGCCTTCCCGAGACCTATCCTTTCGGGCTGTAGCGAATTTGGACCCTGGGAAAGCGGAAAATCAAAAGAAGGAGGTCACCGATGGCCGGAAAAAAGACTCATGAGCAGCAATTGCGCATCATCGAAGAGCGCGAGAACACCAAAAACGCCGGCAAGGATTTCGACGCGGAAGCGGATTTGAAAAAGACCAGGCAAGAGCGCGAGGCGTTCCGGCGCGGTGCCGAGCTCAGATCGGACCCGAAGGATATTGCCGATCCCGACGATCGCAACATCATCCGCGGCGAGCACCAGGAAAGCGCCCACAACAAGCATCGCGCCGACCGCTGAACGGCCGGATCGCTTGACGTTAAGACAATACGGCGCCGGCTCCGTTCCCTGATCTGACGGATGCAGCGTTCGTGGCCGCAAAATTGGCGGACGAGGGCGCCGTCTTGATCCCTGGGGCTATTCGGCAAAAAATGTCGCGGCGACAGCAATTGAGACGAGGCTCAGTATCGCCAGGCCTGCCCTGGCGACATGCGAAGCCTCCCAGACGTTGCGCAAATCTCTCCAGTCGCCGGTCTGCTTTCGAGAGAACATTGAAAAGAACGTCGCGGCGGATTTCGGCAGGGCAGTGTCTTGCACCCAGAAATTATTGACGGGGTGCGTGACCAACCAATAGGTCGCGTGCTCCGCCAGCAACGAGACAAACGCCGCCAAGGTCCACCAGAATCGGGCGCTTGGATAGGGCGTCAGGTAAAGCAGGACGGCGAGTGCAATGATGCCGCCGATCTCGGCGAACCCGCCGATCGTGAAGCCGGGATAGTAGATCGCCTGCACTGATCTGTAGGTGGCCTCCTTGAGGCGCAACTTGCCGGGCAATTCCAGAGCGTGCGCGAGCGAGAGCGCCATCGAGACGGCGACCAGCAGAAGCGTGGCGATCGTCAATGCGCGCATGTTCCTGCTCCCGACCATGCCCTCGTGGTGCGCGCGTAGATAGGGTGGTTGGTGATCCGGTAAAGGCAACGACACCCGACTTCGCCGGCAAGTCCGGTTCGGTCATTCCCCGATCTGGCTGGTCGACCGTTCGTGGACTGTGGCGCCGGTCTGCGCGTCGACCGCGACCATGCTGACCTCGTAGCCCCAGAGCTTGCGGATATGCCGCAGTGTGGCGTCGCGGCTGCCGCCTTCCAGCACTATGCCGTCCTTGACCTTATGCTGCAGGCGCAGATGCCGGTCGCCGAGCAGGTCCACGTCCACCACCTGGATGTCCGGCCGGCTGGCGCCGATATCGTAGCTGTGGGCGAGTGCGGCGCGGATGCTCTCGTAGCCGCGCTCATTGTGTATCGAGGCGACTTCGTAGTGCGGATCGTTGGCCGCATCGGCAAGCACAAAGAACCGCCATTTCCGGATCAGGGTAGGGCTCAGATACTGGCGGATGAAGGACTCGTCGCGATGGTTGGCCCAGGCGTCCAGCAGGGTCTGGCGCCAGTCGCCATTGCCGGCGATATCGGGAAACCAGTCGCGGTCCTCGGCGGTCGGCGCGGTCGAGATGCGCTGGATGTCCTGCATCATGTCGAGGCCCAGCGCGTAAGGGTTGATACCGGAAAAGCGCGGATCGTCGAAGCCCGGCTGGAAGATCACGTTCGAATGGTTGCGCAGGATCTCCAGCATGGCACCTTCGCCGATCAGGCCGCGGTCGAACAAAAGGTTCATCAGCGTGTAATGCACGAAGGTGGCGCAGCCCTCGTTCATCACCTGCGTTTGGCGCTGCGGATAGAAATACTGCGCGATGACGCGGACAATCCGGATGACCTCACGCTGCCAGGGTTCCAGGATCAGGCTGTTCTTCTCCAGGAAATAAAGCAGGTTTTCCTCGGGCAGCTTGAGCGATTTCTTGCGTTCCGCCATGATGTCCGTCTCGCGGGGCTTGGCGCCGTCCTTCGAAGGCGGCAGCGTGCGCCATAGGTCATTGTAGGAACGCTCCTCGTATTCCAGGCGCTCGCGAACGCCCTCGCGCTGCTTTTCCGACGACAGCTTCGGCGGCCGGTGATATCTGAACACGCCCTGCTCCATCAGCGCATGTGCGGCATCGAGGATCTCTTCCACCGCATCGACGCCATGCCGCTCCTCGCAGCGGGCAATGTAACCCTTGGCGAAGTCGAGATAACTGAGGATGGCGCTGGCGTCCGTCCACTGCTGGAACAGATAATTGTTCTTGAAGAAATGGTTATGGCCGAGTGCCGCGTGCGCCGTCACCAGGGCCTGCAAGGCCATGGTGTTTTCTTCCATCAGATAGACGATGCAGGGATTGGAATTGATGACGAGTTCATAGGCAAGCCCCCGTCCGCCTTTGCGATACAGCAATTCCTGGTAGAGGTAGTGCTTGCCGAAGGACCAGTGCCGGTACATCAGCGGCATGCCGACCGAGGAATAGGCGTCGAGCATCTGTTCGGACGAGATTATCTCCATCTGTACCGGATAGACGTCGAGGTGGAGCTCTTCGGTGGCGATCGCCTGGATGGTCTCGTAAGCGCGCGACAGCGTCCTAAAATCCCAGTCGGAACCGGAAAACAACAACCCGGATCTGCTCGCCATCAGCCCCCTCTTTCACCGCTCTTTTGATAACCCGGCTGTCTGGCGAAGAGCTGGCGGAAAACCGGGTAGATGTCGGCCGCCGTGGCGATGCGGCTCATCTGGAAGTTCGACCACCTCAGCTTGACCGCACTGTAGGCACGCCACAGCGACGTGCCGTTGTCGGTGGCGCCGAAGATGTGGCTCTCGCGCTCGTCGAGGATCTCGACGTAGGCAAAATACTGGCAAAGCCGCATGATCTGTTCGTCGAGCAGGGTGATGCAGCGCTCCGAATCGGTGACGAAATTGTCGCCGTCCGAGGCCTGGGCGACATAGATGTTCCATTCGCGGCTGGGATAGCGCTGCTCGACGATGCGGTGCATCTCCTCGAGCGCCGTGGAAACCACCGTGCCGCCGCTCTGGGTGTTGTAGAAAAAGGTCTCCTCGTCCACCTCCTGCGCCTCGTGCGTGTGGCGGATGAAGACCACCTCGGTCCGGTCGTAGCGCCGTTTCAGGAACAGGTGCAGCAGCACGAAGAAGCGCTTGGCCAGATCCTTCTCGCGTTCGCCCATCGAGCCGGACACGTCCATCAGGCAGAACATCACCGCATTGGCATTCGGCACCGGCTGGGCGTCGAAGCGGTTGAAGCGGATGTCGACCGGGTCGACATAGGCGATTCGCTTGCGGCGGCGCTCCAGTCGCTCAAGCTCTTCCTGCAGCGCCACGATGCGCTGGCGCCTCTCGGCGTTCTGCGGCTTCGCCTCCAGCGACGTGATCTCCTGCGCGATTGCGTCGAGTTCCTCCTGCTTGGGGCGCCGGAGTGCTATGCGGCGGCCATGGCTGTTGCGCATCGTGCGCCCGACATTGATGTTGGTCGGCGAGCCGGTCGCGGCGAAGCCGGCCCGGCGCGGCTTGAAAGCGAGGATCTCCTTGAGGTTGAGCTTGACCATGTCCGGCAGTTCGAGGTCTTCGAAAAAGAGGTCGAGAACCTCTTCGCGCGACAGCACGAAACGGAAATCGTCCTCCGATTCGGTTCTTCCCGGGGCTGATCCCATGCCGCCGCCCTGGCCGGGCTTGGGCAGCCGGTCGCCTGGGGTGAAATGCTTGTTGCCGGGCAGGACGTGCTGGCGGCTGCCGCTGTTCCTGGCATCGTTGAAGCTCGGCTCGCCGGTACCCCGCGCCGGCATCGAAACGGCATGCTCGGCGTCCACGTCGGCGATCTTGCCGGCGCGGATCTGATCGCGGATGGTGCGCTTCAACTCTTCGCGCGCCCGCCGCAGGAAACGCTGCCGATTGCCGAGGCTTTTGTCCTTCGGGTTCAGTCGGCGATCAATGAAGATCGGCATATGTTACCCCGGGCTGGCTTCAACCCGCCTTGTTCACCCGCATGTACCAGTCCACCAGCCGGCGGACCTGGCGCTCGGTGTAGCCGCGCTGGATCATCCGCTGCACGAATTCGGTATGCCGCTTCTCCGTCACGCTGTCCTGCTTGGAGCCGAAGCTGATCACTGGCAGCAGGTCCTCGACCTGCCCGAACATCCGCTTCTCGATGACTTCGCGCAGCTTCTCATAGCTTGTCCATGACGGGTTGCGGCCATGGTTTCTGGCCCGCGCGCGCAGCGTGAACTTCACCACTTCGTTGCGGAAGTCCTTGGGATTGGCGATGCCGGCCGGCTTTTCGACCTGCGACAATTCGTTGTCCAAGACCTCGCGATTGAGGATCTGGCCGGTATCGGTATCCTTGTAGTCCTGATCCTCGATCCAGGCATCGGCGTAGGCGATATAGCGGTCGAACAGGTTCTGGCCGTATTCGCTGTAGGATTCCAGATAGGCCTTCTGGATCTCGTGGCCGATGAACTCGGCATAACGGGTGGCCAGCTCCGACTTTATGAAATCGAGATAGTCCGCCTCGGTCTCCTTCGGGAACTGCTCGCGCTTGATCGCCTCTTCAAGGATGTACATCAGATGCACCGGATCGGCCGCCACCTCTTCGGTGTCGTAATTGAAGGTCTGCGACAGGATCTTGAAGGCGAAGCGGGTGCTGACGCCGGTCATGCCTTCGTCGACGCCAGCGGCGTTTCGGTATTCCTGGACCGACTTCGCCTTGGGATCGGTTTCCTTGAGGTTCTCGCCGTCATAGACGCGCATCTTGGTGTAGAGCGGCGAATTGTCGTGTTCGGCCAGGCGGGTCGAGACGGTGAACCGGCTGAGGATATCGAGCACTTCCGGAGCGCAGGGGCTGTTAGCCAATTCGCTTTCGCGCAACAGCTTCTCGTAGATCTGCCGCTCTTCGGTGACGCGCAGGCAATACGGCACCTTGACCACCAGGATGCGGTCGAGGAACGCCTCGTTGTTCTTGTTGTTCTTGAACTGCAGCCATTCCGATTCGTTGGAATGGGCAACGATGATGCCCTGATAGGGGAAAGCGCCGAAATTCTCGGTGCCGTTGTAGCTGCCTTCCTGGGTGGCGGTCAGCAGCGGATGCAGCACCTTGATTGGCGCCTTGAACATCTCGACGAATTCGAGCAGCCCTTGCGTCGTCCGGTTCAGCCCGCCGCTATAGGAGTAGGCGTCCGGATCGGACTGGCTGAAGTTTTCCAGCTGCCTGATGTCGACCTTGCCGACCAGGGCCGAAACGTCCTGGTTGTTCTCGTCGCCCGGCTCGGTCTTGGCAATGCCGATCTGGCGCAGCCTGGACGGCATCAGCTTGACGACGCTGAATTTGGAGATGTCGCCGGACAATTCGTCGAGGCGCTTGGCCGCCCAGGGCGAGATCAGGCCGTTCAGCCGCCGTCGGGCGATGCCGTATTTGTCCTCCAAAAGGTCGCCCATGCGGTCGGGGTCGAACAGCCCGAGCGGCGATTCGAAGACCGGGCTGACCTGGCCGCCGACCTTCAGCGTATAGATCGGACGCTGCTCCATCAGCCTTTTCAGCTGCTCCGCAAGCGAGGACTTGCCGCCGCCGACCGGGCCAAGCAGATAGAGGATCTGCTTGCGTTCCTCGAGCCCTTGCGAGGCATAGCGGAAATAACCGGCGATACGCTCGATCGTATCCTCCATGCCGTAAAAGTCGGCGAAGGTTGGATAGATCTTGATCGTCCGGTTCGAAAAAATACGGCCGAGCCGCTCGTCCTTGCTGGTATCGACAAAGGTCGGCTCGCCGATCGCCTCGACCATCCGTTCGGGTGCCGAGGCGTACATCGACTTGTCCTCGCGGCAGGCAAGCAGATATTGCTGGAGGCTTATCTCCTCCTGAGCCGCATTCTTGTAAACCTCGGAAAACAGATCGAAGACGTCGGATTGATTCTCACGCATGGTATTCCTAGCCCCGGAGCCGGTGTGGCTGCACGTTTGTCTCTTGAACAACCAAATGTCAGAAAGCCCTTGTGGTTCCCTTCACTTCGCAGAGAGTGCATGCATGTGATCGAACGATAAGAGTCTAGATAAGGACATCCTGAGTGCAGACAAGGCGTGCAACGTCCTGACCGAGGCATAAAATCCTGAATTGCACCGCGCCCCGCTGACGACTCCCAACAAGACGGAGGAACGGTTCGGGTCCTTCCCGGTTGTGAGGGAAAGGAGACGGTCGATGTCTGGGAATAGTTTGTGGTTGCTCGTTGTTGCAGGCGGTCCACTGCTGCTGGCAATCCTGATCGCCTACGCCCTGCTCACGCAGCGCCGTCGCGGCCCGGCGGAGCGCAGGGAAAGCGAGCGCGCCACCGAGCGCCTGTATCAGGAAAAGAAGGACTGACCGACTGGATCGCAGCTCAGCTGCCGGCGGCCGCCAGCCCGGTCGCTTTTTCGGCGCGCAGCAGCATGCCAAACAGGTCACGCGGCTCATCGGGATCGGCCAGAAGGTCTAGTTCCTCGTAAAGGCCGGTCCGCTGAAGCTGATCGCGAACGTAACGCAACGCGGAAAAATCCTCGATCGCAAAGCCGACGGAATCAAACAATGTGATCTGTCGGGCGTCCGTCCGGCCTGCTGCCTTTCCTGTCATCACCTGCCACAATTCGGTGACCGGATGATCCGCATCGAGCTGCTGGCTCTCGCCTTCGATGCGCGTCTGCGGCGGATATTCGACGAAAATATTCGAGCGCAGCAGAATGTCGCGATGCAGCTCGGTCTTGCCCGGGCAATCGCCGCCTACCGCATTGATGTGCACGCCGGATCCCACCATGTTGTCGGTCAGGATTGTTGCCGACCGCTTGTCGGCGGTAACCGTGGTGATGATCTCTGCACCCTCAACGGCCTCCTGCGCCGACGCGCAGAGCTTGATGTCGAAGCCCAGGCCGGCAAGGTTCTTCATGCATTTGGTCGAGGCCGCCGGGTCGATATCGTAGAGGCGCAGCCTGTCGACGCCAAGCAGCGCCTTGAAGGCGGTCGCCTGGAATTCCGATTGCGCGCCATTGCCGATGATCGCCATGCACCTGGCGGCCTCTGGAGCGAGGTATTTCGCCGCGACGGCCGAGCTTGCGGCGGTTCTGAGCGCCGTCAGGATGGTCATTTCCGAAAGCAGCATCGGATAGCCGTTGCCGACATCGGCAAGCACGCCGAAAGCGGTCACGGTCTGGCGGCCGTCACGCGTGTTCTTCGGATGCCCGTTGACGTATTTGAAGCCGTAAAGCTGCCCGTCGCTGGTCGGCATCAGCTCGATGACGCCGTCAATGCTGTGCGAGGCGACGCGCGGCGTCTTGTCGAACAGCTCCCAGCGCCTGAAATCCTCTTCGATATAGGCGGCAAGCTCGACCAGAAAGCGCTCGATGCCGATGGCAAGCACCAGCTTCATCATGCGGTCGACGCTGACGAACGGGACGATGTTCAAATTGACGGTCATGGCTCAGAACCCCCTCGTCGGGCGGTCCATGATCCGCCGGCCCATCAGGCTTGCGGTCAGGTCAACCAAAAGCGTGGCGGTGCGGCCGCGCTCGTCAAGAAATGGGTTGAGCTCGACCAGGTCGAGACTGGTGACGAGGCCGCTGTCATGCAGCATTTCCATCGCCAGATGCGCCTCGCGGAAGGTGGCGCCGCCGGGAACGGTGGTGCCCACCGCCGGGGCGATCGACGGGTCGAGAAAATCGACGTCGAGGCTGACATGGAGCATGCCATTGGCGGCGCTCACCCGTTCGAGAAAGGCGCGAAGCAGTTGCGCTATGCCGTGCTCGTCGATCGAACGCATGTCGTGGACCGTCACGCCGGCTCTGCGCAATGCATCCCGTTCCGCCAGGTCCACGCTGCGGATCCCCAGCGCGCATATGCAAGCCGGCTCCACCTGTGCTGCAAGCCGGGGGAAATAGCCCTCGAAGCCGGGCTGCCCGCTGGCATAGGCCAGCGGCACGCCATGCAGATTGCCGCTGGTCGTCGTGTCGAGCGTATGAAAATCGGGGTGGGCGTCGAGCCACAGCACGAAGAGCGGCCGACCGGCATTCGCCGCGCGGCGGGCTATGCCGGCGAGCGTGCCGGCCGAAATGCTGTGGTCGCCGCCGAGAAAGATCGGCATCGCATCGGCGCTTGCGGCATAGGCAGTTTCGCTGATCGCTGCCGTCCAGGCGGCGATTTCCGGCAGCGCCTTCACCGCCGCGTTGCCGTGTACGACAGGGCGCATATCGGCAGGGACAATCGTTCCGAGGTCGGTCAGCGTATGGCCAAGCTCGGTCAGCGCGCCGGCCAGACCGGCCGTGCGAAGCGCGCTCGGCCCCATCTCGCAGCCCATGCGGCCTGAGCCGGCCTGGATCGGCGCCCCAACGATCGTGCAATGCATTGTCATACCCACCGAATTACGATGGCTTTATTGAAGCGGGCATCGCTGGCAGAATGAACATGTCAAATTGGCAAATTTGTTGAAGTGCCCTACCATTGTGGCACGATCTACTTCCGCTGTGAGCAATCATGGACCAACTTGACGAGCGGATCATCACCTCTTTGCGGCACGACGCCCGGCGCAGCATTTCCGACCTTGCCGTCAGCCTGGGTGTCTCCCGGGCAACGGTAAGGTCCCGGATCGAGCGACTTGAAAGAGACGGCGCCATCGTCGGCTACACCGTCATTCTACGCGCCGACGCGGTCGATCAGCGGGTGCGTGGCATCATGATGATCGAGATCGAGGGCCATGCCGCCGATCGCGTCATCCGGGCGCTGGGCGGCTTCTCCGAGGTCTCGACCATCCACACCACCAATGGCCGGTGGGACCTGGTGATAGAACTCGGAACCCAGACGCTGAGCGAGTTCGATGCGGTGCTGAGACGTATCCGGCTGATTCCCGGAATTACCGGCAGCGAAACAAGCCTGCTCCTGGCAACGCCGCGCACCACCAAGGCGCGGCTGTGATCTTCGCCCTTGACCTCCAGCGGCAATGAAATCCCAAGCCAGGGAACCTTCAATTGCCGCCGCGGTTAGAGTATCCGTGTTGGTCAAGGGAGAGATGGTGTCCAGGTCCGATTGTCCCTGAGTAGTGCGTTTGCGAGGATGATGAGCTTTC
>NZ_JAMYQK010000048.1:0-40637 GCF_040320845.1 Mesorhizobium sp. M0601
CAACGTCACCACCGTGCCATGGCCGCTCGCCCCTCAGAGCAAGCGCCGTTCTCTCTCCAAAACTTTTTGCAGAACCTTCAGCACATCTGTGGACGCCCCCGTGAGCGCAAGAAGAATCTTCGAAAGGCAGTATAGCGGCGCGTAGTCGGGTGCTGACATCTGTCCGGCCTCTGATGCGGCCTTCCATTTGCCGCCGGCCCGTATGGGAGTTCGCCGATCGGATCCATATCACTACCGCGCGCTCGAAGCGCTCTGTGCTGAATTGGTTTTTCCGATCCGTCTCTCATCGACTGTCGCGCCATACCTCTCCCTCCGTGTGACCTTCCTACACCTGCGACGACCTCAGACCGAGCTGCTATGCTGCCACGGCCGGAGCCCTGTAGGTCCCACCTCTTGCCATGAGCGCCCAGACGATGCGGGCCATCTTGTTGGCAAGAGCGACGACCACAAGCATTGGCGGCTTGCGGGCGAGCATGCGCCCAAGCCACGATCCTTCCCGAATGCCTCGCCGACGAGCATGACGCACGACAGCGCTCGCTCCGATGATAAGCAGGCGCCGCAAAGTACGCTCGCCCATCTTCGATGTTGCACCGAGCTTCTGTTTACCGCCGGTTGAGCGTTGCAGCGGCGTCAGGCCCAGCCAAGCGGCGAAGTCGCGCCCCTTTCGGAAGATTGCGGCGCAAGGCGCCAGTGCAACCAGAGCCGTTGCCGTTATCGGACCAACGCCGGGGATTGTTGCCAACCGCCGCACGTCTTCATCCTCTCGGGCACGCCGTGCAATCTCGGCATCGAGCTGCTTGATCCTTTCCTCCAGCGATCTCAGCGTATCGACCAGCACGGTGAGGGCCAGGCGGGCTGCTTCTGGCAGATCGCCCTCAGGATCCTCTACCTTTTCCATCAGCTTGGCAGTATGTGAAGGGCCCTGGGCAACGACCAGTCCATATTCTGCAAGATGGCCGCGCAAGGCGTTGATCGTCTGGGTGCGCTGCCGCACCAGCAGATCACGAGCCCGGAATACGGCCGCACTCGCCTGCTCCTCCTCACTCTTCACGGCGACAAAGCGCATGGTCGGCCGCTGCGCGGCCTCGCAGATCGCCTCGGCATCGGCGGCGTCGTTCTTCTGCCGCTTCACGAAAGGCTTCACATAGGATGGCGGGATCAGACGAACGGTGTGCCCGAGCTTGCCGATCTCGCGCGCCCAGTGATGCGCCCCAGAACAGGCCTCCATGGCGACCAAGCAGGCCGGCTGCCCAGCGAGAAACGCAAGCACCTTGTCGCGTCGCAGTTGCTTGCGGAAAACAATGGCGCCCGCCGCATCGGCTCCATGCGCCTGAAACACATTCTTCGCTAGGTCCAATCCGATCGTGTTAACTTCCATCGTGGACGCTCCCTCTCTTACGGTGGCTGTCAAACACCACCATTCTGGCACATCGATGCCGTCGAGGGGGCGTCCACCCCATCACTATCTCTTCTGCTGAAGAAGGAAGCTGGCTTTCGGATTAGTGAAGCCTAGCAGAGGGCATGAAAGTTTCTCCGCAGGCGAAAGAAGCGCCGAATCGACTCAGAGCAAATGCGGGATCATTGTCCTCACGCATCAACCAGGTGGGGAGAAAAATGGCAAAAAACGAAACCACGACCACGGGCGTCGCAAGCGCGGCGTCCAAGATTCTTAGCAATCCCAAATCAACGAAAGCAGAAAAAAGCGTTGCTGCCTCAGCTTTAACTCAGGCGAAAGATAGGGGGCCGGGTCGCTCTAGCCGTGGGAAAAAGGCTAGCAATTGCATACAAAGGTAGGCCGGCAAGCGGGGCAACTGCCCCCGCCCAAAAATGCAACAGTTAGCCACTTTGCGTTGCCGGCCAGTATCTCTGAATTTTCAGCGATTGCCCCTGAATAATCTTAGCCTCTATACCCATGGATTGGTTAAGCGGCTAAACGCCGGCCTGACCTGATGCGTTATGATTGCCCATTGGAGAAACTGGGCGCCGCACCCAGCAGCCATGGCCTGCATGAAGGTGCTCGGCGGCGATAAGGCCCCGGAGATTGCCCGCGTGGCATTTCTCAGCGCCACCAAGGAAGCGAAAATCTTGAACGCCTGACATCACACACGTTCTGATCCTGGGCTGTGTTCGCGTGTCGGCGCGCCGATGCCTGGCGTCGTCTCGGCGCTCTCGGTCGCTGCCGTCCAAGCGGCGAAGGCCGGCGATCTGCTGTTTTCGATCGAAGCTTGAGATGGAACGGCGCTGCATGCCGAGCGCGACAGGACCATCGCCGAAGTCCAGATCAAGGCCGGCGACCAGATAATGCCAACGATCTGCTGATCGCATTCGGGTGAATGAGGGTGCTACACCTGAAGGGAAATTGGCCGCACACACCCATGTCGCAGGGGATGACCAGCAAAGTCGGCCTTGGAGTAATCTAGGGTCAAATAATCGTTGTTTGCAATTGCGCAGGCCGAATTTTCCAAATAGGAACGCCGGAGATCAACACGGGAACGAATTTGATGGATGAAGCAATTGGGCAGCGAAGGGCTGATCTGCTAGGGATGACAGCAGATATCGTCGCAGCCTATGTCCAGAGCAACGCAACGCCCGTGGCGGATCTGCCGAATTTGATCGCCATTGTCAATTCTGCGTTGTCTGGCCTGGCTGAGCCGGTCGCTGCACCATCGCCAATACTTATGCCCGCGGTAAATCCTAAGAAGTCGATCTTTCCCGAATACATTATAAGCCTTGAGAACGGGCGCAAGTTCAAGTCGATGAAGCGCCACCTGGGCTTGCTTGGCATGACACCTGATGAGTACAGAGCCAAGTGGGGTTTGGCGTGGGACTATCCTATGGTCGCCCCCAGCTATGCGGCTCAGCGGTCTGCGCTTGCCAAAGCTGCCGGTCTCGGCCGCAAGGCGGTTGACAAAACGCCGCCAAAAAAAGCACCAGCAAAGCGCAAGGCCAAAGCCTGACAGTGCACGACGTTCGGGCCATGCCATCAGGTCTAGACGGTCTAGGTGGCCTGGCTGGGAATGAGCTGCCTGGCTTCGCGGTTCAGTAAGTGCCGCTCACGCGACAAGACAAGTTTCAGCACGGCTTGCGCTTCACGTCCTTGTATCCTGACGGGGCAGGAGAGGTCGATCAATGTGCGATCGACAAGTCGAGCCGATACATCGTCGCCATCGACACAGAATCGAATCGTATCGATAAAATCGCACTACATCGATAGGTCGCGCTCTGCCGATGCCACAAGCAACAAAGCCGCTGAATCCAGCAGCGCTCCGTGCTTCAAGGGCATGCCCATACGGGTGCTGGGTAAGCCTAAATTTCTTCCGCGAGCAATATCCTGGCCTCCTTGGCAGCAGCGATGAACGCCTGGCGCGCTATCCTTGGTGGTTTTTCTCCACGGATTACGGCAAGGCATGCTTCGATTGCGGCGAGCCGCGACTTGCCCGCCGGCCTCGGCCAATCCCTCAGCAGAACTTCGGCCGCGTCGGATACGGACGCAACAACTCTGTCGCGATCGATCCGGCCGGGTTGAACGACGACGGGCTTTCTGAAACGTCTCGTACGCACGACAGCCTCCAAGAACAAGCTATGTTAGCTTCTGCAGATCCTTTGCGCCACATCAAACGTCGGCAAGTGGCAGAAGGCATGCGCTTGGCCAGAAGCTGCCGCCGCGATGGACGCTGCCTAGTGCTTCAGCATGTCGGGCTTGGCCCCGACTTTCGAGGAGCGCATCGCCAAGAGCGGCGTTACCCAATAAATGATCCACAAATACCCAGTGAAGGGGAGTTCGCCGAACACCGCGAAATGGAATCTCGGGCTGAATTTACTCCATATCCGGCACGTCGCCGCTGGTGAATAGCACGGTCGGCGGACCGTAGTCGCCAACGGCCGGGTCGGCGTCGCGGCTCCATGCTATTACGCCAACGTGCTTCCCTGCGAGCGCCTGACCGGTGCGAATGGCGCGTTCCTCGCTTTGCTGATCGGCCGGACCAAAGGCGGGAAACAGTTCGCCGTCCTCGCCTCGATCGAACGCCACGACGAGATTAGCTTGGGCTTCTTTTGACCGGGCAGAATATGATCAGACATGGCGGGAACCTATCACGAGGATTGAGTCGCGTTCGAGACTCGGGCGGTGTGCGTGCAAGGGCACCGTTTTAAGGAGCCTGTGCGCGTGGCACTCGTCAGGTCGCGGAACACTATCTACACTGTGGAGCGGGTTGCCGGGTGAAATTTGCTGCTCAATTTCGGCGACGAGACCTGACTGCCTTCAGCAGTTCGCTCTCGTCAGTGTGAGCATTTCGAAAAGTCGCCACTACCGTTTCCGCCAGGATTTCGCCCTGTTGGCTTAAAGGGTCGAGGTGTTCGTCTGCGCAAATTCGATCGAAAACGCGCTGGCAAATAGCTAAATCATGAGGACTAAGGCAGGTGCGATTGGTACGCAGGCGCTGCGGCATGTGCGACCCCTCAGGCCCGCTGCCCGTACAGAGCAGCGGGCCGCTACAGCTAGGCCGGAGGAGGAGAGTTCAGTCTCGCAAAAACGTTTGATGTAGAGTGCTTGTTCCCGGCTAACGAAGTTGGTAATTTTCGTACAGTGCGCCAGCTGGGCAAGGCAGCTTCCTCGATTGGCAGCACGCCGGCCGGGCAGGTGTCCTCGATGCCATGCGCACCAGAGCAGGGCGGCAAGGCCTTGCGGATTATCATCGGCATCCATGCTTTGATCTGCGTTCGCTAATCCGCCCCATCTCTACGTGACATCTTTTTGCGGCGAACAGGCGTCCAGTCGGTGATCGTGTCGGCATCCACGGTGATTAGCCCGCCAGCTTTCACCGTCACCTTTCGATTTTCCTCGTCGACGCGCGTGACCTCGCCGGTCAGCTGTAGCTCGTCACCTGGTTTGGATCTTTTAGGAGCAGGGACTGAATGCGGAAAACCATAGGACGGGATGCTGACACTAGCTCTTCCGTCGTCCAGCAGCTTCAGCACCGTCACGGTGATCGCCACCTCATCGCCGATATTGATGTCCGCAACTTCCCAAGCCATGCCCATGATTCTGGAGCGGCTTTGACGGCAGTCAAGGGATTGCTAATATGTGGAAAATGCCAACGCCGCCAGCGTGCACCTTGTTTCGGAACCGATTCGAACCAGCGATATTGATTAAAATCATACTGTGTGGAGTGCGGGCGCATGCTCACCGAGCCTTGGCGTTGGCCGGCTGTCATGTATTGAGTTCCAAATGCCCACCCTGGTCGAGAAGCCGCCCAAGGGCCAAGGGTGGTTTCACGACATCAAATATGATGGGTATCGCACGCAGTTGATCATCCAACGGGGTAAGGTGCAGACCTGCACACGAAACGGCTTCGACTGGACTGACAGATACAGCCCAATCGTCCGGGCTGCGGCTGAATTGAACGCAAAGCGGGCAATCATCGACGGCGAAGCAACAGTGTTTGGCACCACGGGGCGTCCGGAGTTCTTCGCGCGACCCAATTATCCGATCACCCGGACGAATTTCTGAACCAAACGTTCCTGACTGTTGCGGCCTAGCACCGTGCCAATTTGTACGACTCGTACATGGCCTTGATGTCGCTCAGGCAGGGAGTAGAGTCCACTTCGGCGTGTGCCTGGGGAGGGCTGGATGAGCGTCGCGCAAAGGGTAGGTCCACTTCTAGAGCAAGCAATCAACGTACTCCTCAACAGGGCGGACCTTGGCGACACGGTCTCGATCAAAGTGGCGCTGCGCGAAGCTCGGGAGGCTGCGCCTTATTTGGTGGCCTCCGACGAAGAATTAACCGAGGCGATAGTCGAGGCAGCAACGGCCATGGGCCTCTACGTGGCTTTCGACGGTCGCGAGTAGCTGTCAGCCAACTCCAGTCACTGTGGCATCGCAACAAAGCGCGCCGTCCTGCGCCATTTTCAACAGTTAGAGGTAATCCGCAATTACCTTCGCAAGCTGCTAAATCTGCCTGTAGAACGGGAACTGGCTGAGCAAAGGTATTTGCTGGAGGAACTTGATAAGGTCGACAAGGAGTGACCGCATGGCCCTCCACTGGTTCAACCCTCCGGTCCCCGTCAAGACCGAGCGTCCCTGGATCATCCGCAACGTCAACAACGCCGAGGCAGCCGGCGAGGAGCTGATGAAGTGGACCAGGCGTGGCCCTTGCTGGGACCTGGCGGTGCGCGTTTGCATGGCCGTGATATTCGACGAGATGGAACCTGAGGAGGCTCGTAAGGCATTCCTGGCTGCTGCAAAAGAGGAGGGGATATTACTCCCCCCAACTAGCTAACTTGGATGCGGTAAAGGTTCTCTGGCCAGCACCGCCTTGGCGAAAGGAGCCCGCCGCCGCTGAGGGAGAGGCGACGGACCCCCCTACAGCGGCTGCACATCACGAAGAATCCGCTGCCACCTCTAAACCCGCGAGGGGCCTACATCGTTCCCCTACAACCTGGGTTGATCGGCAGGCTGGTTCCGCTTTAAGTTTCCTCTAGGTCTCGCCATTCGTTCTCCCCTCCTGTGTACGTCAGGTCCGACCACCCAAGTGTCCGCGTCGGGATCAGCCACGTCGAAGGTGCGGCCGAGGAACTCATGAAGTGGACTAACCGGGGTCCTCGGTGGGACCTTGCGGTACGAATCTGCACGGCCGCACTGGCCGATAACGTGTCACCTCAAATGGCTGCTAAGGCGTTCCTGGCTGCTGCAAAAGAGGAGGGGACGTTACTCCCCCCAATGGCAACCAGCGGACTGTTCTAACCAGGAGGCCCGTCGCCCATGAGAAAAACGACGGACGCCCAACAGCGGCTGCACATCCAAGAGAAGAACCGACCGCTGCAAGTTCTAAACCCGCGAGGGCCTACATCGTTCCCTATAACCTGCGTTGGTCGGCAGGCCTGTGCCGCTCTAAATTTCCGTATGGCTCTCCATTGGTTCAACCCTCCGTCTACGTCAGGACCGACAGACCTGGCATCCGGTACGGGGTTAGCCATGTCGAGGGTGCCGCCGAGGAAAGCGGAGTGAATGCCGGCGCTGGTGCTAACATAGGCGGCAGCAGGGGCATTAGCGCCGGTGCCGGCGCTAATATCGGCGGCAGGAGTGGTGTCACCGCCGGCGCCGGCGCAAATGTAGGTGGCGCGGTCGGCGTTACAGCGGACGCAGGCGTCAATGTGGGAGGCACGGGTGGCGTCGGCGTGGGCGTCGGTGTCGGCGTGGGTGCCGGGCACCCCGCCGAGCGTTGTTGCTCAGCTGTCCAGCAGCCAGCTGATTCGCATGAAGAAGCGCTGCGCCGACGTGCTCAGCAGCGAAGGGACGTATGACAGTGATCTGCGTCAGCTTTGCATGCTGATAGCGCGCCGCTGAGGAGAGTGCGGCGTTAACGGGAGCGTCGAATCGGCCGTGAGGCTTTGACCACACTCTCCTCGCCTCGCGGCCGGCCCGTCACTCGCAAAGTGGCGGGCTTCTCTGCGTGAGGGTCACTGCGCTGAGCGGCTGCTGAGTACGGGCAGTGCCGACACTTCGGTGTAATTTACTCTTAAGCCTGGTCCGGTCAGAAACGGCATGGACGAGATTTTTGAGAAGCTTCTGCATCTCTACGACAGCACGCCGGTATTGGCTGCGGCGTACGACGGCTTCGATCGTCTGCGCTACGCAAATCAAGCCTTTTCGTTCAGCTTTCTTCCTCGACGCCCAGGAGACGCCGCTTTGGTCCGATCTTATGCGCCGCAATTTGAGACTGGCAGAGGAACGGTCATTCGCGCAGGCGATTTCGATGCCTGGCTGATTTCTATACAGTCGCGGCGGGGCAAGATGGGTCGCCATTGCGCCATTGTGGCCACGCACCCAAAACAATGTTGCGCCTCGCAGCCAAATCCCCGCTAAGATTATCTGGACGAGCTCCTAATGCGCGCCCTTAACCCGCATCTTGAGGCCGTAAACACTTCCGGTCGCAGTGATAAAGAGCAGATCGTTATCTTTGCCACCAAAGGTCACGTTTGTCGTCGTCTCTGGTACGTCGATTTGTTCGATCTTGTTTCCCGTTTGATCGAATACAGCCACGCCAATCTGGGTGAGATAGACGTTGCCTTTCGAATCGATCGTCATGCCGTCAGAACCTAGCTTGCAGAAGAGGCGTTTGTTCGTGAGCTCGCCATCGGGCTGGATATCGTAGGCGTAAGTCCTACTCGCGCCGTAGTCCGCCACGTAAAGCAACTTGCCGTCGGGCGTGCCAATGATGCCGTTGGGTTTCTTCAGGTCGGTCGTGACACGCCTGACGGTCTTGCGGTCGGGCGTCACGAAGTAGACGTGTTGGCCGTCTACCCGCGTGCTGGAGTCTCGAGATGAATAGAAATCAGGGTCGGTAAAATAGATACCGCCGTCCGGACGAATCCACAGGTCATTCGGGCCGTTGAAGAGCTTGCCGTCGAAGTTCGTCACCAGCACCGTAACCTTCTTGTCGGGCGCAATGGACCACAGTTCGCCCTTATCGGGGGCGACGGCGATGAGATTGCCGACCTTGTCGAAGTAAGTTCCATTCGCGCGTCCCGCTGGCTTGAGCCAGTCGGAGAATTTCCCGTCTACCGCGCTCCACTTAACGATCCGATCGTTCGGGTCGTCGGTGAAGAACACGTTGCCATCAACATCCGCCGCCGGGCCTTCGGTGAATCCATAACCTTCGGCCAACTTTTCTAGCTTTGCGCCAGGCGCCACGATGGGCGACTCCGCTGCAATGGTGGACTTGCTTGCAAGGAACATAATGATGACAAGTACAAAAGTGCGGCCGAGTGCTTTCATGAGCTGGATGTTGGTCAAAAACCGAAAGTCATCAGCGGCCTTGCCGGCCAGCAGTTTTGCCATTTTGTGATTTCCTCCCAATAAACCGGCGTTCCAACCCAGTGGCGCCAATGATAATTGACGACGTCCACCGGTTGTTCGGCGTAAAAATCATTATCGCGCTTACTCAAGCCTTCGGCAACACTGGCTCAGCCCGGTGCCGCTCCGTGTCTGGCGTATCGTCATACTCCTCTGATCCGCCCTCGTCCCAGCAGTCCTCGCGATCCTTGACGCGCTTCAGGACAATGGTCTCGCCGTGCGGGTGTTCGTCGAGGTACTCGATTCCGACCCCATGCTCAGCCATTCGATCACAAGCCGGGGACCGGGCCGGATGACCGTCGCCCTTGCAGCCCCTTCCACCGGCGCATCGATCTGCTGAGCCATCTTTGGCTTCAAAAATCTTGCTGTACGCGCGTGGCCGATAGCGGCTCTTTGTGCCGAGAACACGGTTGGAGCGCGTTACATAGATGTCGCCAAGATGCTCGGCGAGATGATGGTGCATGACGTCCGACAGCACGGCGTCAACGGACAGGTCGAACGTTTGCTGATCCCGATCGCGGCGCTTGTTCGTCCTGAGCCCGAAATGGGTCTCGCTGTTTAGGAGCAGCCCGATGTCTTCTTGGATGATACCCTTGGAGTACTCCGATGCGGCGAACCGATAGGCGTTGAAGGGACTGTCGCCCTCTTCCTCTTCATCATCGAGCTCAACCACCGTCGGCGTAGTCTCGTCCATCTGCAAAACTTCTGGCCTTCAAAATAGCCACCTCGCATACGAGGGCAGATGAACAGCGAGGCAAGGTGTCGCGGCAGCTCTCCTCGCTACGCTGCCCTGTCCCGCTTTGCCAACTCGGTCAGCATGGCTGCACCCGGAGCCCAAGAAACTCGGCCTGCCAGCTGTCCGCCTGGAGAATGTGCGTGTGCGCGCCGCGATGTCGGCACAGCGCAACAAGACCGACAAGGCGGATGCTCAAGGCATCGTCCACATCGTGCGCACCGGCTGATTCCGCCAAGCCTGCATCAATTCGGAAAGCTGCTACTGAACGCGGCTTTTGCTGATGGAAGGGACAAAGAGAATAACATTGGGCCGCCGTTCGGTCTCTCAGTGCGCCCATTGCCAATGCCAGCCGCCGGTCCCACGAGGAGGATCGCAGCCATATCCGCCAGCAGCCGGCTGTCGATCACAGGCCATCGGTGTGAATACGTTGGACTGGACCGACGAGTGAGGCTCACGAAGTCATGCTTGCGGCTTCAGCAAATTGGACCGCCTCGGCCGACTACCTCTGATGCCGAGGGGGGAGGCTGCATTCCGGCTTGGCCGGAGCATGTTGCCATTCACTCACTCATATTCTGAAGCGAGTCGTGCTTGACGATTTCCACGCAGCGCAGGCTAGCCAAGCGGATGACGCCTTTCTCCTTCAGCCTGGTGAAAACCCGCGAGACCGTCTCGATGGTAAGGCCGAGGTAGTCGCCGATATCCATGCGCGACATCGGCAATTCGACCTGCGGCAATCCCCCTTGCCGTTCGGCCATATCAACCAGGAACGCGGCGACGCGTTCAATGGCGTTCTGGCGACCTAGGACCAGCAGGTGCCCCTGCGCCCGTGTCAGGCCTTTGAGCGCCAATGGCAGCAGCAGCTGCGACACGTCAGCTCCGGCGGCAAAACGGAAGACGCGGATGCCGGTGGCATTGATCGCTTCTGCGAAGAAATGATGCGTTGTGCCGCCTTCGAAGCCGAATGTCTCTCCAGCCAGATGAAAGGCACTTATCTGCCGGCGCCCGTCAGCAAGCAGGCGGTAGATGCGCACAGCGCCAAACTCGACCTGATAGAAGGCCCCGGCCTTTTCGCCCTGGGCATAGACTTCCGCACCGGCGGGAAAGAAGCTGAGCGGCTGCAGCAGCGCGGGTTGGAGTGCCTCCCGCGGGCTCGGCTGGGGCGACCGCGACCGCGCTGCGATTTGGGAGGTTGTGTAAGCGTGCATGGCTGTTTTCCCGGTTGATCCGTGTCACAGCAATCGCGCGAATCCTTGTGTCACGAAATTCGGTTATGTCCCTACGGGGAAGTACCTATACCACTGCTTGGGCCGGCCCAGCCGTCCCTTTCGGTGATCGAGGCGGTCGTTCTGCTATTCACTTGCCTCGCGGCCCGACACCTGCTCGACGAGGATGCGAAAAAACACATGCGGCGTGCTGTCCGACACAGGGGGCATAACCGGCTTGAGCGCTCCAGGCTCCCACCAGTCGGAGTGCTTGCTCAGCACTGACCATGCATGGTCACGCTCGAGCTTGTGGCCGTCCCGGTCCGGCAGTTCCTCATAGCGGCCATCGACAACAACACTTCGCCATCCTCGCCCTTGGCCGCGCTCGTCGACCTGGACGGATACAAGCGGATTGGCTTGCATCCATTCGATCTTCTTGCCCGGCATGGAAAATGCATAGAGGTGATTGTCCGCATGCGCGTAGTACAGGGGCACGACGTAGGGCTGCCCATTCTTTGCGCATGCGAGCCGGCCGACACGGTTGGCCGTCAGCAATCTCGTACATTCCAAGGGAGAAAGTGTGCGGATCAGCATCGATGCAGTCTCCTATTTCTCGCGGCCATCCCAAGGGTTGGTTGCCTTGCCGCTTTGAATCATGACCATCCTGGTGCTTTCGAGCTCATGGCGGCAAAGCGCACATTCGCGCATTTGGCAATTGCGGAAAATGATTCAGATCAAGGCGCAGTCAGGCGCTTCTGGGATCATGAGGAGATGTGGAAACCAATCCTCACCGCTCCGTTTGGGCGCAACCTCAAACTCGCCGTCTTCGACGAGGATGGCGAGCATGCGCTCGTGTTTCCCTGCATGAAGGAGCGGGAAGGTTGGACGAACGCCTTAACTGGCACATGGGTCGACATCCGCCCGACCCACTGGCGCGACTGGGAGTCTCACAATATGCCGGCACTCGACGGCAATCCCTTTGGCGACCATCCCTAGCCTACGGCTTGGATTCAACGATCAATGCCATGCGTACGAGGTGCGACAGGCTGCTCGCGCTCATCTTGCTCATGACATTGGCACGGTGGATTTCGACCGTACGTGGACTGATCCCGAGATCATAGGCGATGGTCTTGTTCGGCAGACCTGATACAAGCCCATCCAGCACCTGCCGCTCTCGCTCTGACAAAGTTGACAGACGACCAAGGATTTCCGCGGATTGTGGGTGTGCTGTATTTGCGTGATTACGATTATCCAATGCGGAGCGGATCGCACTTATCAGGATATCGTCGTCGGAAGGTTTTTCGATGAAATCGGTCGCCCCCTCCTTCATCGCCTGAACGGCGAGCGCCACATCGGCATGGCCCGTCATGACAATGACCGGAAGCGTATGTCCGCGCGTTCGGAGCTGCCGCAGGAATTCGATGCCGTCAATGCCGGGCATGCGCACGTCGGTGACGATGCACCCGTCGAGATCGCCAGTCGCGGTAGCCAGAAAAGCTGTCGCCGACTCGTGCAGCCGCACGGCAAAATCTGCCGTCCCCAGAAGAAAACCGAGAGACTTGCGAACGTCGACGTCGTCGTCGACCACATGCACCAGATCACTGCCGGCCATTTGTGACCTCTTCTTTCTCCACCATGCGTAACGTGAACCGGAAAGCGGTTCCTCCAGCCGGCATCGGCTCGGTCCAGATATGACCGCCATGCGACTCGACGATGGTACGGCAAATCGAGAGGCCGACACCCATGCCCTGCTTCTTGGTGGTGACAAATGGCTGGAAAAGTTGTGCCGAAACCTCCGGCGCGAGGCCGGGGCCGGTATCGATCACGCTCACCTCCGCCATCCCATCATCCCGGGCGACAGTTGTGACTTTCAACTCGCGGCGCGGCGCGCCTTGCATGGCTTCTACAGCGTTGCGCATCAGATTCAGCAGCACCTGCTGAATCTGGATGCGGTCGGTCAAAACCAGTTCGGCTGCCGGATCAACCTTGTAGCTGACGCGCACGTCTATTTCCCGTGCGCCGACCAAAGCCAGAGAGGAGGCTTCCTCGATGAGCGCCGGCAAGCGTTCGACCTGACGCTCGCTCTCGCCCCTGGCGACGAAGTCGCGAAGATGGCGAATGACCTCTCCGGCCCGCAAAGCTTGCTCAGCTGCTTTCTCGACAGCCTCCCTCAGCATCGGTGCGCTCTCTTCCGTACTCGTCTCAAGAAGCCGGCGGCTGCCTTTGAGGTAGTTTGTGATCGCCGTGAGTGGCTGGTTTATCTCGTGGGCAAGGGTCGAAGCCATTTCACCCAGCGCGGTAAACCGCGCCATGTGGAGCAGCTCCAGTTGCTGTTCCTGTATTCTCGCTTGCGCCCGGTGGCGCTCGGTCAGGTCTCGGCAAAAGCCGGTAAAAAAGCGCCCGGTTCCGGCATGCATCTCGCCGACGGAAAGCTCCATCGGAAAGGTCGAGCCGTCCTCGCGCATCCCAGTGACGGTGCGGCCGAGCCCGATGATCCGGCGCTCCCCGGTCGTCAGATAGCGAAGCAGATAGGCGTCATGCTCGTCGCGATAGGGTGAGGGCATCAGCACATTGACGTTTCGCCCGATGACTTCACTTGCCTGGTAGCCGAACAGCGTTTCAGCAGCGGTGCTGAACGATTGGATGCTGCCTCGTTCGTCGATGACAACCATAGCATCGGGCACTGTCGCCAGGATCGAACGCAAATGGTCCTCGCGCAACAGAAGGGCTGCATTTGCAAAGGAAAGCTCGCTGACATCAGTGCCTTCGACAAAAATGGCGGTGATGCGTCCATCGTCGGCCTTGATGGGCTGATAGACGAAATCGAGGATGCGTTCTTCAATTGGCCCGTCGTGGTTGTTCCGAAGGCCGACCTTCATGCCTTGGCCCCTATACGGCTCGCCGGTCCTGTGCACATGGTCCAGCTGTTCCAAGAACGCTTGGCCCTCGAGTTCGGGAAGGGCTTCACGCACCGATTTCCCAATCACTCGCCTGTCCCCGATCAGCCGTTGATAGGCGGCATTCGTCAGTTCAAAGACATGATCCGGTTCACGCATGAGAGCCATGAAGCCCGGAGCCTGCTCGAACATTTGTGACAGGACCGACTTCAGAATCGTCCCCCCGGCCGACAAAATAAGCGCTTCGTCTTGGCTCACTGAGATTCTCGGGTTCGACACGCCACGAACAAGGCTACTATCATTGAGCCCCACACGCAAAATGGAGCGAGGCAGAAGTTTTTCGGGTGCGGAGCCCTTTGATGCGCATCAAGGCATCGGACGCTCGCGAATGCGATTGATCGTCCATTCCATCGCTTCAGCGAAAGGCGCCTCTGATGTCGTACAAGTCAGTTATCGTGAACCTGGCCGTTGATGCATCCCCTGCACCCATAGTGGAGGCGGCAGCCGAGCTTGCAGAACGGTTTGGAGCCCATCTTGTCGGCCTGGCAGCAGCTGATGTTCCTCCACTGGTCGCAACAGGCGATGGTATGGTTTACGAAGGTGAGATCATGCAGATCCAGCGCACTGAGATTGAAAAGCGGCTTGCAGAATTGCGAGCCGAATTTGAGAGATTGGTTCCGGCTTCGATTACAAGCGAATGGGGACAGGCGGTCTGCAGTCCGACCCGCTTCCTCAGCGTTTCCGCCCGAGCGGCCGACCTCATCGTTACCCGCGAGGCAGGAGACAATGTGTTTCGTGCCGTGGATATCGGCAGCCTGGTGCTCGGCGCGGGGCGACCTGTCCTTGCTGTTGCAAACAATGTCGACCGCAACCTTGCAAAAACTATCTTGGTCGCTTGGAAAGACACCCGTGAGGCTCGGCGAGCTCTGACCGATGCATTGCCTCTTTTGGCCAAGGCCAATGAGGTTATCGTTGCCACGATCGATACTGATCGTGACGTTCGTAACAGTCTCGCTGATGTCGCGGTCTTTCTGGAACATCACGGTATCATGCCGCGAACCGAACTGATCGCCGGCGAGGCTGACGGCGACAATTTGCTGTCATTCACGCGCTCCACCGGTGCAGACCTGATCGTGTCTGGCGCCTATGGCCATAGCCGATTGCGGGAATGGGCGTTCGGCGGCGTCACGCGCACGCTGATCGAAGAAAGCGGAATCAATCGTTTCATGTCGAATTGACCATCTGGCGCCTCGGTAGCGAAAAGTGGGGCGCGCTGTAAGCATCGCAGCCGCCAATTTGCGCTAACGCAAAGAACTTATGTCTCAGCATCGATAGTTTCTTGGCAACGGTCGAGCCTTTTCGGCGCTGCCCGCTGCAGTGCAGCGATCGGCGCGGCGGGGAGGTCGTGCTTGCAAGGGGAAATGACATCGACATGAAACGAGAGTCTCAGAGGCAAGACGTGATCGAAGAGTGGCCAAGCCTTGTGTTCAGCACGGAAGCAGCAAGTGGCGCAAAAGAAGGCAATTCCTTGCTGCCCATGCTGATCGCCGGGCTCGCTCTGATTGTCATAGGCGGGATCGCCGTGATGGCTTTCGTGTAGAAAAGGCAAGTCTGCAGTTCACCCCTATGACACTGTGGAAATTGACATGGCTGCCGATGCCAAGCGTCGATCTAGGTCGCAACAGGTATGCATGAGCGGGAAGCAACAAAGTAAGACCACAACCGTCATCGACGGCGTCCCGCTGTCAACGGTTCTTGACGAGGAGATGATCCAGAGGGTCGTCCACGGCTTCTATGAGGAAATCCGCCACGACGTCCTGCTGGGGCCCGTATTCAATAACGCCATAGCCGCGGATGCGTGGCCGTCGCATTTGGCGAAGATGTGCGATTTCTGGTCTGCCACGCTCCTGCGGACTTCCCGCTACGCTGGTCGGCCATTGCCGCCGCATCTGGCTGTTCCCGGCCTTGGCGAGATGCACTTCCGGCGTTGGCTTTCCCTCTTTCGCGCCGTCGTAGAGCGCGTTTGCCCGCCCGAAGTTGCAGCAATTTTCATCGCACGGTCGTTGCGCATCGCTCACAGCTTTTGCCTTGCTGTCGCATTCAACAGGGGCGAAGACACAATCCAGGTCGAACCGATCCTCGAAGACAGCCTCTGAAGCCGCCCGTTGATCGAGATCAATGTCACGGGCTGCTGGCCGCGCAATGATCGCCACGCTAGGAGCAAATGCCATGAGTTTTCTCGAGTACCTGATTTCGGTCGACGCCAGGACGGCCTTGATGGGTCGCATGATGCAAAAGCTAGGCGTCGACAGACGATTGAAAGTCGTGGCGGATCATGGAGCCGTGATCAATCGAGCGGTGAATCGCTGCCGCGCCTGCGGCCACCAGGGCGAATGCATGACGTGCCTCGATCAACACGAAAATGCCAACGAGCCTCCGGACTATTGCCGCAACCGCGACCTGATTGCACAATTGCAACACGTATCTGGCGAAGGGTAACGGCTCCAACACTCGGAACGCAGCGGGTCAATTTCAGGCATTCTGTCGGCGCCCTGACCGCAGTTTGACGTTGCTCATTGTCGATCCAACGTGACCTATCAGCCGGTTGAGCGTCAGAGTGCGCCCGTGGTGCGATCGAGTAGGGCTCCACCCTTATTGGAACAACCACAATGTTCTGGGGCCATGGCTGCAATCCTCACGCTGGGCACCAGCATGGCGGTTCTTTTGCTGCTGTATGGGGGGCTGCGCCCGCAGGCGATCACTGCCTTGAAGTCTATCGCGACCAGATTTCCGGACCGCGACGTGGCGCGCGCACGTTTTCGGTCATCACCTCTTCAACCGGCCGTCCATTCGCGAGGACGTGGACCGGCAACGTCAACGTTGAGAGAATCCGTCCTGCAGATCTCTGATTTTGCAGACCTTTCCTCAGGTTGCGAAAGCGCAACGATCGCGGACCCAGTGAGATCTATGAAGACGCTTCGCAACCGTGGAGGCGCGACCGTGAAGACATCCGGTTCGATCAGACCCGACATGACCATTGACGAGATCATGAGACAATGGCCGGCAACGGTGGCTGTGGTTCTTGGCCGCAAGATGCTATGCACGGGCTGCCCCATTGGGCCTTTTCATACCGTGACCGACGCATGCCGCGAGCATCGGGTCAACGAGACTCGTTTCCTCGTCGATTTGGAATTGGCTGTTCGGGGTGGAGGGTGACGGTCAGTCCTTTTGCCGGTTCTCGGCTAGAACTACCAGGCGATGCGCATCCTTGACCGTGACTCTTTGGCGCCCGCTGACAATTATTCCGTTCTCTTCCCACTTGCTGAGCAGACGGCTGACCGTGTGCAGCGTCGTTCCCGTCATTTCGGCAATGTCCTGTCGTGAAATCGGGAAGGCGATCTCGATGCCGCTGTCGGTCTTTCGGCCGGTCTGGTTTGCCAGCCGCAACAGCGCGTGCGCGACCCGCTGTTCCACCTGTTCCGTGGACATCTCCACCACCCGCGTCTGCGTCTCCTGCAGCCTGTTTCCGACCGTCCTGTAGGTGGCGGCGCCAAAAACCGGAAACCGTCGCGCAAGGTCAGGCCAAAGAGCGTTCGGCCACGCCAGCACCACGCAGTCCACCGCTGCTACGGCGGTGGCGGGGTAGGTCGTTCGGCCAAGTGCCGCGGCAACTCCAAAAATCTCGCCTGCACTGATGTACCTGGCGATCACCTGCTGTCCGTCCGGCGTCGTGCGGACGACGCGTATGTGCCCGGCCAGTAGAACGAAGAACGAGTGGGCCTCGGCTTCCTGCTCGAAGATCGCCGTCTCCTTGGCATAGCGGGACGACCGGGCGCCTTGCAGAATCTCGCTCTGCTCGTCGGGCGTCAAGCCCTGGAAGAGGGGCAGCTGCGATATCAGCGATCGGTCCAGCGCAGCCAAGCGGATTTCCCCACGACCGAGTGTTCCGCATCAACCGTGCGGGAGATCCTTTCTTATCCCGAGTTTGCGCCAGCGCAAATTCTCCCCGGGGCACATCAGGCTAAGTGGCATCGAACGGCGAAGGCCGCGACCTCGAAACAAAGGACAAATCGATGAGAATTTCCATCCTCGCTGCCGCAATCTCCATCCTCGCGCTCTGCGGGGCAGCAAGTGCTGAAGAGCATGTGGTGCAAATGCTCAACAAGGGCGAAAAAGGTGCCATGGTTTTCCAGCCGGCTTTCGTCAAGGCTGCACCCGGCGACACAGTCAAGTTCGTGCCGACCGACAAGACCCATGATGCCGAGTCGATCAAAGGCATGATTCCGGACGGCGCTGAACCCTTCAAGGGAAAACCCAGCGAGGAAATCACCCTCACCCTAACCCAGGAAGGCGTCTACGGCGTCAAGTGCGCGCCGCACTACGGTATGGGCATGGTCGCGCTGATCGTTGTCGGCAAGCCGGTCAATCTCGATGCCGCCAAGACGGTCAAGCATGCCGGCAAGGCTGCAAAGGTTTTCGCCGACCTGTTCACGCAGATGCCGGCGAACTGACCAAACCCACGCATGAAAACCTGCTCGACCCATAGCAGCCATTGGCCCGGAAACGAGGTCGCGGTTTATCCGACCTCTTTTTTGGAGATATGAAGCATGGGCATCCCACGCCTGCGCGCCTATGCCGGGCCTGCCGTTCTTTCCTATGGGTTCAGGCCGTTCTTCCTTCTCGGGCCGCTCTATGCCTGCCTCTCCATTGTGCTCTGGCTCCCAATGTATGCAGGGGAACTCGATACCCATAGTGCATTTGTTCCTGTCGATTGGCACATTCACGAGATGCTGTTCGGTTATCTGCCGGCGATCGTGACCGGGTTCCTGCTGACCGCCATTCCCAACTGGACCGGCCGGTTGCCCGTACAAGGGCTGCCGCTGCTGTGGCTGGTTGTCTTATGGCTTCTCGGCCGCGTCGCGGTCTTCTTCTCGGCAGATATAGGCTGGCAGGCAGCAGCCGTAACCGATGGATCTTTTCTGCTTGCGGTTGCCGCGGTGGCGGCCCGTGAAATCATCGCGGGGCGCAACTGGCGCAATCTCAAGGTTCTGCTGCCGCTTGCCGTCCTGGCATGCGCAAATGGCGCCTTCCATATCGAGGCGCATATTCAAGGCGCCTCCGATGTCAGTCGAAGGCTCGGCATGGCTGCGGCTATAATGCTCATCTCGATCATCGGCGGGAGGATTATTCCCAGCTTCACCCGCAATTGGCTCGTGCGCGAAAATCCCGGCAGGCTCCCCGCGCCTTTCGGCCGGTTGGACATGGCCTCGATAGGCATCTCGGTCAGCGCGCTGGCGGCATGGACGTTCGCTCCCAGCAACAGCGTCTCCGGACTGTTGCTTGCGACAGCCGCAATCAGCCAGACCTGGCGCCTGTCGCGGTGGGCTGGCGAGCGCACCTCGCGCGATCCGCTGGTGCTCATCCTTCACCTGGCTTATGCCTTCGTGCCGCTCGGTCTTGCCCTGTTGTCAGCGTCGATCTTTTTTCCTGGCATCGTGCCGGCTGAAGCTGGGCTCCATACGTTGGGCGCCGGCGCGATCGGGTCAATGACGCTCGCCGTAATGGCCCGAGCGACGCTCGGACATACCGGCCGGCAATTGCGGGCTGGACGACCAGCAACTTTTATCTTTACAGCTATTCTGGTCGCAGCCTTGTCACGCATCCTTGGCGTTTTCGTCCCGAACGACGCCATCATTCATCTGGCGGGTGCTGCCTGGGCGCTGGCATTCGGCGGCTTTCTTTTGACCTACGGTGTGGCGTTGACGACGCCAAGGGCCCACGCCGCCTGACGGTCACTCCCATGCATTGGGATGGCAGGGACGCGGGCAATCGCGTATGGCCGCGCAGCGTATTACATATCTGTTCTGTAAGCTTTTGGCCACAATTGCGGGAGGATTCGAGCCCACTTGAGCCAAGGTTCCCATGTTAATCAGCATCGCGACTGCGCGGCTGTTTTAATCAGGGGAATCAAAATGTCAGAAACCAGACTTGGCTATTCAACTTATCAAATCGCGCTTCATTGGGTCATAGCATCGTTGGTGTTATTCCAGCTGTTCTTCGGCGAGAGCATGACAACCGTGGTTGACGCGGCTGAAGAGGGAACCGCGGTCTCCCCAGCCGACCAGGCATTGGGCTCCGCCCATTACTGGGTCGGGATTTCGATCCTGGTCCTCGTGATCGCTCGGCTGGTCATGCGCCTGGTATCGGGTACTCCCAAGCCTGCGGAAGGCGGCACTGGCTGGATGCAGATCGCCGCGCAGATCTCGCACGGCCTTTTCTATCTGCTCTTGCTCGCAACGCCCTTTGTGGGGCTTCTTGCCTTCTACGTTGGCGACCCATGGGGCGACATCCATTCGCTCAACAAGCCAGTGTTTATGGTCCTGATTTCCGTCCATGCCTTGGCGACACTGTTTCACCAGTACTGGCTTCGTGACGGCACGCTCAAGCGGATGCTGTCGCCCGGCCGATAGGTCTGGCCTGTGAATTCTGGCGTCCCCGGCAGACAGATCGTTGCCAGACTCTGACGGGACTTTCCGTCAGATCGCACCCAGCTGGGCGAGAACTTTGTTCGCCCAACCTGGCGAGGCTCGGACGAGCCTAAACCCCAGATTGTCGGGCGGCCTGCCGACGGCACAGCCGCCGCTTTTTCCGTCGCTGACGAAGTTGGACATGTAGGCCCGGTGAAGGCCTTCAAGGACGTGCACGCCGCAATTGTGACCGAACTCTCGACATTGCCGCCATCTGCATGCAGCGTGGTGCGGACGTAGCACGTCGACGTCCACTCCCAGACATTGCCGGAAAAGTCGGCGAGTCCCAAGGAATTCACACCAAAAGAGCCACGGCTCTTGGGCAGCGGGTCCGGCTTGCGATTGAGGTCCACCTCGGCCTTGTAGCTGGTCAGCCAGCGTTTGGACGGGTTGTTGGCGTCGCTTTCGACACCCTCGAATTCGCCGGCGAACCGCTCCGCCGCGGCAAATGCCCATTCCTCGTCGGATGGCAGCCGCCATTGGTCGCCGGTCGCTTGCGAATACCATCGGGCGTATGCGTTGGCATCGAGATAGCTGACGCCGGTCACGGGAGCGGTGGCGGGGATCGTGCGCGTCTCCTGTGCCGGCTGGCAGCTGCCTTCAGCGACGCAATCTGCATAGTCTTCCGCGCTGACCTGATAGGTCATGATTTCGAGCGGTTGGTCGAGCTGGCGTTTGAGGCGGGGATTGGCCTGCGGGTGGCCGTCCTTCAGGAACTCGCCGGGTATGGGATAGGTGATGGAGCCGGACAGCAAAGTCGTCGTGACAGCTACGGCGTGAGGCGGCCGGTCCCAACTGGCTGCCTTTATCGACAGAGCCGCCGGCACAGAAGTGGCCGCCATGGCGACCGCGACAAATTTCAGGATGTAAGGGGACATGGCTGTTGTCCTTGCCCGGACAGCGACACTGTCCGGGCAAATGGAGTTCCATCAGTTGGTGGCGATGGGTTTGGGCGCCTCGACCTGCGTCATCAGGTCGTCATTCCACTCGCCCTCGACCATAAAGTGAGCGGTCGCCCCGAGTTCCACGGCCTCGATCAGGTTGTGATTGACATAAGCGTAGACGCCGGGCTGCAGGAACCTATAGAGCGCCGAGCCGGCAGAGCCGCCACGGATGAACCAGGTTTCCAGATCCTTGGCCGGCGGGTTGGCGAATTTGCCCTGTTCCCAGACATAGTCGCCGTGGCCACCGATCAGATGCGGCCGCGTATCGCGGTTGGCCTGCGAATGGACGATCAGCACGGTTTCGCCGACCTTCGCCTTCATAGCGTTGTCGCCGGTCAACGAACCGACCTTGCCGTTGAACAGCACATGCGTCGGGATCAGCCCGCGCATGACCTTGACGATATCGTCGTAACCGTCGCCTGGCGACTCGTAGGTCTTGTAGTTGCCCTTCTCGTCGCGCGGAATGTAGAAGTCGCTCTCGCCGATGTAGAAGATCTTGTCGTATTTGACCGGCTTGCCCTTGTCGTTCCTGAGTCCGTCGCGCGGCAGGATCATGATTGCGCCGCTCATGCCGGAGACGACATGCCATGGGATCATCGCGCCGCCAGGTGCGCAGTGATAGACGAACGTTCCCGTCCGCGTTGCCTTGAAGCGCAGCGTTACCTGTTCGCCTGGATTGATCAACGTGAGGCCGCCGCCACCCAGTGCACCTGTGGCTGCATGAAAGTCGATGTTGTGGGCAAGCGAGTTGGTGTCGGGATTGATGAGCGTCAGTTCGACATAGTCGTCCTGGTGCACGACCATCAGCGGACCAGGAATCGAGCCGTTGTAGGTCATTGCATTGAGCTGCGTCCCGTCCGCGTCGATGACCATCGGCTTCTCCTCGATCGTCATGGAGTATTCGACGATCTTCGGTTCGCCCTTGGCGACCTGGTCGTGCGGATGGACAAAAGGCGGTGCCACGAGCCTGATCTTTTCGCGCAGAAGCCCTCGAATGTCCGCCTTTGTCACCGTTGCCGAAGACGCCGGCAGTGCCGCCACGGCAGCAGCGCCAATCGCTGCTCCAAAGAGGGCTTCGCGTCGCGTGATCATATCAATCTCCTGTCTCAACCGTTGCGGATGAGCAGAAGGTAACTGACCTGACGCAGCGGTTCCTTGCGCTGGCGCAAATTGGTGCAATTCAGTCTAGGGGCAACAACCCCCGGAAACAGCAATCGCGCGCGGCATAGTCGCGATGGGGAAGGGCCGTGGGAGCGGTTGGCCGCACCGGCACTGCTTGTCAGCCCCTCGGCCCTGGATCAGCGGTCCAGTCTATCTTCCCGATCGATAAGGATCCGCTCGGCAGCTCCGTCGAGATCCTCGTACTGACCACTTCTCAACGCCCATAGGAAGCCCCCCAGTCCAAGCGCACCGAGAAAGAGGGCGACGGGGATGAGGTAGGCAAGGGTGGTCATGAGGATTGCGCCAGTTTGCTGATGTCGGACACCCTGTCACGCTGAACATCCTTGGCCCGGATGTGCGACATCGAACCTTGCAGGCGCAGCGCATTTCCGATGACAAGCAGCGACGAGGCAGACATGGCGATCGCGGCGATCAGTGGCGTGACGTGCCCCAGGATCGCGATCGGCACGGCGACGGCATTGTAGACGATTGCGATCGCAATGTTCTGACGAATCAGGCTTCCTGCCTTGCGCGAGACGTCAATCGCGAGGGGAATCGCCACAAAGCTTTCGCGCAGGAAGACGAAGTCCGCCGCATTGCGGCCAATGTCAGCGGCCGTGGCCGGCGCGATCGAAACATGCGCCGCGCTCAGCGCAGGCGTGTCGTTCAGGCCGTCGCCAACCATCAGGACCTTGTGCCCGTCTTTCGCCAGGCCCTCGATGCGTTCGACCTTGCCGGATGGCAGCAGGCACGGAAGGAAGTGGTCGATACCCAACATTTTCGAGACTTCGCCGCAGGCGCTCGCGGTGTCGCCTGACAGCATTTCCACCGAAATCCCTGCATCGTTCAGCTGCTCGATCGCCGCCCTGGCGTCGGCACGCAACGCATCGTCGAAATTGAAGGTCGCGACAACGATCCCGTCTTTCGTCAGGACCGTCCCGCCATAGCCATGTTTGCCTTCGCCGCCGGTGCGGGCCTTCCATCCAGCCCATCCGCGTCTGCCCAGCCGCCAGATACTTCCGACGTCAGTTGCTTCGATACCGAACCCCGGATGCTCGGTGACGGCATCGAATTTGTGCTGCCCGCCGCCAGCGGCAAGACCGGCTATGGCCTTTGAAAAGGGATGACGCGAATGCCCGGCCATGTCGGCCGCAATCGTCAGCATGGCCGGATCGATCGAGGCCGCATTGACGAGCCGAGGCTGACCGAGCGTGAGCGTTCCGGTCTTGTCGAACACCGCTGTATCAATTGTTGCCAGGCGCTCCATGGCCGAACCATCCTTGACCATGATGCCGTTTTCGAACAGGCGCCGCGCGGCGACCACCTGGACGATCGGCACGGCGAGGCCGAGCGCGCAGGGGCATGTGATGATCAAAACGGCGATGGCGATGGTTATGGCCCGGTGCCAGTCGCCAGTTGCCGCCATCCAGCCAAGGAATGTCACGAAGGCGGTGAGATGAACAACTGGAGCATAGAGCGCTGAAACGCGGTCGGCGATGCGGCGGTACTGTGCGCGACCGCCCTCGGCGGCCTCCATCAGCCGAACCATTTCCGCCAGGAACGAATCCTTCGCGGCAGCTGTCGCCTCGATGGTCAGCGGGCCGGTAAGGTTGAGCACGCCGGCCTGGATGGCGTCGTTTGGCGCCACGCTTCTGGGCGTGCTCTCGCCCGAAACCAGCGAGCAGTCGACGTCCGATGTCCCACGCGTGATCTTGCCGTCGACGGGGATCCTTTCGCCGGCCGCGATCAGCAACAGCATGCCCGGTTCGATCTCGCCAACCGGCAGATAGTCGCGTGCGCCATCGTCGCGCAGCACCATGGCGCCACGCGCGGCCAGTTGTGACAGGCCTTTCACCGCGGTGCGGGCGCGTTCGCGCATCACGTGATCCAGCGTGCGGCCGATCAACAGGAAAAACAGCAGAGACACCGACGCGTCGAAATAGGCGTGGTCACCATGGGTGGTCGTCTCATAGAGGCTCATCGCGTAGGCCAACGACACGCCGACCGCGATCGGCACGTCCATGTTCATGCGGCCGTGGCGCAAGGCATTCCAGGCCGACTTGAAGAAGATGCCGCCGGCGAAGGCCAGTGCGGGGATGGCGATCAGTGCCGAGACCCAGTGGAACAGGTCGCGGGTCGCGCCCTCGGCACCGGACCAGACCGAAACCGACAGCAGCATGATGTTGCCCGCCGCAAAGCCGGCAACAGCGACGGCGCGGATGAGCTCCGAGAGCGTCTTGTCCTTTGCGTCGATCTCGGCTTCGAACAGATGGGCCTGGTAGCCCAGCCCCTCCAGCACGGCGACGAACGGTGGAACCTCCGCCCCACGCCACCGGACCGAGACACGCTTCGTCGACAGGTTCACGCGAGCGGCCTCGACGTGCTCGAGTTTTGCCAACGTCGTCTCGATCGCCTGGATGCAGGCTCCGCAGTGAACCGTCGGTACGGAAAGGTCGGTCTGGCGAAGATCATCGCCAAGCGATCGGCTCGCCAGCCTGATCTCCTGGCTGGAGGGCAGGACAGACGCGGCACTGACCAGGTCCAGCGCCACTTCAGCACCTGGTGCACAACAGCTCATTGCAGCGCTCTCTGGGAAATCATGATCCTGCGGACGTCGCGATACGGTCTTGCCAGACCGGCATCGGCGTCGATTTCGACAATCCAGACACCATCCCTTGGCATGTGCTGCACTGCATACTCCTGACCCGAGGCGAGGGCGAGCGTGACGGCCTCATCCTCTTTCTCGTAAGCGGGATGGCGAAACAGCACCTTCACGCCATGCAAGGGAACCGACTTGCCGGCAGCGTCGGTGAGGCTATAGCGGACTTCGCCCCATGAGATGGTCAGCTTGCCGGTCCAGCCAAGCGCTGCCTGCGCGCGCCCTTCCTCAGCCTTCTTGTTGAATTGCTGGCTCGCCACATAGGTGTTTTCGACGACAAGACCGGTCCAGCTTGTGTTGGCAAGCGTCGCCATCGTCAGATTGACCGCAATGACCACGCCGAAAAAGGCGAGGATGATGGCCAACATGTGCCTGCCGGTGAATTCGCGGGATTTTCGCGTGGTGGCGTTCATCTGGCGATCTCCGGGGCGTTGAAGGTGGCGATGTATTCGTTCGACTCGAAACTCGCTTTGTCCTCGACCCGGAGTGTGAAGATCTGCGCTTCGCCAAGGATCTCATCAGCAGGCAGGCGCACGAAAACCTTCAACATCTTAAGCCGGTCGGGTTCGACCTGGATCGCGAAAGAACGATCGGCGGGAAGATCGACACCGACGATGCTCATCTCTGCGCCTGGCAAGCCCCCTATGGTGACGATGATCGTTCTTGGTTCGGGGATCATGTTCAGCAGCTTGACGGTGTAGCCATTGCGGATAGAGCCGTCGGACAGCGTCACGAATTGCGGATTGCGGTCATGCAAGACATTGATCTCGAGCCGGTCGCGCGTCATCAGCGAATAGAGCAGGCCCAGGCCGATCAGCCCCCACATAGCTATGTACACGTAGGTGCGGGGACGAAAGATCTTGCGGATGTGGAAATGAGCCACACTGTCTAAAAACAGGCCGTCAGCGGTTCTGACCAGCGACGGATTGACTGCAATGGAACCGCCCGCGGTCGCTAGCATCATGTTGGCGTTGTAGTCGGAGAGTGTCGCGTAGGAGATCAACCCGCGCTCCTTGCCAAGCTTGTCCATGACGCCGTCGCAGGCGTCGATGCAGAGCGCGCAGGTGATGCATTCAAGCTGTTGGCCGTCGCGAATGTCGATCCCCATCGGACAGACGGCGACGCAGGCATTGCAGTCGACGCAATCGCCGATAGCCTTCCCCGCGGCTTGCGCCTTCTTGGCGTGACGTGAGCGCGGTTCGCCGCGCCAGTCGTTGTACGTGACGGTGAGCGAGTTTTCGTCGAGCATGGCTGCCTGGATGCGCGGCCATGGGCACATATACGTGCAGACCTGCTCGCGCATCAGCCCGCCGAACGTATAGGTCGTCGCTGTCAGCACGGCGACGGTGATATAGGCGACAGGCGCTGCCGTGCCGGTGAAGAGTTCGCCGAGCAGGATCGGCGCATCGGCGAAATAGAAGATCCAGGCGCCGCCGGTCGCCGCACCTATGACTAGCCAGATGGCGTGTTTCGACACCCGCAGCACGAGCTTGCGGGCAGTCCACGGCCCGGCGTCAAGCTTCATGCGCGCGTTGCGGTCGCCCTCGATGGCCCGCTCGACGACCAGGAACAGGTCGACCCATACCGTCTGCGGGCACGTATAGCCGCACCAGGCACGACCGACGGTCGACGTGATCAGGAAGAGACCGACGCCGGCCATAACCAGAAGGCCGGCGACGTAGTAGAATTCCTGCGGCCATATCTCGATGAAGAAGAAGTAGAAACGCCGATTTGCGACATCGAGCAGCACGGCCTGATCAGGGGCAAACGGGCCACGGTCCCACCGCAGCCACGGCGTCAGATAATAGATGCCAAGGGTGACCGCCATCACCAGCCATTTGAACTGACGAAAATTCCCGGAGGCCCGTTTCGGGAAGATCTTCTTGCGCGCGGCATACATCGGCTGTCGCACTTTGGCGGAGTTGATCGCCTCGGCTTCGAGCCGTTCTACCTGCGTATTGTCCAGCACTGGTCTCTCCCGTCACGGAGCTTGTGATTTCGCCGGGCACGTGACCTGGCTGGGTGCAGACAGGTGCGCGAAATACAGCGTCGAGCGGATTTTGCCGTCGACTGGATTGCGCCGCGTTGATGCAGGTCAATCGCCGGGTACACGCAAACAAATCGAGGCCCGGCAGAGCCGGGCCTCGTCGCTTGGACGGTGAGGGCCGGAGAATAGCCCCCCGTTCCTATTCTCCACCGCCTAGCGAATGCACGTAGACCGCCAGCTCCTTGATCCTGGTTTCGCCCAGCCGCGCGCCCCAGGCCGGCATCACGCCCTGTTTCGGCGCGGCGACCTGGGCGGCGATGGCCGCTTCGCCCGATCCGTAGAGCCAGATGGCATCGGTCAGATCAGGAGCGCCGAGCTCCTTGTTGCCGATTGCATTGTCGCCGTGACAGGCCACGCAGTTTTCGGCAAAAACCTTAGCGCCGGGCACCACCAACGATTGATCGCCGACGGTTTGGGACAGGCTAGCAACATAGGCGCTGACCTGTTTGATCTGGTCTGCGGTGATGATGTCGCCGAAGGCTGGCATTTCCGACAGGCGCGTATCCGGATCGGAGGCGAAGCGGATGCCATGCGTAATCGTCTGCTGGATCTGGTCCGCCTTGCCGCCCCACAGCCAGTCGTCGTCATTGAGGTTGGGGAAGCCCTTGGAGCCCTGGGCGCCGGAACCATGGCACTGCACGCAATTGAGCTTGAACGCGGCGCCGCCGGCAGCGACCGCGAATTCGCGCAGTGTATCGTCGGCGGCAATCTCAGAGACGTTTTTCGATTCTATTGCCGTGACGTATTTGCCCTTGGCCACCTCGGCCGCCATCAACTCGTGACCGACCTCGTTGCGGCTCGAATAGCCAAGCACGCCCTTGCTTGCCGAATGCAGCAGAGGCCATGCCGGATAGGCGATGGTGTATCCGATCGCCCAGACAATGGTGATGTAGAAGGTAATGACCCACCAGCGCGGGAGCGGGTTGTTCAGCTCGCGAATACCATCCCATTCATGACCAGTGGTCGAAACGCCAGAGATCTCATCGATATGCTCGTCGCTCATGATCACTCGTCCTCAAGAGGAATCCGGGCAGCTTCGTCGGCAAGCTTGCGGCTGCCGGGGCGCAGGGCAAAGGCGATCGCGCCGACAAAGAACAGAGCCATGGCGACCAGACCCCAGCTGTCGGCGAACTCCCGCATCAAATTGTAATCCATGGGTAAAACTCCTCTCAGCGGTAGCCGGCGGCTTCGTCGTAGTTCTTGAAATCGACCAGCGTGCCGAGCATCTGGAGATAGGCGACGAGGGCATCCATTTCGGTGACCTGTTGCGGGTTGCCGTCGAAGTCGCCGATCTTGGCTTTGGGGTAGCGGGCATCGAGGCCGGATGTGTCGGCGTTGGGATCGGCTTGCGTCATCAGATCGGCGTTGGCGTGCGCGATCATGTCGTCGGAGTAGGGGACGCCGACCCGCCTGTTGGCGACCAGATGCGTAGAGAAGTCCTTCACATCGATCGGCGTGTCTTTCAGGAACGCATAGCTCGGCATGATTGATTCAGGCACCACCGAACGCGGATCCGTAAGGTGCTCGACATGCCATAGATTAGAGTAGCGGTCGCCAACCCTGGCGAGGTCCGGTCCGGTGCGCTTCGATCCCCATTGGAAAGGATGATCGTACATCGACTCGGCCGCCAGACTGTAGTGACCATAGCGCTCGACCTCGTCGCGGAATGGCCTGATCATCTGGCTATGGCAGAGGTAGCAGCCCTCACGCACATAGATGTTGCGCCCCACCAGTTCGAGTGGCGAGTAAGGGCGCATGCCTTCCACCTTCTCGATCGTGTTGTCGAGATAGAAGAGCGGTGCGATCTCGACGATGCCGCCGACCGTCACCACAAGAAGAGAGCCAACGAGAAGAAGCGTAGCGTTCTTCTCGATGATCGCGTGTTTGTCCATCAAGCCCATTGTCTGGCTCCTTATTCGGCAGGCTGAAGGGCGGGAACAGCGCCGGGCATCGGCTCCTCCTCGCGCTGGTAGCCGAGGATGGTCATGGCGATGTTCCAGGCCATGATCAGGGCGCCGGAGAGGTACATGGCCCCGCCGATGGCGCGCATGACATAGTAGGGGTGCATGGCGGCCACGGTTTCGGCAAAGGAGTAGACCAGGAAGCCCTGCTCGTCGTATTCGCGCCACATCAGGCCCTGCATGATGCCAGACACCCACATGACGGCCGCGTAGACGACGATGCCGAGCGTCGCCAGCCAGAAGTGCCAGGTGACCAGCCGCAGCGAATAGAGCCGTTGGCGATTCCAAAGCTTCGGCACCATGTAATAGATCGCGCCGAACGAGATCATCCCGACCCAGCCGAGCGCACCGGAGTGCACGTGACCTATGGTCCAGTCGGTATAGTGCGACAGCGAATTGACCGTCTTGATCGACATCATCGGGCCCTCGAAGGTCGACATGCCGTAGAAGGCGATGGCCATCACCATCATGCGGATAATGGGATCGGTGCGTAGCTTGTCCCAGGCGCCCGACAGCGTCATCAGGCCGTTGATCATGCCGCCCCATGACGGCATCCACAGCATGATCGAAAACACCATGCCGAGCGTCTGCGCCCAGTCGGGCAGGGCGGTGTAGTGCAGGTGATGCGGACCGGCCCAGATGTAGAGGAAGATGATCGCCCAGAAGTGGATGATCGACAGGCGGTAAGAATAGACCGGCCGGTTCGCCTGCTTGGGCACGAAGTAATACATCATGCCGAGGAAGCCGGCGGTGAGGAAAAAGCCGACCGCGTTGTGGCCGTACCACCATTGCGTCAGGGCGTCCTGGACACCGGAAAAGGCGGAGTAGCTCTTGGAACCCAGGAATGAGGCCGGCATCGACAGGTTGTTGACCACATGCAGCATCGCGATGGTGACGATGAAGGAGAGATAAAACCAGTTGGCGACGTAGATGTGCGGCTCCTTGCGCTTCAGGATCGTGCCGAGGAACAGGATGAGATAGGCGACCCAGACGATGGTCAGCCAGACGTCTACATACCATTCGGGCTCGGCGTATTCGCGGCTCTCGGTGATGCCGAGCAGGTAGCCGGTCGCCGCCATAACGATGAAGAGCTGGTAGCCCCAGAACACGAACCAGCCGAGATCGCCGCCGAACAGCCGAGCGCGGCAGGTTCGTTGCACGACATACAATGACGTGCAGAGCAGCGCATTGCCGCCGAAGGCGAAGACGACGCCCGACGTATGCAATGGCCGTAAACGGCCGAAGTTAAACCAGGGCTGAATGTTGAGATCGGGGTAGGCAAGTTGCAGCGCAATGACGACGCCGACCAGCATGCCGACGACACCCCAGAACATGGTGGCGATGGCGCCATAGCGGATTGGCCCATCCATGTAGGCGGACGGGTCGATCGGAGCAGCTACTTCGAAACTCGTGTTGCGAATGAGGATGGCGACAAAGCCGAGCAGCACAAAAAACAGGACCCACATATGCTGCCGGAATGGCTCGTCCACACCGAACCCGGCTGCCACAAGGGCCGCAAATGTGAACAGGCCCAAGGCGAAGATTTGCGTGCCGAACTTCATGAGATGTCCCCGACCTCGGATTGGGATGCGCGGATACCAATCCGCTTGACACCAATTCCGCAGTCGCGGTGTCGCCGCCTTGATCCATGTCAAAGCTCAGCCCTTTCGGATTGGGCAGCGTGGCCCTTGCAAACGACCGGAGGCCGACGTTGAACCGGAAGAAATGGCAGGGATCGCCGCTGTTCGACGAAGGCGATGAAAATCCCATACCAGCTGGTCGATCCAGCAGAGAAGCGGTCCCGGCTGCCGTCATGAGGCGCGCGCACAGGGAAAAGCTGCAGCTCTGCGATGCTTTGGAGACAATTGCAGATGCCTTGCCCAGGGTCGACCGTCTGAAGTGCCTCGGCACGGCCAACGCGATCATTCCGCTGCTGCGCGACATTCATCGATACGAAGAGACGGTCATCTTCCCCGCCTATGAGGAGGCCACGGGAGGCAGCAATGCGAACCTTGCCTCAACCAGGCGCTTGCGGGCCGAACATGTCGAGGATGAATGCTTTGCCGGCGAGGTGACCGAAACTCTGCTGGCCATCGGTCACGGCGAGACGGTCGAGAACCCCGAAGCCATCGGTTTCATGTTGCGCGGCCTGTTCGAGAGCTTGCGCCGGCACATCGCGTTTGAACGCGAGCACGTCCTGCCGATGATCGGGATCGTCGATTGATCCTAGTCGCCAGAGCGTCGTTGTAGCCGGGTCAGCTTGTCGACGGTGACTTCCCGATTGTTCTCGATCCGGATCACTCCATCTGATCGCAGTCGGGTTAGCTGCCGGCTCACTGTCTCGATCGTCAGGCCAAGGAAATCGGCGATATCGGCGCGCGTCAACGGCAGATCGAAACTTGTCGACTGAGCGGCCGGATCGAGCGTGGGATCGATGTTTCTGGCAATCATCAGCAGAAAGCTCGCCACTTTTTCCGCAGCGGTCTTGCGGCCCAGCGTGACCATCCAGTCGCGTGCCTCGTCGAGTTCGTTCAGCGTCTGCTTGAGCAGGCGGTGCTCGAGTTCTGGCGACTCTCTCATCATCCTTTCGACGGACGCCCTTGGAAACGAACACAGGGAAACGGACGTTGCGGCTTCGGCGTTGATTGCGCTTTCCACCTTGAAGGGCCGCCCCAGAAAATCGGGGGCGAACTGGAGGCCGACAATCTGCTGGCGTCCGTCCGACAGGCTCTTTGTCAGCTTCACCACGCCGGAAAGCACGTTCGAATAACTGTCGACGGTCTCGGTGTCGCCAATCAGTTCTGCGCCCGGTTCAACGGTATGCTTCGACGAGGTTTTGGCCAGGCCCACCAGTTGATCGGGATCGAGCGCACCGCATACACCATGGTGGCACGCTTCGCATGATTGGCAAAGCACGGGAACGCCGGCGCTGTGTACATCCTGACGCACTGACACCACGATGGTCCGAGAAATCCGAAGGTGCCAGCAGGATATAGCATCCGCCCGAAAAAGCCTTGCGGCAGTTTGTCCGCGGCAAGATGGCATTGACCGAAATCAAGGCCGCCGGCGTCCAATGTGAGCAATGTCGCGCCATGCAAAGTGGAGCGGATAGAGACATGCGGTCAGAATTAGTTGCCAGACTTGGTGAGAACGTGCCGCGCTATACAAGCTACCCAACAGCGCCGCATTTTCATGCAGGCGTTGATGCTGCAATTTGTCGTGGCTGGCTGCAGGCGCTCAACGATGGCGATGAGATCTCGCTCTATCTGCACATCCCGTATTGCGACAAGCTTTGCTGGTTCTGCGCTTGCCATACCAAGCAGACACGCCACTACGAACCAGTGACCACATATCTGCGCTCACTGGATGCCGAGATCGCCACCGTCTCCAGTCTTGTCGCAGGCAAGGGCCGCGTGCGTGCCGTCCATTTCGGCGGCGGTTCGCCAACGATGCTCAAACCGGAGGATCTGGTGGCGCTGGGAACCGTCCTGCGCAACAGCTTCACGTTTCTGCCCGGTGCAAAGATCAGCGTTGAGATCGAACCCAACGATATGGACGATGCCCGCCTCGATGCACTCGCCGAAATCGGCATGACCCGTGCGAGCCTCGGCGTCCAGGATTTCGACCCGAAGGTGCAGAAAGCGATCAACCGCGAGCAGAGCTTTTTGCAGACCAAGACGGTTGTTGATGGCGTTCGTTCGCGCGGCGTCGAATCCGTCAATCTCGATCTGCTCTACGGCCTGCCGCATCAGACCAGGGAGAGCGTCGCCTCCACGGTTGCACAGGCACTGACCCTGGAACCGGATCGGATCGCGCTTTTTGGCTACGCCCATGTGCCGTGGTTCAAGAGACATCAGACGATGATCGACGAGGCGTGGCTGCCAGGGCCAGAGGAGCGATTTGCTCAATCGCAATTGGCGGCGCGGGCGATCGTGGACCAGGGATACGAAGCAATCGGCCTCGACCATTTCGCCAAACCGGGCGATGCCCTCGCGCTTGCCGCCCGCGCCGGAACACTGCACCGGAACTTTCAGGGCTATACCGAGGATCGCTGCGAGACCTTGATCGGCCTTGGCCCGTCATCCATCAGCCAGTTTCGCCAGGGCTATGCACAGAATATGCCTTCGACCGCCGAGTATGGACGTATGGTTGCTGATGGCGGGCTGGCCGCTGTTCGGGGTATCGCGCTTTCCGACGACGACCGTGTTCGCGGCTGGATCATCGAGCGATTGATGTGTGACTTCGCCTTCTCGGCGATTGAGCTGGTGGAGCGCTTTGGCGAAGCCGGCCAAAGACTTCTCCTCGAGGCGAGTTCCACGGCTCTTGATGGTCCTGCGCGGTTGCTTGAACTTGATGGTGACCGCTTCGTCGTGCCTGCGGAAAGCCGGCCATTTGTCAGGAGCATCGCGGCAAAGTTCGACAAATATTTCGAAACCGGCAAGGCCAGGCATTCGGTAGCGGTCTGAGCATCGGCTGCAGTCGGTTGGGAAGGCTACCTCCCGATCTGAACAGCGCAGATCTTCGACCGTGTCAGGAATCGCTTCTCCCGTCCGTTATCGAGGGAGAACATGCCGCCGCGGCCAGGCACTACGTCGATGATGAGATCGGTATGCTTCCACACCTCGAATTGCGAAGCCCCGATATAGAAGGGTGCGTCGCCGATGTGGCCGAGCAACACATCCTGATCGCCGACGATGAAGTCAGCACGCGGATAGCACATCGGCGAAGACCCGTCGCAGCAGCCGCCCGATTGATGAAACAGCACTGGTCCGTGCTCGGCAACAATCTCCGCGATCAGTTCAAGCGCTTCCGGCGTCGCCGTGACTTTTGCATGCATAGTCTAATCCGGTTTCCAGCCATTATGGGCGCGGCCCCGCGCGGGGCCGCGCCTGTGGGGCAAAGAGGTGATCAGAAGAAGCCGAGCCTCTTCGGGCTATAGCTGACCAGCATGTTCTTGGTCTGCTGATAGTGGTCGAGCATCATCTTGTGTGTCTCGCGGCCGATGCCAGACTGCTTGTAGCCGCCGAAGGCCGCATGCGCGGGATAGGCGTGGTAGCAGTTGGTCCAGACGCGGCCGGCCTGGATCGCACGGCCGAAACGATAGGCACGGTTGCCATCGCGGGTCCAGACCCCGGCCCCGAGGCCGTAAAGCGTGTCGTTGGCAATGCTGAGCGCTTCGTCATCGTCCTTGAAGGTCGTGACAGAAACCACCGGCCCGAAGATCTCCTCCTGGAAGATGCGCATTTTGTTGTGTCCCTTGAACACGGTCGGCTTGACGTAATAGCCGCCCGCCAGATCACCAGGCAGAACATTGCGGGCGCCACCGGTCAGCACCTCCGCGCCTTCCTGGCGGCCGATGTCGATATAGGACAGGATCTTCTCCAACTGCTCGGACGAGGCCTGGGCGCCAATCATCGTCGCCGGATCGAGCGGATCGCCCTGCACGATCGCCTCGACGCGCTTCAGCGCGCGTTCCATGAACGTATCGTAGATCGATTCATGGATGAGCGCGCGGCTCGGGCAGGTACAGACCTCGCCCTGGTTTAGCGCAAACATGACGAAGCCTTCGATCGCCTTGTCGAAGAAATCGTCGTCCTCGGCGACAACATCCTTGAAGAAGATGTTTGGCGATTTGCCGCCCAATTCCAGTGTTACGGGGATAAGGTTCTGGCTGGCATATTGCATGATCAGCCGGCCCGTCGTGGTCTCGCCGGTAAAGGCGATCTTGGCAATGCGCGGCGACGACGCGAGTGGCTTGCCCGCCTCGAGACCAAAGCCGTTGACGATGTTGAGCACGCCCGGCGGCAGCAGATCGCCAATAAGGTCGGCCCACAGCAGGATGGCAGCCGGGGTCTGCTCGGCAGGCTTCAGCACGACGCAGTTTCCCGCGGCGAGCGCGGGAGCAAGCTTCCAGCATGCCATCAGCAGCGGAAAATTCCAGGGGATGATCTGGCCAACCACCCCGAGCGGCTCATGGAAATGATAGGCGACGGTGTCGTCGTCGATCTGGGAAAGGCTCCCTTCCTGGCCGCGCACGGCGCCCGCGAAATAGCGGAAATGGTCGATGGCCAAGGGCAGGTCGGCGGCGGTTGTTTCACGGATCGGCTTGCCGTTGTCCCATGTTTCAGCGCATGCGAGGAGATCGAGGTTCTCCTCCATGCGATCGGCGATGCGGTTGAGGATGAGTGACCGCTCAGCAACGCTGGTGCGCCCCCAGGCGTCCTTGGCGGCATGTGCCGCGTCCAAGGCCACCTCGATGTCCTGGGCATCCGAGCGCGCCACCTCGCAAAGTAGCTGACCGTTCACCGGCGAGAAGTTCTCGAAGTAGCGGCCGGCGCGGGGCTCGGCCCATTTCCCGCCGATGAAATTGCCGTAGCGCTTGTCGAAGGGCGCCTTGACCGAGCGTGAGAATTCAACCTTGTTCATGCGTATTCCTCCCAAAGCTGACGTCGCGGGATGCGACGCTTCGGAAGAGACTTGCGATTTCCGCCTGTGGTTGTCACCGTACCGGTCACAGTGGTCGGAGGCGATGTGTCGCAGAATTGCGACAGTCAGATCGAAAGGTCAGTGCGTCCGGTGAACATCAAGGCGGTTGAGTTTGCGGTGAAGCGTCGCGCGGCTAATCCCAAGTGCCTGAGCCGCAGCGGAGACATTTCCGTCTGCCCGTGCCAGCGCTCGCTGCAGAGCTGCGCGCTCTGCCTCAGCGAGAATTTTGGAGTCACTCTCGGCCCAGCCGAGCAGATCGGCGGCGGGCATTGGTTTGTCGAGGCACTGCTGCGTAATGCCAAGTGCCAGGCGGGCCGAACGGGTCGCGCCGACCACGAGCTCGTCGGCATCGACGGCGATGAGCGCGCCGGAGCCTTTGTCGCTCACCGGCGCCAGCAGAATTCGCGCCTTCGGGAATGCCATCCTGAAGTTCTCCGCCTCGATCCGGCGCGCCGCGTCGATCACGGCGATCGAAATGAGATTGGCGAAGGCCTCGATCAGGTCAGCCCGGCAGGAAGACACGTCAAGAGCAGCCACAAGATTCCCCTCGTGATCGTGGATCGGGGCGGTGGTGCAACTGAGTACCGTGTTGCGCGTATGGAAATGTTGGTCACGGTGAATTGTCAGCGCGCGCCCTTCGACAAGACAGGTGCCAATTCCGTTGGTGCCCTGGCTTTCCTCATTCCAGACCGAGCCAGTCCACAAACCCCAGGAATGAAACGTCTTGTCGTCTACGGGCGCGCCGCGCCGTTCGATCGGCACGCCGTCACGATCGGCGAGTAGGACGCAGCATCCGACGCCGCCTACCGCAAGATAGAGACGATCGAGACTTGATTGCGCGGCGTTGACGAGAGGTTCGATGCGTTGCCGGGCCTGCCCCAGTTCGGCCTCGGTCAGATAATGTGGAGGGCTGCGGTCAGCTGGATCGAGCCGATGCAAATTGGAAGACCGGCGCCAGGACGCAACCAACGCCGACGTCGCCGCAGCGTCCGAAGCAATCGCCGCTTGAATGCGGTCAGCATGATGACCGTATAGTTTTTCGCCCATACTCATCCTCCCGAAACTGATTTCTTTCCTCCGATTAGCACGTAGTCAATTCGCCGAAAGAAGCAGAAGGCAAGTCGCTCTTGCCTAAGCACCCATCGAGAAAGCCTACCAACAGTAATGCCACGCAATCATTGATCCGGAGCAAGTCTGCGCATCGGTTGGTCAGAAATGCTCACCGGCCTTGAACGGTCCGATACGGGTGCCGGCTGCGATCAGGTAGGCGGTCGACCAGCCGATGAGCAAGAACCCGTTCACGCCCTCCAGCGCCGCCAGGACACGCCACGCATGAGCTGGCACGATGTCGCCATAGCCGACCGTCGAGAAGGTGATGGTGGAAAAGTACAACGCCGTTTCGAAATCGGCGAAGATATCGAGCAACCGGTATAGCCCGGCCCAGAGCCACACCTCCGCGGTCATGACGGCAAAGAGGCCCATCACCACGCTGATCATCGCCACGATGCGGCTGCGGCGCCCGTGCATGCGAAAGCGGGAGACAAGATATCCCATCGCATGTGTGACGGCGATAAGGCCAAAGGTGTGAACCAGCACCGTCAGGCTTATGACGATCGTGCCGATGAGCAGATTTAGAATCATGGGTGACCCTACCGGTCGGAATCGCGACACTGTTTGCGCCAGATCAAATCTGCAGTTCGCGGTTGTTGCTCTGGCCTTTCGGCCGGGTTTCGCATCCCCATGCTCGACATGCAGGCCGGGTTCGCGGGCGTGGCGTGGAGGCAGATCGCTACGCCATGGGTATCTCGGGTATCGCGAGCTCGCGGCAAACCCCTACGAGATCATGCGGTGCAATACGGGAAAGAGCCTGATTTTGTTGCCGACGTCGCGGCCAATCTTCCACATGGTCATCAGGTCTTCTGGGAACGCCTTCATGAGATGTTCCGTTTCGGGGTCCTTCGGGCGCCAGTATGACCGGCACACGGTTGTGGAACGTCACCATGGGCGGATTCGGCGGCGGAATGCGCGAGAGCCGCGTCTTGTCGCGCAGCAGCCCTTCAAAGCCTTCCTCAGCGAAGCGCTCCTGCCAGCGCCAGACACAGGTTGCCGGTCCGCCGCATGATTTCGACCGTACCGATACCATCGGCGCTCAACGGCACGATCTCGGCGCGCCAGACATGCTTCTGCGGACTGTTGCGGTCGCTGACCAGCCAGGCGCCGATGATCAGAAGGCGAGACGGTGAGAGATGTTCCAGTGCGCATGCGCCAGATTCGCAGGCGGAAACCACTAGGAACAATCTATTGACTAAGAACTCTGACTAGTAAAGAGTTCGTTCTCAGCGTGGCCGACAGAGAACATAAGCGTTCTTGCGTCGCCGTTGGAACAACGTCGTCCCCCGGGTTGAGCCGCCAAGTCATGCCGAAGCGCACAACAGGCCGGTACGAAAGCGTGACCGCAGGCGGCGAGAAGGTTGGTGCCTTCGTCCCCTTCGATCTGCCGCCGGTGCGGCCGGTGCTTGTCATCGACACCAAGCTCGAACGCCGCCTTGGGCAAGCCGAGCAGGCGCTTGTCCGACTCGATCTGGCGGGCGAGATGGTGCCTTCGCTCGACTGGTTCATCTACGCCTTCGTGCGCAAGGAAGCGGTGATCTCGTCTCAGATCGAGGGCACGCAAGCATCGCTCGTCGACCTTCTCGCTTTTGAAGCCGAGGAACAGCCCCAACCCAATGCCGATGTCGAGGAGGTGACAAACTACCTTGACGCCCTTGCCTACGCGCGCAACCAGCTCGCGTCGAAGCGTGGTCTGCCGCTTTCCCTGCGGCTCTTGAACGAAGCACACAAGCGGTTGATGCGCGGCGTGCGCGGCGGAAGCAGGCAGCCCGGAGAAATCCGCCGCAGCCAGAACTGGATTGGCGGAAGCCGTCCCGGGAACGCGGCTTATGTTCCGCCGCCTTCCGAGAAACTCCCTCAGCTTCTCAGCTCTTTAGAGAAATACATCCACGCCGACGACCAGCTGCCGAAGCTAGTGCGGACGGGTCTCTTGCATGCCCAGTTCGAAACCATTCACCCCTATCTCGATGGCAATGGGCGGATCGGGCGCCTGATGATCGCCCTCCTGCTGGAACACTGGGGACTCTTGAGGGCTCCGCTTCTCTATCTCAGCCTCTTCTTCAAGCGTCATCGCGAGGAATACTACCGGCGCCTCAATCGCGTGCGGCTAGAGGGCGACTGGGAGGGCTGGATCGATTTTTTTCTCGATGGCATCGCCACGATCGCCGATGAAGCTGTCGGCTCGGCGCGTGAATTGTTCAACCTCGTCAGCGCGGATCGCACGCGGCTGCTGGGTGTCGAATCCGTATCCGTTTCAGCTCTTCGATTGTTCGAGCGGCTTCCGCGGCATCCGATCGTGACCGTCGCATCGGCGATGAAGCTGCTCGACACGAGCAAACCGACCGCAGCCCGCGCCATCGAGGTGCTGGCCGAAATCGGTATCCTCGTGGAAACGACAGGAAAGAAGCGCGACCGCAGTTTCGGCTATCGCGCCTATATGGAACGTCTGCGAACCGGAACGGAACTGGACTTCAGCCGATGAGCGGCCGGCGGCGGATCACTCAACCCTATAGCCGAGCGTCCGATATCCCGTTCGCCGTTTTGCTGCCATGCGTGCCAGCACCGGGACCATCTCATCAACATAGTCGAAGACGATGACGGTCAGCCAGGTCATGTAGTCTTCGGGCGCCAGTATGACCGGCACACGGTTGTGGAAAGTCGCCATGAGCGGATTCGGCTCACAGGTCAGCACCGTGAAGCGGATGTTGTCGCCGATAGCGGGGTCGCGCCAATTCTCCCAGAGCGCCGCCAAAGCGAACGGCTCGCCCGACTTCATGGCAATGGCATACGCACAGCGCTCTCTGGGGGCGCGTTCCGGCTATGGCTTTTTGTCCGCGGAAAGGGCCGTTGTGCTTTGTGGCAGGGTCTTCACTTCGGTTTCGCGCAAGAGCCCGTCGAGCGTCAGCAGCGGCGCGCGCATTGTCATGGCATAGGCGTAGTGAAAGCAATCGAAATTGCTGAAGTAGCGTTGCCAATTCCGTGTTTTTCGGCAACCGCGACGGCATAGGACAGTACCCGCAGCGGCGATCCTGGCTCGCGAAGCGCGATTCTTCTGCTTCCAGCCATTTGACCACGACCGCCCCGGCGGCGCTGTACGGGGAATTCAGCTGGTCCGGCCAGGATAGAACAATAATCGCCTCCCACGCGGCGAGCGTCGATGTGAAGGGGGAGGGCGCTTCCAGCAAGGCGGCTTCGTAGCTATCGGCCGTGTCCTCGCCAGCCATCATCGACACGATGGCACAGGCATCCACGAACCTTATTCGTCGCCCTGCAGATCGTGATCCAGGTCGTGATAGGCTTCTTGTGGGACCGGCTTTCGATCAGGTTGGAAAGACAGGCCATGTTTTGCCAGAATCTTCTGTGCGGTCTCGCGCGGCCGCTCCTTTTTCATCCGGTTTCGGATTGTCTCACGGAGAGCGGATATCACCGCTTCGGTGATATTGGTGCGGTCGAGGCGGGCAAGCTCCCGCGCCAATTTGTCAGCTTCGTCGTTTCGGATGTTCAAGGTCATATGTGTAGCTCCAATCGCGTATCCATCATTACGCGTCGTGTAGCTTTTTTCAGTGCTCGGTCGCTACGGCGCGGGGCGGCGTAATATTCGACGCTGCGGACATAGTAAATTCGTTTCAGCCGGCGCACCGTCATTGCCTGCCGTTGCTCGGCCGAAGGATGTTCGCAGCTGATGACGACCGTATCTTGTCGCGGGCACGTCTCACCATCGGGCGGTGAGCGATCCCAATCTGTTGGATGCCTTCAACCGCGATGCCGCCGTGCAGAAACGGACCGTGCCTGAAGCTGCAGAGGCAGCGACAGCCCTGTGGGGAAGGACAGCCGCAACCGCAATCGCCTGGTGCGCCGTGTCGGCGTATTGCAACGGGCGGATACGGGAGTACCGGTTCTGGTTTCGGGTATTCGCCTATCTTCAAGCGGGTTCGCCCGTTGCCGAAGTGGAAGCAGCGTCGGAGAGAGTTCGTCCAGGCTTTTCCCGATAGGGAAATCATGTTCGACGAGGGAACTGCCTGCTTGTCGAGAGAACGCCGGACCGAAGTCAGC
>NZ_JAMYQK010000049.1:0-39875 GCF_040320845.1 Mesorhizobium sp. M0601
GCAAGTAGCCCGCATGCTTCCAAAGTGTTGGTTTGCCAAGCTTTCGTCGGGCGCCTCCGGTTTGAATTGCCGTTTCGCGAAACAAACTTCATCGGGCACCAGATCGGACGCGGAGCCGGCTTGAACTTGGCAAAGCGCTCCTCTTCATCGGCCCGGAAGGCATCTCCGCGAAACTCCGGAGCACCGTATGCGCGGCGCCGGCCTGCCTTTCATCGACGCGGGCCATCACCAGTACGACACCCTCAGCGATCTTCGGCTTGCGCGGCTTCTGGGCAAAATTGGCGAAAGTTCCGAGAAGCACGCCGGCAAAGCCGCCCCACGCCGCACCGACCAGGGCCATGCCGGTCATCCCCGCAGGATCAACGTCTTGAGCTCCAAAAGCGCTGAAGCCGGCCAACAGACCAGCGGTGGCGCCAAGTGCGGCACCAGCAACGGCACCCCGCCAGAGAGCGCTCATCTCATCGTCGTAATATCCAGCAACGCTGATCGGTTCATCATTGTCGTTGTAAGATCCGACCACGCTGATTTGCCGGCGGCGAATCCCGGCAGCCTGAAGCCTGGCCACGGCACGTGCTGCCTGGGCATGGGAATTGAACAGTCTGCTGATTGTTTGCATTTACGCCCAGGCCCGACGCCCGTTCGGAGCGTCGGGCCTCTCCTCCCTGGCTTGAACTCTTCCGCCCGGACGCATCTTCGTCGCGCCAAAGCTCACCACAACGTGAGCCAGCCGGCTACGTTCCTCAGCCGGGGCTTCGGTCCAATCCTGGAGTATCTTGCTTGGGACCTAAGTCTGACCTGCTCGGGTGCAACGGGCAGTGAGGCCACGCCGAGAGGGAGCCGTTGCCGAATCGAAGGGGTCGAGGAGAGGGCTAAGGCCCTATCGCAGACCCAAAAAGCTCAAAATGGCGATTACGATCACGATGGCGCCGACCAGCCAGATAATGTTGTTCATGATTGCACTCCTTCGTCTCCGGGCGGGGCGCACGCCGGGGCGAAGCCCGCCACGCAAGTGAAATATTAGATACGGCTAAAGGTTCCTCGCGGGGCCTCGCTGTCGAAAGAGCCCACCGCACCAGTCGGCACGGCGGGCGACGCAAAGTTTCACCCCGGTGGGGGCAGAAGACGGAGTTGCGTCCAGGCTCAGCTGATGCTTCTGGACCAGTTATCAACCTGGCGCTCTGCCTCTTCCTTGGCGATGCCATATCGCTCCTGGATACGCCCCAAGAGCTGGTCCCGGTTGCCCTCGATCCGATCAAGATCATCGTCGGTGAGGTCACCCCACTGCTCTTTCGCCTTGCCTTTGAACTGCGTCCATTTTCCCTTGATTTGATCCCAGTTCATGTGTTCCTCCTTGCTTGCGCGCCAGCTCGCGTTGTTGAAAGCCACCTTTCAGGAGAAACCGCTCAGGCGATAGGCTCGGTTGATGCCAACAAAAACTGGGTTGCCAATGCCCTTGCTACAAGCCCGGAAGCCTACGCAACGCATCGAGGAGATCGGGAGGACAGCCCGGGGGCTTTGGAACTCGCCTTAATCCGGCAACAGGATCTGAAGCTTTACGTCCGCGGGCCGGGCTTCGACTGCGCGGTCGAAGGCGTTGATGGAATCTTCGAAGGGGAAGGTCGCCGAAATGAGTGGGTTTAGGTCGACCCGGCCCGACCCCATCAGCGCGATTGCCCGCTCATATTGGTGGGCATATCGGAACACAGTCTCGATGCGGACTTCCTTGGTCGAGGCGGTGGCGACATCGAATGCGATCGGCGCCACCGGCAGGCCGACCACCACTACCGCGCCACCGGGCCGCGGCAGATCGAGCAGGGTCTCCCATGCCTTGGACGAGCCCGAGCATTCAAACACCACGTCGGCGCCCCAGCCATCGGTCAGGCGCTTTACCTCCGCCGCCAGGTTCCTGTCGCGGACGTTGATCGGGATCACGCCTTGATAGCCGCCGGCGATGTCGAGCTTGGGTTGGGCGAGATCTGCAACAACGGCGCGGGCGCAGCCGCCGGCGAGCGCCGCGATCGCCACCATCGTGCCGATTGGCCCTGCGCCAATCACGACCGCCGTGTCGCCCGGCGCGATCTTTGCTTTGGCAGCCGCCTGCATGCCGACGGCGAAGGGCTCCACCATGGCGCCTTCGGCGAAGCTGACATTGTCGGGCAGTTTGAAAGTGTAGTTGGCGGGGTGGACGACATAGGGCGTCAGCACGCCGTGGATCGGCGGCGTTGCCCAGAACCTGACCGCTGGATCGATGTTGTAGAGGCCGAGCCGGCTCGCCCGCGAATTGAGATCGGGGATACCCGGCTCCATGCAGACGTGGTCGCCGACCTTCAGATGCTCGACGCCTTCCCCCGTTTCGACAACAGTGCCGGCTGCTTCATGGCCCAAGACCATCGGCGCTTCGACCACGAACGGGCCGATGCGGCCATGCGTATAGTAGTGCACGTCGGAGCCGCAGATGCCCACCGTATGGATCTTGATGCGAACTTCGCCCGGGCCGACGGTCTGTGGCAGATCGATGTCACGCAGCTTGAGTTCGTGCTGGCGTTCAAGGACAAGGGCGCGCACGTTCGTCATCGACGTAGTCTCCTCTAAAGCTTATTGTAGGGGCCTTCGTGACCTTACTTGCACTCGGCGCGTTCATCATAGCCGCTCATTCACAGCTTCAAAATCCAGCTCGGAAAACAGGGGTGTTGCCTGATTCCGACTATCCGTACCAACTTCCCGGCCAAAGGACTTTGAAGGCCGGCCATGCCGCTGCCGAATGCCCTCGGCGGAATGAAATAGTCGTTCGCCCCGAGACTCCCCACTCCCCAGCCTCCAAGCCAGAAGACCGGCATCGGCCAGTCATCAACAGGGGTCCAGCAGGTGCGCGACACCCGACGCTACATGCCATGGAACGCTTGCCCGATCCGCTTCTGGTCGATGCGGCCCACCAGGTGAAATGTCCGCTATCGTTTTTTGGGCGCCAGAAGTTTCCGGTTCGCTTCCGGCCCATAATGCTGCCGGGCGGCAATGCGCTCATTAACGTCAATCTCCATTCGAAGCGCTCAGGCCGGAAGCTGCCGTGCGTAAGAGGCCACGTCATTGCCGCCGCGGATAAGTTTGCAGCCGGACAATATTGGCCAGCCGGGCGATCCCGGCATTTGGCGCTTTCTCGGCGAGTCAATACTGAGCCTGCGCTTACGCGCCATCCTGCTCGACAAGACCAACGGCTGGACCCGATCGAGTGCAGACGGGTTCAGTTGGTGCTGGTTGTGGCGGTGAAACCGCACTGCTTCTGTTCCATATCGATCTGCTTCGTGATGCGGACGGCGTTCTGTGCGTAGGCCTCCGTCACGGAGCCACTATTCACAGTCTTGTCCTTCAGCGGGCTCACGCCTGCGCAGAGGTGGAAAACATGCGGCTCGCTGGACTTCGCGGCTCCGTTTTCGGGCGCGATCCAGTAGACGACATCCTGACCGGCGGGGTGGCTCGCGTCCCGCGTCGCCGCCGCCACGGCGGCGGTGTCCGTTGCAATCGCCTGCGCCTGAGCGGCGACATCGGGCGAACAGGCCGTGGTGGGCTGCCCCGACTTGATCTGGGCTGCGCATGCGTTCATATCCTGGGTGTACTGTTCGACCGACGGGGGTTTGAAACTGATCCCCATGACCGTCGCGAGCACGGCCAACGCAGCGCCGACGCCGCCGGCAACCTTCTTGGTCCGCGGATCCATGTTTTTGTCGGTGAGGATCAGGAAAACCAGCGGGAGGAAGGCAATCAGCGTGATGATTGCGCCGAGCTGGTTTTGGAAGAAGAACCTGGCCGCGTCGGATGCACGAGCCGGATCGTGCCTGTTGGCCGCCTTCCATAGCAAGTTGCCGGCGATTGCGAAAATCGCGATGCCGACCAGAAGGCCGATGACCAGCGGCAGGTGTCCCTGGTCGAACTTGTTCTGGCGAAGCAGCATAATTCCGTAGATCTCGCCGCCAATGGCGACGACCCACGAGAGTGCGGCGAAAAGGCGAAGACGTGTGGCGGAGGACTTCTGGCCCTGCGTCGCTTGCCAATCCTTGGTAACGTCTGGCTTGTTGTCGGTCATTGACCAGATCCCCTGATATCGACACTTCTGCCGGCGGCGTTAGACCAGAAGGCCAACCCGCCCTGCGCAGCGTCATTGAACGAGCGTCACCTGCCTCAGCGACACGGCGAAAATGTGAGCGCCACGGCAGGCCTCATCTCCATTCATAATTCATATTGCGCATGAGTGAATCCGTCCATACCCACGCAGGCAGACGCCTATGCGGCGATGGCTTGTTCTTGTTGATCTCTGGTTAATCGAACTTGACGCTGTCTTCCCTCGCTTCCCGGCGGCGGTCGCGCCATTCCCGACACCAGCCGAAGCGAATTGACGAGCCATTTTGAACGAGACAGCTCTAACGAGACAACATTGCGGCAAGATCGACGCGGATAGCGGCCGCGGTGTTGGCTTGCATGCTGGCCTCCAGGTGATGTTTGGCGACTTCACTCTGGCAGAGCGCTGGTCGCGAGTCAGTCGCCGCATGGACGCCAAGCTTGGCCCCGACCATCTGCATTGATAATAATGCAGATTTGCATTGTCTTGTCGCGATGAACAGGAATGTTTAACATGACAACGTTGACAGTGACGACAAGGGGACAGGTGACGTTCCGCAAGGACGTGCTGCAACATCTGGGCATCAAACCGGGCGAGAAAATCGAGCTTGATCTGCTGCCCGACGGTCGGGCGGAATTGAGGGCTGCACGGGCGAAGGGGTCGTTCCGGGACCTCCACGGCTTCCTCAGAGGCAAGACGAACGGCCGGGTGCTCAGCATCGAGGAGATCAACGAGGCAATGGCGGAAGCGGGCGCTGTGGCCGGGTCCGGCGAGGAATGAGGGTTACGCCCGACACGAATGTGCTGCTGCGCGCCTATGTCGTCGATGATGAGGGGCAGGCGGCCATTGCCGTGGACCTGCTGGCCAAATCGGACGTCGTGGCCGTGAGCGTGAAGGCCTTGTGCGAGTTCCCAGGGCTCTGGCCCGGCGGTACCAGACAGAGCGCGAAAATATTGCCGCGGCGATCCGGGCGTTGCTGAACACCGCGAGTGGTTGTCGTCAACCAGCCGGCAGTTGAGGCAGGGCTGTCAGTCCTCGATGCCGGCGGCGATTTCGCGGACGGCGTGATCGCTTTTGACGGCGGCTGGCTTGGCAGGGATAGGCAGGTAGCCGTACAGCTTGCGGAGTTGCGACAATCTCGGACCAAAGGCAACAGGCGAAAAGATGAACAAAATTGATACTTTGATCCACCGAAGAGCTGACGATCGCCGGAAGACCGCGCAAGCCTGTGTAGCGCGTATTCTCCGGAACGCCAAAGCCCGCGGCGTCGATATCTCTGTTGTCGGATCCCTCGCGAAAAACCGTTTCCGCGTCCATTCGGACGTAGATCTGCTGGTGCACGGACGCACAGATCCCGCGCGCCGGGCCATGATAGAGCGCTTGGTGGCAGACCAGCTTCGGGGAACGAACATTCCTTATGACCTGATCTTTGCCTCAGACGTTTCGTCCGAACGAGTGCAGGAATTGCTTAATGACAGCGTTTAAGCATCCGGCATTCGCAAAACTGTCGCCAAAAATCGACTGCGCTGCGAAGGAACTGCAGCAAATCTAGGAATATCTGGCGGCTCATCGGAGTGAGCTGTCATACGGCGAATGGGGCGCGGTCGCAGCAGTTTCGCTGGGAGTCCACAATGTCTACAACGGCATCGAGGACACGCACGACAGTGATGGCGGCGGCGACGGCTCAGGAGGCCGGGCATCAGGTGGTCGCTGAACCAATGGCTCAGTTGTGCGCGCCGGAAGAGACTCTGCGGGCGTTGACCCCTGAGAATTGTCGGCTGATGGCGCTGATCCATCGGTATCGACCGCAAAGCATCACGGAACTGTGCAGATTGGCGGCGCGTCCGCAGCCGAACGTAACTCCTTGGCGGCCCTTGAGCGGGCGGGAATTGTCTCAATGGCGGGCTCCAGGCCGAAGAGACCCGAATTCGCCGTGCAACGAGTCACGATCGACCTCGCTGAGCTTCCAGAATGGCCGATGCGAGGTCGAGATTCGTGGAGACAAATTGCCGGACCATCATCTTTGCTGCGCGATGGGTGATAGGGGCAAAAGTCGATCAGTGGGTTGCGAAACCGCCGCTGACCAGGTTTGGCAAGTACTGGACGTGAAGCCGCATTTGCGCAGGGCTCGGCGTCCCGGAAGCATCGCCGATGCCTGCGGTGTGACTGCGTCCTTGTTATAGCCGGCATCGCCAACAATCGCCCAGCCTGACCCGTATGGCTTGCTGGCAATGCTGCGCCAGCGAGTGGCCTCTCGCGCCTTGCTGCGCCAAGACGGTCGGCGAAGGCAGGCCATCCCGGCTCCGATCAAGAGCCCCGCGCGCCAGCCGGCCCACCAAGGTTGCCGCGATCACCCTTGATGTCGTAGACCCTACGGTCGGCGGTTAAAATTGGTGGAGAAGAATATATGCCAGAGCACCCGAAACTCGTCTCGACTGCCAAGTCGCATGGCGGCGCCCAGCATGTTTACTCTCATCTTTCGACGAGCTGCTCGTGCGAAATGACGTTTGCCCTTTTCGTGCCTCCGCAGGCACGGGAAAGCCGTTGCCCCGTGGTGTGGTACCTCTCCGGACTCACCTGCACCCATGCGAATGTAATGGAAAAAGGCGAATACAGACGTATTGCCGCCGAACTTGGCGTGATCGTTGTCTGTCCCGACACCAGCCCGCGTGGTGCCGACATTCCGGATGAAAAGGACAATTGGCAGTTCGGCAGCGGCGCCGGTTTCTACCTCGACGCGACGCAAGAGCCGTATGCCAAGAACTATCGCATGTATTCCTATATCGTCGAGGAGCTGCCAGCCGTGATCGGGCGCGAATTTCCCGCCGATATGGCGCGCCAGTCGATCTTCGGCCATTCAATGGGCGGGCATGGTGCGCTGACGATCGCACTGAACAATCCCGGGCGTTTCAGAAGTTGCTCGGCCTTTGCGCCGATCGTGCAGCCAAGCACAGCCGGCTGGTCGAAGCCGGCTTTCGAAAAATATCTCGGCCTGGATGAGGCCTCGTGGCGGCGCTACGATGCCACTTCGCTCATCGAGGATGGATACCGTTTCCCGGAATTCCTGGTCGATCAGGGAACGTCAGACGGTTTCCTCCAGGAGGGCCTCAGGCCTTGGCTGCTCGAAGACGCCTGCTCCAAGGCAGGCATTCCGTTGAAATTGCGGATGCAGGACGAATACGATCACTCCTATTTTTTCATTTCGACATTCATGCATGACCATATGACGTGGCATGCCGAACGGCTTTCACGAGGGTAGGCCGTAGGAATAGGTCGGCAGTCAGGCGGGCTCGGTGACGACGCCGATGCGCCGGTAGACGAATGGTTCGTCCTTCGAAGGAACCGTCGCAGCGCGCTGGGCCTCATCGATCAGCATTGCCATGCGCGCATGGATCGGCGATTTCGCGCAAGCCGGGTCCGTCGCGGCGGCATCGCCGGCGATTGCCATCGCCTGGCAGCGACAGCCGCCCCAGTCGATCTCGCGCCGCTCACAGTTGCGGCAGGGCTCCTGCATCCAGTCCGTGCCTCGAAAGGCATTAAATGCAGGGGAATCGGTCCAGATCGCGGCCAGGCTGCGTGATCCAAAACGCTCGAAGCCGAGCGACCGTATGGTCTGGGCGGCATGGCATGGCAGTACGGTGCCGTCTGGCGTCACCATGAAGGCGTCGCGCGCCCAGCCCCCCATGCACGGCTTGGGATAGATGGCGAAATAATCCGGCGTGACGAAATCGATGTTCATGATGCCGGTGAGCCGTTCGCGCGCCGCCGCGACGATCTCCGCCTGGCGGTCGACGGCAGCACGCTCGGGCATCAGTTGATCGCGATTGGTCAGCGCCCAGCCGGCGTACTGCACGTTGGCGATCTCGAGACGCTCCGCACCCAGCGAAAGGGCCAGATCGATGAATTCCGGTACCTCCTCGATATTGTGGCGATGGATCGGCGCGTTGATGGTAAGCGGCAAGCCGGCCGCGCGAGCGCGGCGTGCCGTTTCCAGCTTCTTTTCGTGGCTGCCCCTGTGATTGCCGATGCGCTCGGTGGTCGCCGGCCGTGCGCCTTGAAAGCTCAGTTGCAGATGGTCGAGCCCGGCTTCGGCAAATGCCTCGATGCGGCCATCCGCAATGCCGACCCCGGCGGTGATCAGGTTGGTGTAGACGCCGCGCGCCGAAAGCCCGGCGATCAATTGCTCGAGATCGCGACGCAGCGTCGGTTCACCGCCGGACAGATGCACCTGGAGAACGCCAAGGTCGGCCGCCTGCGAGAACAAGTCGAGCCAGCTCTGCGTGTCGAGTTCGCGATTGGCCCTCAGCAATTCGAGCGGATTGGAGCAATAGGGGCATTGCAGCGGGCAGCGATGCGTCAGTTCCGCCAGCATGCCGATCGGGGGGAGAGGGGGCTCGCTCATAGCTTCACCAGCAGCTTGTCCGACCATTCCTGCAGGAAGGCGACGACATCGGCCGCCACAGCCTCCCGTTCGGCATCATAATCTGCGGCAAGGCCGGCAATGATGTCACCGACCGTGGACCGTCCGTCGCAGCGGCGCAATATGTCGAGGCTGATGTCGTTTGGCCAGAACACCTTTTCGGGCGAAAGCACGGCGAACGCCTGGCGCACGGGGTCATGCTGTATGCGCACGTGCTTCGGCAGCGATGGAACCGACTGCAGCGACACCATGGCTCTTTCGCGCAGTGCCATCATTGGGCTGCCTCGGGACGGAAGGCGCCGGGCGGGATATTGCCCGGCTCGCCATAGGCGTGTTGAAGCGCGTCGAGCATGGCCCAGAGTATATCGCATTTGAACACCAGTGCATCGATCGCCTGCTGCTGGCGTTCCGCCGCGTCGGCATGTTCGAGCACATAGGCGAGGGCGAAGTCGGCGTCGCGCGAGGCCTGTTCGGGGCGTCGGGTGAAATAGGCCAGCGTGTCCTCGGTGATATAATCGTATTTGGCCAGCATCGCGGGTACCCGCTCGCCGATGATGAGCGGCGAGAACATCTCGGTCAGCGACGACGCGACCGCCTCCAGCAGGGTCCGGCTCGTGCAAAAGGAGAGGTAAGCGCCAACCGCAAAACGTGTCGCCGGCAGGGCCAGCCTCTCGCTCTTCACCGCGTCGGTATCGAGACCGAGCGAGGTCGCCAGGTGCAACCAGCGCGCAATACCGCCGCTCCAGCCGTCCTCGCCGTCATGATCCTCGATGCGTTTGCGCCAGGCGGCGCGAAACGCCGGATCCTCGGCATGCGCGAGGATCATGGCGTCCTTGCGCGGAATGACCGCCTGATAGCAATAGCGGTTCAGCGCCCAGGCCTGCATCTCGGTCCTCGACAGCGCACCGCTGGTCATCCTGTGATGGAAAGGATGGCGGTTGTGATAGCGCTCGGCACCGACCTGCCGCAGCACTGCTTCGAGCTCGCTTGAGGACAGGCCGTTGCTGGCCGCGTCGTGGAAATCACTCAAAGTTCTATCTCCATCCCGTCGCAGGCCACTTCCCAGCCAGCCGCTTCGACGGCTGCATGCTCGGCAGAATTCTCGTCCAGAACAGGATTGGTGTTGTTGATGTGGACGAAGACACGGCGGCCGATCCTCACATCGGCCAAGCCGGCGATCGACCCCGCGTCTCCCGACATTGCCAGATGCCCCATGCGTGCACCGGTCTTTTGGCCGACGCCGGCAGCAAACATCTCGTCGTCGGTGAAGACCGTGCCGTCGAACAGAAGGCATGCGGCATCGGCCAGACGCGTGCGCAGGGTCGCATCGATGCGGGCGCAGCCGGGGATGTAGAAGCCGGAGCCGCGACTGCCGGCACCGGCGATACGGACGCCAATCGTGTCGCCGGCATCGGAGCTGAAATTGGCATCCGGCTGGCCTCTTTCTTCGAGATAGAGGGCTATCTTCCCGGGCACGGGAAAACTCTCGACAGCCACCCCGGTGTCGTGGCCGTCTGCGTCGCAGATCGACAGCTCTTGCGCCGGCGGCAAGATGCGTCGCGGCACGAGCGCCGGATCGAGGACATTGAAAATCGAATTCGCCTCCAGCGTCGCCAGAACCTGTGTCGTTGCATAGATAGCGAAAGGCTGCCGCTCACGCAGGCTGAGCAGGCCGGCGACATGATCGACATCGGCATTGGTCAGCACCACCGCGCGAATAGGCGTCGAGCGCAGCGGCGCATCGTGCGCGGGCTGCAATTCAGGCGTTGCCGCGATCTGCTGGCGAATGTCGGGCGAGGCGTTGAACAGAACCCAGCCGAGGCCATCCGCCGACGCGGCGACACTCGATTGGCTTCGTGAATGCACACCAGCTACCCCGGTGCGAGCCGCACGGCTCAGACGATAATTGCAGTTCCATTGCGGAAAGCCGCCGCCGGCCGCCGATCCGATGATTCTCAAGCGCATGAAAACGCCCGCCCCGCGGCTTCTCTGACCAGCAGCCAATTTGCAGCCGCAAAAAACGGCCCGCCCGCTTTGCGCGCCTCAAACTCTTTCACGAAAATCCCATACGGCAAGGGGATGCGTGCCCCTGTTGCCAGGGACACGCACCTCTGCGGCCTACTTCTTGGGAGTAATTTCAGCAGGCAGATAGCGCGAAATTTCAAAGCCCGCAGCAACCTGGCACATGGTCGGTTTTGTCCAGCTCTTCTTCATAACATTTCTCCTCTTCTACCAGCCCGAAGGGGCCGATCGGTGGTTAGCCAACCATTGCAGGGCACCGAAGCAATGGCTCGTCCATCACGTTCTCAAAATGGACAAATGAACGCAAGGTTTCGAAAGACCGAAAAACAAAAAAGTATCGAAAGTAGCTGTAGTCTTCTCTTCAATTGTTCATCGCGTAGGTTTTTCCTCCTCCTGACCCATCCCAACTATTGCGTAATCGGATTGTCGTGCTCGTCGATCAGCGGCACATTGTAACCCAGCAGGAGCTTGGTGATCTCCGCCTGGTTTTCCCTGATCACCCGGTTGAGCGTCCGTTTCCATTCCTGGTCGGACGGGCGTACGCCCATGGTGATGCGATAAGACATGCGCGAGCCGGTTTTTTCCTTCAACAGCGGAACAATGGTGACATCGGCTCCGAGTTCCTTGGCATAGTAACCTGCCATCGGCCCCCACAGGACCGCCGCGTCGATCTTGCCGGCGAGCATGTCCTTGATCATGACCTCCCCCATGGAAGGGGTGACGCGCGTATCCACCGCCAGCGGGTAGATCTTGGCGGTCCGCAGAAGCTTGTTGGCGGCCATGTTGGCGGTTGGCGGCGTGCTTTCGACGACGCCGATTCTCTTGCCGGAAAGTTTCGGGTCTTCGATCGTCTCGATGCCTTCCATGCCGTTGCCTTTGGGGTATACGAGCACATAGGCGGAGCGGTAGTAGGCGTTGGTGTTCTGCACCAGTTCATCGCCTTGGGCGTAGCCCATGATGATGTCGCATCGATTGGCCCCCAGCGTATTGCGCACAAAGCCGGTGACAGTGGGAAACCACGTGTAAGCGACTGATTTCCGCCCCGTCTTCTTGGCAACCAGTTCAGCCAGCTTGTTTTCGAAGCCTTGGCCGTTCTTGTCGGTAAAGGGCATGTTCGAGGGATCGGCGCAGACACGCAGAATGTCGGGATCGACCAGTTCGCCCGCAGCGCCAAGCCCGGCATTTTGCGCCAGAACATTCGACGGCAGCAAGGCGAGCGCGCCGAGGGTCGGCAGAACGACACGCAGCTTCGATGCAGTGCAGCCGGTCATATCATCCACCCATGCAGGATGCTTCGGCATCCTTGGCTGCCTGAGCCTTGTTTTCGTGCTTGGGCGGCCTGCCGCGGGGTGCCGCGCCATCGGCGCGCGCGCGCAGATAGACGTAGAGATCGTCCAGGTAACAATAGACGTTCTTGTTGTCGCCAAAGGCGGGCATGACGTTCTCCTTGCCGCCGCCGACATTCTTGCGGCCCTCGGCGACGATCGACAGGAACGTGGCGTAATCCATGGTCTTCAGGCTATTAGCCAGGGCAGGCGCATAGCTCGAACCTGTGGCGTCCTGTCCGTGACAGACATGGCAATCTGAGTGATACCGGCGGTACCCGCTGAAGGTGTACCAATCGACGGTTCCGTTTTCGATCTTGTAGGTCGGATTTCCGTCCGCATCTAAATATTTGCCTCCTTCTTGCTTCACCGCCTTCGCTTTCTCCATGCTGTCTTCGGCCCGTACCAGACTTGAGCTGGCCAGAGGCAGCAGGACCAGGGCGAGAGCGGAAACTGCAATGCGAACGATCATTCAGGCTCTTCCTTCGTTTGCCAGAAACCCTGGCTGCCGTCGTGCAGCGGCATTGATCGGAGTGGGGTGCGCGGCGCAATCGAGAGCCCGGTTCCCGGCTTCGGGGTGACCCGGGCTCTCGTTATCGAACCTAGCCGTAAGGCTCTTCCCGGTTATCAGTCCGGGAGGCCGAAGACGGTGAGCTGGCCGCCCAGCGTCGTATAGTCGGCAAGTGCCGCATAACCGCCGACGGCACCCAGACCGGCGGTTCCAACGACCGCGGCCTGATCGCCCTGCGCACGGCCTTGATCAACGGCGCCATGCCAGGCGGCGGCGTTGTCGGGCGAAAGCAGCCCACCTGCCAGACCGATACCGGCCCATCCACCGACGCCGGACAGAACGGCGACGTACTGCTTGCCGTCATGCTCGTAGGTCGTGATGTTGCCGATGATGCCGGACGGGGTCTTGAACTTGTAGAGTTCCTTGCCGTCCTTATCGACCGCCTTGATGTAGCCTTCGAGGGTACCGTAGAAGACGACGTCGCCATCTGTCGCCAATGCGCCCGACCACACCGAGAACTGCTCGGGCTTCGACCAGACGATCTCACCCTTGGCTGCATCCCAGGCAATGAAGTTGCCCATGTTACCGTCACCGCCGGGCGCCGCATACATCGACACGGTGGCGCCCACATAGGGCTGACCGGCGGTGTAGCTCACTTTGTAAGGCTCATAGTCCATGCAGACATGGTTGGTCGGCACGTAGAACAACCCGGTCTTCGGCGAGTAGGCGGCCGGCTGCTGGTCCTTGGTTCCAAGCGCGGCCGGGCAGATACCGGTCGAGTTGTTGTCTTCGCCGTTCTGCTGGGTCGAATACTTGGCCACGACCTGCGGGCGGCCATACTGGTCGCTCTTGGGATCCATGTTGACTTCCGTCGCCCAGTTCACTGCCGGATCGTATTTCTTGGCGACGAGAAGTTCGCCGGTGGCGCGATCCATTGTGTAGGCAAAGCCGTTGCGGTCGAAATGCACCAGCACGTCGTGCTTGGCGCCGTTGACCTCCATGCCATCGACGAGAATCATCTCGTTGATGCCGTCATAGTCCCACTCATCATGCGGGGTCATTTGGTAGAGCCATTTGGCAACACCGGTATCCGCATCGCGAGCCATGATTGTCATGGACCAGCGATTGTCGCCGGGGCGCTGGACCGGGTTCCAGGTCGAGGGATTGCCGGTGCCGTAATAGACCAGGTTCAGCTTGGGATCATAGGAATACCATCCCCATGTCGTGCCGCCGCCCGTCTTCCACTGTTCGCCTTCCCAGGTGTTCGTGCCGGAATCCTTTCCGACAGGCTTGCCGAGATGGGTGGTCTTCTCGGGATCGAGAAGGGTGTCTGCGTCAGGACCTTCCGAATAGGCTTTCCAGGCGAGCTTGCCGTCTTTCAGATTGTAGGCGGCCAGCCAGCCGCGAACACCGAATTCAGCACCGGAGACGCCCACGAGCACCTTGTCCTTGATGACTACGGGTGCCGACGTGCCGGATTCGCCCTTTCCGCCGTCGGTCTGGTCTCCGTTCTTGACAGACCAGACGACCTTGCCGGTCTTGGCATCGAGCGCGACGACGGTGGTGTCGGCCTGGTTGAGAATGATCTTGCCGTCGCCATAGGCAACACCGCGATTGACCGTGTCGCAGCACATGATCGGAATGACGTTCGTGTCCTGCTTGGGCTCGTATTTCCACAGGATCTTGCCGTCATTCTTGAGGTCCAGAGCATAGACGTTGTTTGGGAAAGGCGTGTGGACATACATCACGTCGCCGATGACCAGCGGCCCGCCTTCGTGACCGCGCAGCACGCCGGTGGAAAAGCTCCATTTGACCTGCAGGTTCTTCACATTGTCGGCAGTGATCTGGTTGAGTTTGGAATAGCGGGTGTTGGCGTAGTCACCCGTCTGCATCGCCCAGTTTTTCGCATCCGATGCGAGCTTTGCAAGGTCTTCATTGGCCGAAGCCGTATAGGCAGCGCCGAGCGATAAAAACGCCGCGGTCGTCAGAATGTAAGTAGTTTTCGCAAGTACACGCATCCAAAATCCTCCCGGGTTCGCAGTGAAGAATCGACCGTCAAGCCCCACAAGGGCTTGCCCAAGCAATTCATGTTGGGAAGTTATTTTCCGGCAGCTGTCACGACCTACCCCGAAGCAGAGGGCACCGTTACCGCCCGCCCCCCTTGGTCTTCGAAAGACTGCCGCCGCTCCCTGATGACGGTGGCGCTCTTGAAGCCGGAAACAGGAAAAAGCTATGTCATCGTAAAAGGCCAGGCAAGCAAAAACCTACAATGGGTCGCTGCGCCGCAATATCGATATGGTGCAATGCAATATTTAGAAACAATTGAAATAAGAGCCGCGTGAAAAACTAATAAGAGGATGACCGCCAGCCGCGAGATATATAGCAAACATATTGTTCCCGTATTCTCGAGGTGATACACATTTGACTTTATTTCGGTATATTCTGCGGTGCACCTCCGAGTAAGTATGCGTGCTTATCGCTCGCTGCCGATAGTGAGCGAAGCATGAAATGAACGCATGAAGGAGGGTGCGCAGCGGGTCATGAAGCGGGCTCTTGTCGGTCGATAGGGCATTCCTCCTTTGGTCCTATACGCAGGCCATGGGAGCTTGACTGGCTTTGCGGCACGTCGCCAATTGGAGCTATGATCCCGTCTGGATGCATGGTGTCCAGGCCAACTGGAGGTTCCTCATGATAAGGTCTGTTGGATCTCTCACCTTGCCGGTGGCCTTTGCGGCGACGCTGGCCTTTGCCAACTTGGCCAACGCCGCGGGAGACTACCCGACGGCAACGATTGCCGACTACGTGCTCGGCTGCATGCAAACAAATGGCCAGACACGTCAGGCGCTTGAAAGCTGTTCCTGCTCGATCGATGTTATCGCCTCGATCCTTCCTTACGATCACTATGAGAGGGCGGAGACCTTCAAAAGCATGTCGCTGACGACAGGGGAGGCCGCAGGGTTGTTTCGCGAAAGCGCGCCAGCGAAGGCGGCGCGCACGGAACTGAAACGCGCGCAGGCTGAAGCCGACGTACGTTGCTTTTAGTCAGGCGGAACAGGCACGCGTGGCCGTGCGCCTCACAGTCCCGCCGTTTCCATCGGCCATTGGCTGCGAAATACCTTGCAATCCGCATTCGAGCCAGTAAGGCGATCAGGCCACACCCGGAAATTTTTGCTGGAACGACCGCAAAAGGTCGCTGATCACCTGTGGATTGCGATGTTGTCGCGGCACTCTTACGTCGAACATGCCGAGCACGTGGGCTGGGCGTTGCGCAAGCACGATGATGCGGTCCGACAGCATCAGTGCCTCGCGCAGATTGTGCGTTACCATCAAGGCGGTCGTAGGCCGCGCTGACCACACGGTCAAAAGCAATTGCCGAAGCCGCTCGGCGGTCTGTTCGTCGAGGGAGGCAAAGGGTTCGTCTAGGAAAAGCACCGCCGGTTCGGTGGCGAAAGCCCTGGCAAGCGCTGCCCTGCGCGCAAGGCCGAGCGAAAGCTCCGCCGGATAGAGCGAGCGCATGCCGGCGAGGCCGAGAGTGTCAAACAGCTCGTCGAGACTCTTCACTCTTAGGCTTTTCGGCAGCGCCAGCCTGACATTCTGCTCCACCGTCCGCCATGGCAGCAAAGTAGGCTCCTGGAACACGGCGGCGATGCGGTTCGAGCCGCCTTGCGGCAGTTGGAAAGAGCCGGAAAAGTCTTTGTCCAGTCCAAGCAGGATGCGCAACGTCGTGGTCTTGCCGCAGCCCGACGGCCCAAGCAGGCAAGCGAATTCGCCCGGCCGGATCTCGAAGGACAGACCCTGAAGCGCCGTGATCCACACGCCTTGCGCGGACCTGAAGGTCTTTTCGGCGATATCGACCCTAAGCGGGACGGCGACGCCAACGGGTTGCATGTCGTTCAATGGGCTGCACCAGGAGAAGTTCGATGACAAGCATCACCGCCACGAAAGCCAGCGTGTAGGCGAGAATGGCGGCGACGTCGAAGAGCTGGAAATAGAGATAGATCTGGAAACCGACGCCATTGGAGCGGCCGAGCAGTTCGACCACCAGGACGATCTTCCAGATGAGGGCGATGCCGGACCGCGAGGCCGCGGCAAAATAGGGCTGCAGTTGCGGCAGCAGGACATGGCGGATGCGCTCGAGTGGGGCGAAGCGGTAGACGGCGGCCATTTCGGCATAACGCGGATCAAACGCCCTGGCGCCTTCGCGCATCGTCACCACGACATTCGGGATCTTGTTCACGGCAACTGCGCCAATCGCCGCCGCCTCGTTGAGGCCGAACCAGATATAGGCGAGCACGATGACCACCAGCGCGGGAATGTTGAGAAACAGGACCACCCATGGACTGAAGAACCGGTCCGCACCGCGGTAGCTGCCGAGGATGACGCCAATGACCGAGCCGATAATCATTGCGACCACGTACGCCGCAGCAACCCGTCCGAGCGTCGCGCCAAGGTGATAAAAAAGGTCGCCGCTCGCCGCTTCCCTGAGCAGCACCTGCCAGACCTGCCCTGGTGAGGGCAAAGCGCGGCTTTGCCACAGATTGGCCGCGAGGCTCCACAGCAGGCAAAGTCCCAGCAGGGAAACCGTTACCGTCAGCGCTGGCGTCAGCGCCGTCGCAAAGCCGGATCGACGCGACTTGTCTTCCGTTGCGGTCATTTCGCGAGTTCCGGCCAGAACGTGCCGGGCGCCATCTCGGGCGCCCTGCCAACCAGCTTCTCGCCGCCTATCGCGGCCAGCACGTGATAGAGTTTGCCCGCATCGGCCGCTTCTTCGGCGACCGGCCGTCTGGGGATGCCCTGGCGATAGCGGTCGCGCAGCTTTTCCAGCTCCTTGCCTTCTGCGCGCATGAGTGGCGCCAGGCGCAGCCATTCATCATCGGATCTGGCCAGCAAGTCCTTGGCCTGCTTGGAGGCCTTGACGAAGCCCCGGGCGGCATCCGGATTGTCGCTCGCCCATTGGTCGTGGAAGACGTAGCCGAGCGCCGACACTGGGCCCGAGGCACCCAGCGCTTTCGTCGCGTCATCCGCACCGATCAACCGGCGAAAGCCATTGGCCTCGAGCCGGGCGCAGAAATGCCAGAAATTGAGCACGGCATCGAGTTCGCCTTGCATCGCCTTTTCAGAAATCAGCGGCGGCGCGCCAAAGACGACGTCACAGGCTGTCGGCAGGTCGAGGCCGTGCTCGCGTCTGGCCAGCGCCTGGACCAGTAGCCAGCTCTTGTCGAGCGGGCCGCCGGCGACACCGATTTTCTTTCCCTTGAGGTCGGCGAGCGTCCCAATCGGCGATTCCTCCTTCACCATGATTGCCCCCACGGCGGTCGAATAAGGGGCCAATGTAAGGTCGCCGCCCTCGGAGCGCTGGCGCGAGACCCACAGCCAGTCGGTCACGATCATGTCGATCGCGCCGGCCAGCAGCGCGACGTTGGTCGCATCCTCCCCGGCGAAGTAGACAATCTCCAGATCGATCCTGTTGGCCTCGTCGAGCTTGTGGCGTTTCAGCGTATCGAGTTCCCAGCTCACGGTGCCGAACTTCAGGACACCAATTCGGACCTTGGCGGCCGCAAAGACGGCAACCGGCCTTGAGGCGAGGATGGCCCCCAGAGCCGCCAAGCGCAGCGTCGTACGCCGCGAAATCATCATGGCGTCTCCTCTTTCAGGGCCGTCGACGAACCAGGAATGTCGATCAAATCGCTCGTTCCTTGCTAGGAACGGCACATTTCCAGCGCACGACCTTGAGACTCGGATGTTCCTGAGACCATTTTGCGATCTCGGCGGGCGCCAGGAACATGCATTGGAACAGAGAGCCGCGGCTCTCGAAATAGAGATGTTCATCTCGGCAATTGCCCGGATTGGCGCTAAGGCACACCGTTAATATGAGATCGACCATGTCCATTTGGCACTTATCGTCGCCTGCGCGGCGAACTCTCCAGAGTTCGTGCTTTGGAGTTGCGCGGATTCCTGAAGGTGCCCAAACAGCAAACCGGTTGGAGTGAGGCTACGCGTTCGGCCAACAGGCGTCAATGATGTGGACCGCGTGTCGCTACACACTTCCCTTCGCGCAGTCGGGAAACGAAACAGGACCTTTGTACGATTGACTTCCCTCATCGGCAGTCTAGCTTTTCGAGGTGTGCAGGTGCTGCCAGTCCGGGGAGGAAGGACGAATGGTTCGCTCTCCCGCTTTAAAACGAATGCCGGCGATCAAGGCATCGACACGCGTAAAGTGTCCCGGGCACTCACACGATCAATGAGGAAATGCCATGCGCGCAGTCGCTTTTTTCGCCGCCGTGTCCGTCGCCACCTTTGTCACTACCCAGTCTCAGGCACAGGATGCCGCGGCGGGTGAGAAGGTCTTCGCCAAATGCAAGGTCTGCCACGTCGCAGACAAGGACCAGAACAAGGTCGGCCCGTCCTTGAATGGCGTCATCGGCCGAACGGCCGGCACGCATCCAGGGTTCAGCTATTCCAAGGCTATGACCGAGGCCGGCAAGTCCGGCGTCAAATGGGACGAAGCCACGCTGACGACCTATCTTCGCGATCCCAGGGCGATGGTCAAAGGAACCAAGATGGCGTTTGTCGGTCTCAAGAAAGACGAGGACATCGCCAACGTCATTGCTTATCTGAAACAATTCTCAAAATAACGCGGTACTGCCGGCCGTTGGACTGCGCTCGGCCGGCGTTGGCTAGGCTTTGCGCATGGGGTCACGCAGCGTCTTGCAGCCTCTGCATCGCGGACGGCAGATCGAACAGGCTGTCGCAAACGAGGTCGGCGCCAAGCTCTTCAACGGGAATTTGGCTGTATCCGCCACGCAGCAGAATGACTGCCATGCCGGCGGCGCGGGCGGCGGCCACGTCGGCGCTGCTGTCTCCGACCATCAGCGTGTCACGAGGTTCGACCTGAAGCAGGTCGAGCGCCAGCAACAGCGCGTCTGGCGCCGGTTTCAATGATGTCACCGCGTCTCCGCCGACGATCGCGCCGAGATATTCCGTCAGCCGAAAATGCAGCAGGATTTCGCGCGCCGCCAGCTGCGGCTTGTTGGTCACCACGGCCATGGCTATTCCGCTCAAATGCAAGTGCGTGAGAACCTCCCTGACGCCAGGCATCAGCCTCGTGCGGCCGGTCAGATGCCTGCGATAGATCGGCGCCATGACGCGGTTGGCCTCATCGAGCGCGCTGCCGAGGAGCGGCGTGCCGGAAGCCGCGAAGGCGCGTTCGACCAGTTTCCTGATGCCGCCGCCGATCATGGCCTTGACCTGATCCAGCCGCAGCGGCGGCAGATCGTGGCCGGCCAGCAATTCGTTGACGGCGGCCGCCATATCAGGCGCCGAATCGACCAGTGTGCCGTCGAGGTCGAACAGGATCGCCTTGGGCGAGCGAAACGGCCTGCCTGCGCCGACGTTCATGCAGCATCCTTCCACTTGATCGAACAGCCGATCGAAGCGATCTGGTCAAGCGGTCCGTCGCCGGTTCGGGCAACCTGCTTCATCGCCTCGAACAGGTCGCGCCTCAGCCTGGGCGATTCGGCGTCGCGTCGCGACGCGTCCAGCCGGCCGCGGTATTGCAGCGTCAACTCGCTGTTGAGCCCGAAGAAATCCGGGGTGCAAACGGCTCCGTAGGCACGCGCCACCGTCTGGTGCTCGTCATGGAGATAGGGGAAAGTGAGGCCGTTCGTCCTGGCAAAGAGCTTCATGTTGTCGAAGGAATCATCTGGATAGGCGTCGCTATCATTGGAGTTGATGGCGACAAAGCCGATGCCTTCGGCCTTGAGGTCATTGGCGTCGCGCACCATGCGTGAAATCACTGCCTTCACATAGGGGCAGTGGTTGCAGATGAAGGCCACCACCAGCCCGTTCGGGCCGGCGTGGCTTAAGATCGAATGCGATGTGCCGTCGACGCCTGGCAAAACGGCGTCGATGGCTCGCCAGCCGAAATCGCAGACAGGTGGGATTGCCGCCAAGTTTTCCTCCGATGAAATGTTTGCCCTCCGATGAAACGGTTTACGCCGCTTTCCGGATCGCCCCGTCGGCCGCCTGCCTGATGGCGCCGATATTGGCGCGATAGGCCGCCTCGGTGCCGCCCTTAAAGATGGCCGAGCCGGCGACCAGCACATTGGCGCCGGCCGCGGTGACCAGCGGAGCGGTTTCGGGCGTGACGCCGCCGTCGATCTCTATGTCGATCGGACGATGGCCGACCAGCGCCTTGACCCGCCTGACCTTGTCGACGACCGCCGCAATGAAGGCCTGGCCGCCGAAGCCCGGATTGACCGTCATCAGAAGCACCAGATCGAGCCGGTCAAGTACATATTCGATGACGCTTTCCGGCGTTGACGGGTTCAGCGACACGCCGGCCTTCTTGCCGAGATTTCTGATTGCCTGCAGCGAACGGTCGAGATGCGGTCCGGCCTCGGCATGCACCGTAATGATGTCGCAGCCGGCATCGGCGAAGGCGCCGAGATAGGCGTCGGCCGGCGCGATCATCAGGTGGCAGTCGAAGACCTTGTCCGTTCGATTACGGATCGCCTTGACCACAGGCGGACCGAAGGTGATGTTGGGCACGAAATGGCCATCCATCACGTCGAGATGGATCCAGTCGGCACCCGCCCGGACGACCGCTTCGACCTCGTCGCCGAGCCGCGAGAAGTCCGCGGAAAGCACCGAGGGCGCGATGATTGTCTTGCTATCCATGGTCGTCGGCTCCCATTCTGTCGTCCGTTTCCGGTCGCTGCACACCAACCGCCGTCATCTTGTCAGCGCGCCTTCGTCTCCGGTTCGCCTTCGAGCTTACCTTCCGCGAACACGCGGCTGCCGCGAATATCGGATTCCTCGATGGTGATAAGATCGATTTTCGTCAACGCCCGGTCGCGCGATGCGAAAAGCCGGCCGGCCTGGCGAAGCCGCGCCCGGTCGAGGCTATTGCGAACGGAGCGGGCGTTGGAGAAATGCGGCAGCCGCATGCGGATCGGGAGATACTCTTCGAGCGCCTTGGCCGCCGCTTCGCTGAGGCGGTAATTCTGTTCCGCCAGCATGATCTCGGCGATTGATTTGAGTTCGCTGACGCCGTAGTCCGGAAAATCGAGGTGATGGGCGATGCGCGAGCGCATGCCGGGATTGCTGTCGAAGAAGCGGTCCATCTTGTCCTTGTAGCCGGCAAGAATCACGACCAGATCGTCACGGTTGTTTTCCATGCATTGCAGCAGGATTTCGATCGATTCCTGGCCGTAGTCGCGTTCGTTCTCGGGCTTGTAGAGATAGTAGGCCTCGTCGATGAAAAGCACCCCGCCCATGGCGCGCTTGATCACTTCGCGGGTTTTGGGCGCGGTGTGGCCCACATACTGGCCGACGAGATCGTCGCGCGTCACCGCGACCATGTGGCCTTCGCGGACATAGCCGAGACGATGCAGGATTTCGGCCATTCTGAGCGCCACGGTGGTCTTTCCGGTACCGGGATTCCCCGTAAAGTTCATGTGCAGCGTCGGCGCGCCAGAGGTCAGCCCGAACTTGCGGCGAAGCCGGTCGACCAGAAGCAGCGCCGCGATCTCGCGGATGCGGGTCTTGACGGGCTTCAGGCCGACGAGTTCGCGGTCGAGCTTGTCCATCACCTCGTCGATGTTGGACGCCTCGAACTCGGCCTGTAGATCAACCGATTCGCCCTGCGCGGCAGCGCTCTTTGCTATCGCGTCCAGCATGGTTCGCCTAGCTCCGTTCGCCTTCGGGCCTGTCGGTCGCATAAGGCACGATCGAATAGCCCTGACTGCGGCCGTCACGCTCTTGGCGCAGCAGCCGGAACCCGGGTTCATTGGGTGGCCGGTTGACGATGAATGACATGCGCGGTGCTTCCCAGCCCTTGGTCGAATCGAAGGCGGTGACCCGGACATACATGTTGGGCATAGCTTTCCGGCAATTGTCGACTTCAAGCAGGATGCCCGCCGGGTCCCTCAGGTCGAACATCGGGTTGCCGTACATTTCCCAATAGGTGTTTCGCGGATGTGGATCGTCCGTGTACTCGACGCTGACCGCCCAGTGGTTTTTCAGTGCGTATTTGATCTGCGCCGAAATCTGCTCATCGGTTAGCTCGGGCAGGAACGAAAACTGTCCCTGCGTGACCTTGTTTCCGGGATTGGTCATCATGGCGACGGTTCCTTTCGTCTAGAAGCTCGGCGTTGCGGTTGGCACGAAGTCGGCCGTGTCGGTCGATTCGTAGTTGAAGGTGACGTCCTTCCACGTCTCCAGGGCGGCCTTGAGCGGCGTGCACCATCTGGCCGCCTGTTCGAGGATTTTGGTTCCTTCGCGCAGATAGTCGCGGCCCTCGTTGCGGGCGAGGATCATCGCCTCCAACGCGACGCGATTGGCCGTCGCGCCGGCCTGGATGCCGTCCGGATGGCCGATCGTGCCGCCGCCGAACTGCAGGATGACGTCCTCGCCGAGATAATGGATTAACTGGTGCATCTGGCCGGCATGGATGCCGCCGGAGGCGACGGGCATCACCTTGTTGAGCGAGGCCCAGTCCTGATCGAAGAACAGCCCGGTTTCGAGGTTCTGCGGCGTGCGCTCCTCGCGCAGCGTGTCATAAAACCCCTTGATCATAAGCGGGTCGCCTTCCAGCTTGCCGACCACCGTGCCGGCATGGATGTGATCGACGCCGGCCATCCGCATCCATTTGCAGATGACGCGAAAATTCATGCCATGGTTCTTCTGGCGCGAATAGGTCGAGTTGCCGGCCCGGTGGAGGTGCAGGATCATGTCGTTGCGGCGTGCCCACTTGGCCATCGACTGGATCGCCGTGTAGCCAATGACGAGGTCGATCATGACGATGCAGGAGCCAAGCTGTTTTGCAAATTCGGCGCGCTCGTACATGTCCTCCATCGTGCCGGCGGTGACGTTGAGATAATGGCCCTTGACTTCGCCGGTGGCGGCCGACGCCTTGTTCACAGCCTCCATGCAGTAGAGGAAGCGGTCGCGCCAATGCATGAAGGGCTGTGAGTTGATGTTCTCGTCGTCCTTGACGAAGTCGAGGCCACCCTTCAGCGCCTCGTAGACGACGCGGCCGTAGTTGCGGCCGGACAGGCCAAGCTTCGGCTTCGTCGTCGCGCCGAGCAGCGGCCGGCCGAACTTGTCGAGCCGCTCGCGTTCCACCACGATGCCGGTCGCCGGGCCCTGGAAGGTCTTGAGGTAAGCCACCGGGATGCGCATGTCCTCGAGCCGCAAGGCCTTCACGGCCTTGAAGCCGAACACGTTGCCGATGATCGATGCAGTCAGGTTGGCGATGGAGCCGGGCTCGAACAGGTCGAGGTCGTAGGCGATATAGGCGAAGTACTGTTGCTCGATCCTGGTGCCTGGACCTGTGTTCGGCACCGGCTCGGATTTGAATGCCTTGGCGCGGTAGAGCTCGCAGGCGGTCAGCCTGTCGGTCCACACCACGGTCCATGTCGCGGTAGAGGATTCGCCGGCGATGGCGGCGGCCGCCTCCTCGTGGTCGACGCCGGGCTGCGGCGTGATCCGAAACATGGCGATCAGGTCGGTCTCCTTGGGCCGGTAGTCCGGCTCCCAGTAGCCCATCTTCTTGTAGGGGATGACGCCCGACCTGTAGCGTTCCTTGCCTTCCTTGAGCGTGCCTGCTGAGGGCGTGTCGATCTTGTTCATGGCAGGTCTCCTGTTTGCCGCTCAGGCGGCTTTCGCGGTTGCGATTTGGGGGTCGAGCTTTCCTGCGGCGTAACGTTTCGCCATCTCATCCATGGCGATCACCCTGATCTTCGACGCGTGGCCTGCGGTGCCGAAGCGTTCGAAGCGATCGCGGCAAAGGTCGCGCAGCGCGTCCATGGCGGGTTTCAGGAATTTACGCGGATCGAATTCGCGCGGGTCCTCCGTCGCAACGCGGCGGAACTGCCCGGCCATGGCCATTCGGCAATCGGTGTCGATGTTGACCTTGCGCACGCCGTAGCGGATGCCGCGCTCGATTTCCTCGACCGGGACGCCAAAGGTCTGGGGCATCTCGCCGCCATAGTTGTTGATGATATCCTGCAGTTCCTGCGGCACGGAGGAAGACCCGTGCATGACCAGATGCGTGTTGGGCAGCTTTTCGTGAATCGCCTCGATCACCTGCATGGCCAGGATGCCGCCGTCAGGCTTGCGGCTGAATTTGTAGGCGCCGTGCGAGGTACCGCAGGCGATCGCCAGCGCGTCGACCAGTGGCGGTGACGAAGTCGACCGCCTGATCGGGATCGGTCAAAAGCTGGTCATGGGAAAGCGCACCTTCGGCGCCGTGCCCGTCCTCGGCCTCGCCCTGGCCGGTCTCCAGCGAGCCGAGCACGCCGAGCTCGCCTTCGACCGAAGCGCCGACCCAATGCGCCATGCGTGCGACACGTTCGGTGATGGCGACGTTGTAATCGTAGCTCGCCGGTGTCTTGGCATCCACCATCAGCGATCCGTCCATCATCACCGAGGTGAAGCCGTGGCGGATCGCCGACAGGCAGGTGGCTTCGTTGTTGCCGTGATCCTGATGGATGCAGAGCGGAATGGCCGGATGGATTTCGGTCAACGCCTCCATCATTTTGGCCAGCATGATGTCATTGGCATAGGAACGGGCGCCGCGTGAGGCCTGGATGATAACCGGCGCATCGCAGGCCCTGGCGGCCTCCATGATAGCGAGGCCCTGTTCCATGTTGTTGATGTTGAATGCCGGCACCCCGTAGCCGTGCTCGGCGGCATGGTCGAGAAGCTGGCGAAGGGTGATGCGGGCCATTGTCGGTTTCTCCTAGATGATGAGCTTCAGCGCCGCTGCCGCGACGGCTTCGGGCGTGATGTCGAAATGCCGGTAGAGATCCGGGGCAGGGGCGCTGGCGCCGAAACCGGCCATGCCGACGAAAGTGCCGGTGTCGCCGATCCAGCGGTCCCAGCCGAGCCGTGCTGCGGCTTCGGTGGCAATGCGGGGCGCCGAGCCGAGGACGGCCTTGCGGGTGCCGGCGTCCTGCTCCTCGAAAAGCTCCCAGCACGGCATCGAGACAACCGCGGCGGCGACGCCGTGCCCGGTCTCCAGCCGTTCGGCGGCGGCAACCGCGATCTCGACCTCCGAGCCGGTGGCGATCAGCGTCACCGCGCGCTGCCCGACTGGCTCGCGCAGGATGTAGGCGCCCCGGCTCGACCGGTTCTCGTCGCTGTGTGGCTCGTCGCTAGGTGGTTGGCGCAGCATCGGCAGGTTCTGGCGCGAGAGCACCAGCACGCTCGGCCGCTTCTCGCTTCTCAGCGCCAGTTCCCAGCACTCCGCCGTTTCGATGATGTCGGCCGGGCGGAAGACGTTGAGGTTTGGCGTCGCCCGCAGCATCGCCAGGTGCTCGACCGGCTGGTGGGTCGGGCCGTCCTCGCCGAGACCGATGGAATCATGCGTCATCACATAGATGACACGCTGGCCCATGAGCGCCGAGAGCCGCATCGCGCCGCGCGCATAGTCGGCGAAGCACAGGAACGTGCCGCCATAAGGCACGAAGCCGCCATGCAGTGCGATGCCGTTCATGGCTGCGGCCATGCCGTGCTCGCGGATTCCATAGTGGATGTAGCGGCCTGCGTAGTCGCCCGGCGCGATGCGGCTCATACCCTTGGTGATCGTCAGGTTCGAATGCGTCAGATCAGCGGACCCGCCGACGGTCAGTTCGGTTGCGCCATTGATCGCAGCGAGTGCCATTTCCGAGGCTTTTCGCGTTGCAACCTTGGTCGCCTTCCCGACATGCTCCTTGCGGAAAGCGCCAAGTGCTTCGAAGACCGCGTCGGGCAGGGCGCCGGCGAGCGCGCTCTCGAAGGCCTGCCGCCGTGGCGAGGCGGCAAGCCGCTGCTCCCAGGCGCGGCGTGCCGCTTGACCGCGGCCGGCAACCTCGCGCCAGGCGAAAAGGATATCGTCCGGCACCTCGAACGGCGCGAAGGCCCAGCCGATGTTTTCGCGCGTCGCTGCGATCTCCGCATCGCCCAGCGGCGCGCCATGCGTCTTTTCCGAACCACCCAGATTTGGCGCGCCCTTGCCGATCACCGTGCGGCAGGCGATCAGAGACGGCTGGTCCGATTGCTGAGCCGCTTCGATTGCCGCCGCAACGGTTTCGGTGTCGTGGCCGTTCACCGACTGGACATGCCATCCAGCGGCTTTGAACCGCGCCGGCTGGTCCATCGATGTCGACAGCGATGTGGGCCCGTCGATCGAGATCGCATTGTCGTCCCAAAAGACGATCAGCCGGGAGAGCTTCAGGTGACCGGCAAGATCGATCGCCTCGTGGCTGATGCCTTCCTGCAGGCAGCCGTCGCCGGCGATCGCGTAGGTGAAATGGTCGACGAGATCGGCGCCGTGGCGGGCCGCCAGCATGCGCTCCGCCAGCGCCATGCCGACAGCGGTGGAAATGCCTTGTCCAAGCGGGCCGGTCGTCGTCTCGATGCCAAGCGCATGGCCATATTCCGGATGTCCGGCGGTGCAGCTGCCCAGCTGGCGAAACCGCTGCAATTCTTCGATAGGCATGTCTTCAAAGCCTAGCAGGTAATGCAGCGCATACTGCAGCATCGAGCCGTGCCCGGCTGAGAGCACGAAGCGGTCACGATCGGGCCAGGTGGGCGCCGACGGATCGATGTTGATGAAGCGGCTGAACAGCACCGTCGCGACATCGGCCATGCCCATCGGCATGCCCGGATGACCGGAATTGGCCTTTTGGACGCTGTCCATCGCCAGTGCGCGAATGGCGTTGGCCATGTCGCGCTCCGAGACGGCGGCGACGGGCTTCAGTGCTGCTGCCTGGCTGTTCATGGCGTCCTCCTCACGACACACGGTTCTTGCGTTCGATCAATTGCAGGATGAGCGGCGTCAGGATCAGCTGCATGGCAAGGTCGAGCTTGTTGCCGGGCACCACTATGGAATTCGGCCGCGACATGAACGAGTCGTGGATCATCGAAAGCAGGTAGGGGAAATCGATGCCGCGGGGATTGGCGAAGCGGATAACCAGCATCGATTCGTCGGGCGTCGGAATCCAGCGCGCGATGAATGGATTGGACGTGTCGACGATCGGCACGCGCTGGAAGTTGATGGCGGTCTGCGAAAACTGCGGGACGATGTAGCGGACATAGTCCGGCATGCGGCGCAGGATCACGTCCATCACCGCTTCGGTGGAATAGCCGCGCGTTGCGCGGTCGCGATGGATCTTCTGGATCCATTCGAGATTTATGACCGGCACCACGCCGATCTTGAGATCCGCGTGCCTGGCCAGGTTGATCTTGTCGGTGACGACGCAGCCATGCAGGCCCTCATAGAAAAGCAGGTCGCTCGGCGGAAATTCGCGCCATTCGGTGAAATGTCCCGGCGGCGTGCCGTACTGCTTCTCCTCATCCTCATCATGGATGTATGTGCGGGTCTTTCCGGTTCCCCGGCGGCCATATTCCTCGAATACCTCTTCGAGGATTGCCAGCTCATTGGCCTCGGCGTGGAAGTGGGTGAAGTTCGGATTGCCCGCCTTTTCCTCCTCGGCCACCTTCGCCTTCATCGTAGCGCGGTCGTAGCGATGGAAAGCATCGCCTTCGATGAAGGCGGCCCCGATGTTCTCGCGCCGGAAGATCAATTCGAAGATGCGCTTGACAGAGGTGGTGCCTGCGCCCGACGACCCGGTGATGGTAATGATGGGGTGCTTTGCCGACATGGTCTTCAGGCCCTGAAAAGGCCGCGGCGGCTGAACAGCGGCGCGCGCTCGCCGATGGCGCTCGGCTCGGTGTGGTAGCGGGTGATGCGCGCGACTTCCCGCGCCGATCCGAAAACCATGGGCACGCGCTGGTGCAGGCTCTCGGGTTCGATTTCGAGGATGCGGGTCATCGTATCGGTGGCGGCACCGCCCGCCTGTTCGACGAGATAGGCGATCGGGTTTGCCTCATAGACGAGGCGAAGTCGCCCCTGCCTGTAGCCCTTGCGCTTGTCGCCTGGATACAGGAATACGCCGCCGCGCATCAATATGCGGTAGCAGTCCGCAACCAGGGAGGCGATCCAGCGCATGTTGAAGTCCTTCTCACGTGGGCCTTCGGTGCCTTCAAGGCAGTCGTCGATGTAGAGCCGCACCGCCTCGTCCCAATGCCGGTAGTTGGCGGCGTTGATGGCGAACTCCTGGGTTCGCTGCGGGATGATCCGGCTCTCGTAGGCCTGGACGAAGGTGCCGAGCCTGGTAGAGAGAACGAAGACATGGGTGCCGCTGCCGAGCGACAGAACCAGCGCCAGCTGCGGGCCGTAGATGAAGAAACCGGCGCCCAGCTGGTTCAAGCCCGCCTGCAAAAACGAGGCGGCCGGATTCCTATCCGGCGCGCCAGTTGCAGGGAGGAGCGAGAAGACCGTTCCGATCGACACGTTGGTGTCGATGTTGGATGAGCCGTCGAGCGGGTCGATGGCGATGGCAAGAGGCGCTTGCCTGTCGAGCAGCACCGGCTGCTCCAGTTCCTCGGAAGCGTAGAGCGCGACCGGAGCGTGGCGCATGGCGTCGAGGAAGATATCATCGGCGAAGACATCGAGATCCTTCTGGATGTCGCCGTCAGCATTGGCGCCGCGGGTTCCCGCAAAGGCGGTGCCGAGCACCCCTTGATTGATGGTGTTGCGGATTGTGGTGGCCGCCTGCGTCAGCTGACGGATGGTCGCTACGACGGCGTAGCGCAGTTCGTCCGGCTCGCCAAGATAGGAGTTCAGAAAAGCGTCGAGCGTTGCCGCTGGCATCGTAACCTCCCGATCCAGCCGCCTCTCCTCGGGTCGGCCGGATTGGGAAAGGAGAACAAACGACGTTGGATAAGTAAAATTCAATAACTTTACTCAGGCAGTAAAAAAATTTTAGTATGCCGTATGAGAAACCTCACGCTCAAGCAGTTCAAGACCGTTCAGGCAATCATCAGCCACGGAAAAATCGTCAGCGCGGCCAAGGTGTTAGGCCTGTCTCCTCCAGCGGTGACGATCCAGTTGCAGCAAGTGGAGGAGGAGTTCCAACTGGCCTTGTTCGACCGGACGTCGGACGGCATGCGTCCCACTGCCGCAGGTCTGGCCTTCGTCGAGACGGCACAGGCCATCGAGGAGCGGCTTCGTCTGCTCGAAGACAAGATGGATGCGATCAAGGGCGTGCGCGCCGGCAGCTTGCGGCTCGGCGTCGTTTCCACGGCCAAATATTTCGCGCCGCGGCTGATGGCCGCCTTCATGAAGGAACATCCAGATATCGACATGCGCCTTGCCATCGGCAACCGCGCCGAGACGATCGACAATCTGAAGAACCACGATATCGATATCGCGCTGATGGGACGCCCGGCCAAGGAAGTCCCGGTGCGTGCTTCGGTCTTCGGCGATCACCCGCTGGTCATCATCGCACCGCCCGACCACCCGCTGGCGTCGGCACGCGACATTTCCAAGGAGCGGATCGCCGAGGAGCATTTCCTCATTCGCGAGCCCGGATCCGGAACGCGCATCTCACTGGAAATATTCCTGAGCGACGTGCCCGGCCGCATCGACGATCTCGGCGTCGAGATGGATTCGAACGAGACCATCAAGCAGGCGGTGATGGCCGGGCTCGGCATCGCCTTCATCTCTGCCCACACCATCGCTGCCGAAACCGAAGCCGGCAGGCTGGTTATCCTCGACGTTGTCGGCATGCCGATCCGCCGGCAATGGTTTTCGGTGATGCGCAGCGATCACGCGATCTCGCCGGCGATGGCGACCTTCCACGATTTTCTGATGCGCAAGGGCGCGATGTACCTGCCACTGTTCGGCAAGCTCTATCCGCACGAGGAGCCGAACACCAAACGTCGCGCAACTTAGGGCGCGCGCGGTCCAGGCAAACGCTTCAGACAAACGATGGTGCATATCAGCGGCTGATCGGCTGTGATCTCCAGACCGACGTGCACGAGCCGAGGATAGGGAGGCATCGCGGTGGCACGCATTTGCGGAGCGAGGCGACCGCCCTCCAGCGCTGGGGCCACGGGGTAGCGGCCCCGCGTTCACGGAACGGTGGGCTTTGATTGAGCGTCTGCTAACTTACAATTGGTTCGGCGACAGCTTCTTCGAGGCCAGCTGCCGCTTGGGCGGCAAGACCGCGGGCCGCTGCTTGTGAATCGTAAAATTCCTCAAGTGCATAGACTCTGCCCCACCGCAGGGTGAACACGTGGAGACCACGGTTGACGTACGACGCGTCGCCATTGAGCAGCGTTGCGGTGCCGTCCCACTGGGCAAACACGGTGGTATGCCACGGCCAGCCCTTCACCCAGATGTGGTTGACCGTGAGATGGAGATTGGGCAGGACGCGGCCGAGGCGCTCAAACCAGCGGCGCATGGCTTCTTTGTCGTGGCGCTCACCACCAAGCGCGTGAGCGCCCGAAACGCGGTGATGGACATGCAGCGCGAGTGCCTTCACCGCCTCATCCCAGCGATGGTTGTTGACGTGGTCGAAGCTCTCTCGGATCGATTTCTCGACAAAATAACTGTATAGCATTTGACCTCTCCCCAAACTTATTCGATGGCGTGATCGAGGCACCGTGTGGCGAGCCGAGCGGACGCGAGAGCCCACGGCCAGCAGCACGCCGGCTGCAGTCCGAACTTCGGCTCAGCGTATTGTCGCGTCGGCTCGCAGACGCATGTCAGTCTCGGTCGACACCGTCACCTCATCCCCGGACCTTGAGAACGCGTAGAGCGAGCCTCGGTGGCCCGGCATGGAAAAGGCCACGGAGTCATCGTCGGCGAGACCCATGACGACGCGCAGCGGATCACCCCCGGTCTTCGGCGCGAAGGTGGCGGTGACCTCCAGGAGGCCGCCGTCGACCGGGACGTAGTAGACAACCATGTCAAGGTGTCCCTCGTGCAGGCTGCCGCCCTCGATCGGGCGTCCGACGGTGGCTTCCTCGGCAAAAGCCGGAGTCGCAAGAAACAGCGCGGCCAGGAGCGATGCGCTCAGGGTTTTGCGGATCATTTCGCATCTCCTTTTTAGATTGCGTTCGAACTCTATATAGGCTATAGATTACGAACGCAATCTAAAAAAAGAGGTCAACAATGCGCGTAAGTCGTACCCAGGCAGCGGAAAACCGAGAAACCGTCATCAACGTGGCAAGCCGCCTTTTTCGGGAGCGCGGTTTTGACGGCATCGGCCTTAAGGATCTGATGAAGGGTGCCGGGCTGACCCAAGGCGCGTTTTACAAGCAGTTCGCATCCAAGGACGACCTGGCGGCGCAGGCGTCCAGGCGGGCGATGGAGAGCGCCACCCGTCGATGGTCGGCCGCGACCGCGGCAAAACCCGAGGATCCGCTTGGCGCGGTGATCGCGTTCTACCTCAGCATGGACCATCGCGAAGAAAGGATGGACGGCTGCCCGATCGTGGCGCTCGGTTCGGATGCCGCCAGACAGGGCGTGGACGTGAGAGCGTCGTTCGAAGCCGGGATCAGGGAATATCTTGAGATGTTTGGTAGTTGGGTTGGCGAGGCCGACGGCGAGCGGCCCGGCGACAAGGCCATGGCCATTCTCTCGACAATGGTCGGTGCGGTGCTCCTTTCGCGCGTCGTCAACGACCCCGACCTCGCGCAGGCATTTCTGGATGCGGCGACAGAACAGGTTCGCGAAGCAGCCGGCGCTTGAACGGCGTGCGCAGCGCTGGCGGCGCACCCAAATTGATAGGAAAATAGATGCGACGGATTGTTGTCACAGGCATGGGAGCGGTCACGCCCCTTGCTGCCGATGTCGAAGCGTCCTGGTCGCGTCTCCTGGCCGGCCGCTCGGGCATCCGCAGGCTTGCGGATGATGTGGTGTGCGACCTGCCGGCGAAGGTCGGCGGGGTGGTGCCCTCCACAGAAGAAGATCCGGACGCTGGTTTCGATCCGGAAGCGATCCTTCCGCCGAAGGATCAGCGCAAGGTAGACCGGTTCATTCTCTTTGCGCTGGCCGCGGCACGAGAAGCGCTCGCCCAAGCAAGATGGGCCCCCGTCTCGGAAGCGGATCGCTTGCGCACGGCCACGATCATCGCCTCGGGCGTCGGCGGGTTCCCGGCCATAACCGAGGCGGTGCGCACGGTCGACCGGCGCGGCGTCCGCCGTCTATCACCTTTTACGGTGCCGTCCTTCCTGGTGAACCTCGCGGCAGGCCACGTCTCGATCCGCTACGGCTTCAAAGGTCCGCTCGGTGCACCCGTGACGGCGTGCGCGGCCGGCATTCAGGCGATCGGCGATGCGGCTCGCCTGATCCGCGCCAACGAGGCCGATATTGCCGTGTGCGGCGGGACGGAAGCATGCATGAATCTTGTCAGCCTCGGTGGGTTTGCGGCGGCACGCTCTCTTTCGACGTCCTTCAATCACCGTCCTGATGAGGCCTCCCGACCGTTCGACAAGTCGCGGGACGGCTTCGTCATGGGCGAAGGAGCAGGCATGCTGGTCATCGAGGAATTGAGCCACGCGCTGGCGCGCGGCGCAAGACCGCTGGCCGAGCTTGTCGGCTACGGCACGACGGCGGATGCTCATCACGTCACCTCCGGTCCCGAGGACGGCGACGGTGCGCGCCGGGCCATGGAGGTCGCAATCGCCCAAGCAGGGATTTCGCCCCGCGAGGTTCGTCATCTCAATGCCCATGCGACCTCCACGCCGGTGGGCGACCTGGGTGAGATCGAAGCGATCAAGAGCGTGTTCGGGCGCGATTTCGCGATAGCTGTCAGTGCAACGAAATCGGCGACCGGACACCTGCTCGGAGCCGCCGGCGGGCTCGGAGCAATCTTCGCAATCCTGGCGCTCAGGGATCAGATGGCACCGCCGACCCTCAATCTGAGCGCTCCCGATCCGGCCGGCGACGGGATCGACTTCGTCGCAAACCGGGCCCGGCCGATGGCGACGGGCTACGCAATCGCCAATGGCTTCGGCTTCGGAGGCGTTAATGCCAGCGCGCTGTTCCGGCGCTGGACGGATGATCTGGCCGGCGCGAGTACCGGAGGCGCTCATGACTGACGCCTTTCGCTCCGACCTGTCGTGCTTCTCCCACGCCAATCCAAAACGAAGAAAGAAGTGACCTCCATGAACAAGACCAATCTAGGCGTCGCCCTGGTGACGGGGGCATCCAGCGGTATCGGGCACACAACGGCCAAAGCCCTGCAGAACGCGGGCTTTCGCGTGTTCGGAACCAGCCGTCGCGCGGTCGTCGACCGATCCAATGGCATTACCATGCTGGCCTGTGACGTGACCGATGAGGCGTCCGTGGCGAAACTTGTCCAGGACGTGCTGGCCGAGACCGGGCGCATCGACCTGCTTGTCAACAATGCCGGCGTTGGCCTGCTTGGTGGCGCGGAGGAGTCCTCGATGGCCCAGGCCAAGTCGTTGTTTGACGTGAACGTCTTTGGCGTTATGCGAGTAACCAAAGCGGTGTTGCCGACAATGCGCCGCCAAGGCAAGGGCAGAATCGTCAATTTGAGCTCGGTGCAGGGGTTCATTCCAGCTCCCTATTTCGCGCTTTATTCGTCGACCAAGCATGCCGTTGAGGGCTACTCCGAATCGCTCGACCACGAACTGCGTCCTTTCGGAATTCGCGTCGTGTTGGTGGAGCCCGCCTATACCCGCACCTCATTTGAAGAAAATCTCGCCAGGCCGGATCAGTTGCTCGATATCTATGACACTGCGCGCGCCGGCATGAATGCAGCTGTGCGGAAAGCGATGGAAAAAGGCGATGCGCCGGAAGTGGTGGCCAGGACCGTTTTGGCGGCTGCGACCGATCCCGCTCCGAAGGGGCGCTATGCGGCTGGAAAAATGGCGCGCCAGGTCAGTTTCCTGCGCCGTTTCGTCCCCGCATCCGCATTCGACAAAAGCCTGCGAAAGCAACTCGGGCTCCCGGTTTGATGACATCGACGAACACCCGTCAAGATCGGAATCATCGACGCTGGAAACATCGGCACCACATTGGCGCGGCGCAACCTGACGCGATTGCTCTGCAGAACGCCCTGCGGTCGTTGGCGTTAGATTAGCGCTATGTTATATTGCGGCGCGAAAGAGCGGGGGTCACGTTCCTTTCACACACGTAAGTGATCCGTATGTGCGATCGCTGCAGACTGGTCGGAATCACGGAAACCTCCCGGGCATGGGGTTCGGGATCGATGGGGACAAGGGGCAATGCTTTACACGCTCGTTATGATGGTCTGCCTGACGGCTGTGCCGCAGACCTGTGAACAACGCGAACAGATGGTGGACGGCCTGGCGATGAATCCCGGGACCGCCTTCATGCAGGCGCAATCGCTGGTCGCCCAGTGGATCGAGACGCATCCCGGTTATGTCGTTCAGCGCTGGCGCGTGCTGCCCGGCCGTGGATCATGATATCCGCCGCGAAGATCGAATGAGGTTCTATTTCTTCGCGGCGAGCGTTTCCGAGACGGCCTTGGACAATTGATAAAGCCGCTGCTCGATTATTGTCGGCACTTCACAGACGTAGGTCAGTGATTGGACGCGTTCATCGAAAATTCGCGTTGCGAATTTCAGCTGTTCGGTTCGCCGATCGATCTCTTCGGGATCTGCATCCGGCTTTGCCCGCAATGCATCGACCTCGGACGCTTCCTTGCGCAACGCGGCGGCCATTTCGAGCTGCTTGTGGGCGTAGCGGGAAATGCCGGAGATCACCTGCGAACGCTCGGCGTCCAGGTGGTCGAACATGCCTTGCACCATCATCGCCATTTTGGGTGCACGTTGCTCGGCCGGCAAGGAGGCGGCGAAATCCCTGATCTTCTTTTGAGCTTCCGCAATCGGCATCCGGCGAGCCGACACTTCCTCGATCAGGGCGGAGATGGTGGGGTCCTTCGACCAGTCCTTCGCGGCTGAAGGAAGGTCCGGTCCGCTCCAGATCTGGCCGAGCGAGAGTTGCGGCACCTTGCGCTGCATGCAGGGCCAGTCTGGATCGGGGTTGGCTGCCATGGCGTTGAGGCCCGGCGCGAGCATGGCGACCAGAGCCAGACCGCGAACATGGATCATTCGCGCCATCAGGCATTTCCTCCCGTATCCTGTTTGCGGGTCATCAGGCCGCGCGAAGGGTCGTAGGCGATGATGGCGGCGGCAAGGAACAGCAGCGTGCAGCCGGCAACGACGCCCAGCGACAGCCAGTCAACCTGGCCGTAGAAGGCGAAGCGGATCAGTTCGACGGCATAAGTAAATGGATTGGCGAGGCAGATTTTGTAGAGCAGGGGGCTAGCCTCCTGGATACGCCACAAGGGATAGAGTGCCGGAGAAGCGAAATAGCCGGGAAAGATGACGAAGTTCATGATGCCAGCGAAGTTTTCGAGCTGCTTGATCATCGAAGACAGAAGCATGCCGAGCGCGCACAGCATCATGCCTGACAGGAACAGCGCCGGCAGCACGGTGAGATAGCCAAGCGGCGGCGCTTTGACGCCCCAGAACCAGGCAACGATCAGGAACGCGTAAACCTGCGCGATCGACACGGCGACACCGGCGAGCATCTTCGAGATCAGTAAAAACCAACGCGGGAAGGGGCTGACCAGCAGGGTGCGCATGTTGCCCATTTCGCGATCATAGACCATCGACAGCGAAGACTGCATGCCCGAAAACAGCAGAATCATGCCGCACAGGCCCGGCGTGATGTAGACCTCGTAGAGCACGTAGGTCTTGTAGGGCGGGATGATCGATACGCCGAGCACCTGCCGGAATCCGGCGGCAAAAATGAACAGCCAGACGAGCGGCCGAACCAGCGAGGATATAAAGCGCTCGCGCTGATGCAGGAAGCGCAGGCACTCCCGCACGACGATCCCTTTGAGGCAAACGAGGTAGTGGTGGAGCCCAAACTGTTCGAACTTCACCGGCGTGAGGGCGGCGACTTTTGCGGGCATTGCGGGAGCGCTCATGGCGACATCTCCGCGATGCCGCTTGTCTCGATGCGGTTGAGCCTGGAAAAGGCGTCGCGGATCGAACTGGCACCGCTCGTCGCAACGACATCGGCCACCTTACCCTTGGCAACCAGGTCGCCCTGCCGCAGCACGACGACATGGTCGCCGTCTTCAACCTCATCGATCAGATGCGTCGCCCACAGCACACCGATGCCCTCGGTTTCGACGAGTTTGCGGATGGTGGCCAGAATGCCCGCACGCGACTGGATGTCGAGACCGACCGTCGCCTCGTCGAGCAGCAGCAGGGAAGGGCGGTGGAGCAGCGCCCGCGCGATCTCGATGCGCCGCATTTGGCCGCCGGAAAGACTGCGTGCCTTGTCATGCTGACGGCCATGCATGTTGACTGTATCGAGCAGCGCGGCAATGCGCTGCCGGGCTTGGTGTCCGCCAATGCCATGCAGCGAGGCGTGGTAGGAGAGGTTCTGGTGGACGCTGAGGTCGAGGTCGAGCGTGCGTGCCTGGAATACGATGCCGACACGCCTGAGCGCTTCGCCCGAAGCGCGGCTGACGTCATGGCCGAAGATGCGGATCGATCCGCGGCGGGTGCCGTAAAGATGGCTGATCAGTGAGAACAAAGTTGTCTTGCCGGCCCCATTGAGGCCGAGCAGAACGGTGAAAGTTCCCGGCGCGATCGAGAATGAGACGTCCTGGAGCGCTCGCTTCGGACCATAGGAATGGCTGACGCCGGCAACATCGAGCGCTGCCACCTCCTCTCCAGCTCCGCTTGTCCTCACATGCTGCATGCCGCTGGCTCCTTCGGGGCGCGCTGGTCATCTAGTGCACTTGCAACATCCCCGCGGCAAATATTCATCACGTCGGTCTCCCTGATCATTGCTGCGGTCTAGTGGGGCGATATGGCCACGCCCCAAGGCTGCTGGCCCACCGTAACCGATTGAACCGGCTCGTCCGTCGCCGTGTCGATGAAGGTGATGTCGTTGGAATTGCCGTTGGTGGTGATCAGCGTCTTCTGATCGGGGGTGAAGTCGAGATGCCAGACGCGCTGGCCGACCAGGATGTATTTTTCCACCTCGTAGGTTTCGGTGTTGATGACGGCGACGTGGTTCGCTGGGCCGAGCGCGACATAGGCTTTCTTGCCGTCCGCGCTGATTGCGATGCCGACCGGCTGGATGGTTTCGGGCCGCAGTCCCGCAATCGCGAACTGGATCTTCTTCACCACCTCGCGTTTGAGACTGTCGATGACGCTGACGGTACCGCCGATTTCGGCACTGACCCAGATCTGTGATCCGTCGGGCTTGAATTGCGCAAAGCGCGGACGCGTGTCGACCAGCACGTTGTCGGTCACCTCATGGCTGTCGGTGTCGATGAAATGCGCCATGCTGGTGGTTTCGGAGGTGTTGACCATGGTTTTGCCATCGGGACTGACGGCCATGCCTTCAGGCTCCACCCCGACGGGAATCTCGGTCATGACCTGCTTGCTCTCGACGTTGATCGCGGTGACGAGATTGTCGTCCTCGTTGGCGACGTAGAGCGTCTTGCCGTCGGGCGAAAGCACGAACAGTTCGGGATCGGGGCCTGATGGCAGCGTGCCAACGATCTGCAGCGTCGCGGTATCGATGATTTCGATCGTATCGTCATCGCTGGCGCACAAATAGATGAACTTGCCGTCATGCGAGATGGTGATACCGCGCGGCCTCTGGCCGACTTCGACGGTCTTCACCACTTGCATCGTCGCCGTGTCGACGACCGTTATCGTATTGTCTTTCTCGTTGGAGACATAAACGGTGTAAGCCCACGCCGGATTGGCCATGAAGCCGAGAATGGCGAGTGCGCAAGCTCGTCTCTGCACGAAAATTCCTCCCGATTGGTTCTACTTAAGGACGCATTTCGTTTCCGGCTGATCGACGCCGAGCGTATCGAGCTCGGAGATCTGGTGGAGATAACCCTCCTGTGGCGATGTCGAGACCACGGATTTGGTGTCGCCGAGCAGGATTGGCTGGCGAAGCTGATGGTTCCACTGGCGGAAGGTCAGCTTCTGTCCCTTGAAGGCGGCGACCGAGAAATCGCCCGAGCGGATGTAGTCGCTGATCTTCTTCGGATCGTCGCCATTGGTCCGTGTGCTGGCTTCGCCCACCGCCCGCACCGCCGTCCAGGCCGACATATCCTTGGACAGCATTCGCCGGCCGGTCGTCCTCAGGAAACGGCTTTGCATTTGAATGCCACCCCATTGCTCGCTCGCGGGATGCCAGGACGATGCGACAAGACCGGCCGTGCCAGCGACCAGCCGCGGTGTCCAGGTGCGGTAGGGCACATAGGTTCCGAACACCTCGCTCTCATCGGCGACAAGCACCACGTCATGCTCCGGCAGATCCTGCGTGAACACGGAAATCTGCTGCTGTATCTGCGTGGCGCCGGTGTCGGTGCGGCGCGCCGTGCCAGTGTCTTTGAACTCCTTCTCGGCGACGATCTGACCGCCGAAGCGAGCCGCCGCGCGGCGCAACGCGGCCGCATAGAGATGATCCCGCTCATGCGAACCATAGAGCAGCACCCAATTCGGCCATTTCTTTACCACGAGATACTGCGCCAGCGCGTCAGCCAGCATGCTTCGTGTCGGCGCCACATGGAAGATGTTTATGCGGCAGTCTTCCTCGCGCAGGCTGTCGTCTGTGGCACCGACATTGAAGACCAGAACGCCCTTGTCGCGGGCGATGTCGGCGATCGACAGCAATTGCCTGGCCGAGAGGTCAGCGACAACATAGCGGTCACCTTTGGCAATCAGATCGTTGAACGCCTGAACCGCGTCGGCGTCCGGCTTGACCTCGGCTATGTCGAGGCTGAATTTCTGGCTGAGGAACTTTCCTGTCGTGTTGTTGTCGCCGATCGCCACATTGGCGCCGGCGACACCTTCGTCGCGTGGCGGCAGGTCCAGCAGGGAAAGCGCCAGTTGCGGCGCGTAGGCCCGCAAATAACCTATTCTGATTTCGGTTATCTTTCTTTCCGGCCTGTCGGCTGCGACCGGTTGCTTGCCCCTCACTTCCTGGGCCATCACGCCTGTAACGTTGGCGGTCTGGAAAAAAAAGCACAAAAAGGCCGCGAGAGTGCCTGGCACCGCGCTCGTCATCGATAAAACTGCCCATTCTTGCACTAAAGTCCGATTGTTCCCGGACCAGCGCGAATTCAAGGTGCCCACAATGAGCTTAGCGGACGCCACAAGATTTATCAAAGCCCCGCAAGTGGACTTACGTGTCTGCTTTAGTCCTATTCCTTTTCGCGGGGATACGGCGATGAATGAGCGTATTGCGGTCTCATCCGCAGCAATGGCGGAATGAGAAACTCTATGGGTCGTCATGGGAGGATTGCCTGATGAAAACGCGCGCCGCTGTCGCCGTTGCCGCCGGAAAGCCGCTGCAGATCATGGAGGTCGACCTCGAAGGTCCCCGCGATGGCGAGGTGCTGGTCGAGATCAAGGCAACCGGCATCTGCCACACCGACGAGTTCACGCTGTCGGGCGCCGACCCGGAAGGCCTGTTTCCGGCGATCCTCGGCCATGAGGGCGCCGGCATCGTCGTCGACGTCGGCAAGGGCGTCACCTCGGTCAGGAAGGGCGACCATGTCATCCCGCTCTATACGCCGGAATGCCGGCAGTGCCCGTCCTGCCTGT
>NZ_JAMYQK010000050.1:0-39823 GCF_040320845.1 Mesorhizobium sp. M0601
AACTTCGCTCGTAAGGGCGACCTTAAGAGCGCAGCCTCGCTACCGTGCCGTCCTCTCGCAAGGCGGCCTTCGCCGGAGGGTATCTCGCCGGATTGGAATCGGGTCTGAAGACAGCCCTTGTTCTTAGTGGGGTGAGCACGCGGGCTGACATGGAGCGGTTTCCATTCAGACCGGACCACGTGATCGAGCGCCTCGCCGATCTTGGCGAGATCCTCATGAAGAAATGAACATGTGGAAACGACGCGCATTGATGCCCAGTCGGTCGGTCGCAATCTCTTTGTGGGCTTCCGGTTTTGCGCGGGGACTGGATTTGAACCTGTGATCTTCAGGTTATGAGACTACGACTACTTGGCCGGGAAGAAGATCGGATTGAAAGGGAACCTTCCTTGTCATCTTTGCATCACGGTCAGTCTGCTCGAGATTGACCGCTGAAAACCGGGAGCACGAGCGGGCTGGGCAACGTTGCAACAGATCCTTCAAGGAAATTCATAGACTCTTCGCAACTCCAGTTCGCTGTGAATGGTAGACTTATTGCAACGTTTGAGATCAGTGGGGTCAAAACCGTGGCGCCGCCTATTCTCCGACCCGCCGAACTGCGTGTAACTTCGGCTAAGGCAATGGCAAGAAGAGCGCCATCTTGTTTGTTCGACAGAACCATATCGTCTCAAAACAGTATCTTCACGGCCACCGAGATTGTCCATCGGTGGACAACCGACCGTATAATTTGGTTCGAAAGCTGCAACATCTGTGGAGGACGCGAAATGACAAATTCGGTAGGACTTGGTCCTGACCCATGATGACACTGGTCAGTCGCCTACGGACGGCAGCGCATTTAGATCGCCTTCGAATCCTAGGCCTTTGCGCGCATGCGGACCTAACAGTTTGCCAGCTAGCGGAGATTCTGGGTCTGCCTCGTGAGCACGTTGTGCGACACGTCCGGCTGCTGGCCAGAGCCGACTTTCTTTACTGCAACGAACAACGTCCGTGGTGCTCGTACCATCTCAAAACAGGAGGTAAGGACGGCGGGCTGGTTCAATTGTTGGTTGATCTCCTGCCCCACGGCGATGGCTATCACAAACGAGACCTTCAACGGCTCGAAGCGGTACGAGACACGCGGCCGAAGGGGACCGCATGCTTGACCGTGAAATAGATCAATCCAATTGGAGCGCGAAATGGACAATTCCGCCGACAGCGCCATCGCGCAGCCCGACACCTACGGGCGGTCTTCCTTGGTCGCGGTTGATTGCCGCGTTCACGAGCTGCTTCTGAGACAGGAGCGGCAGGAGCGGACGACCCTCAAACTCATCGCCTCTGAGAACTTTGCGTCCTCGGCCGTGCTGGAAGCGAACGGCTCGATTTTCACGAACAAGTGCGCCGAGGGGTACCCCGCTGCGCGCTACTACGCGGGAAACGAGATCGATGAGCTTGAAACCCTCGCCATTGAGCGCTTGAAAACATTATTTGGCAGCGAACACGCCAACGTCCAGCCTTATTCCGGCTCACCGGCCAATCAGGCTGTCTACCGCGCGCTTTTGAGCCCCGGTGACAAGGTCATGGGCTTGCCCCTTCCGGAAGGGGGCCATCTGACCCATGGTTGGGCCATCAACTTTTCCGGGACTGACTATCAACGCGTCCCTTATGGGCTGCACGAAAAGACGCAGCAAATTGACTATGACCGCTTGCGCGAGACAGCCAAGCGGGAACGGCCGCGGCTCATTTGGGTCGGTGGGACTGCTTATCCGCGTGTCTTTGACTACGCGGCAATGGCAGAAATCGCCCTGGAAGCGAACTCCTATCTCGTAGCCGACATTGCGCACATCAGCGGCCTGATTGCCGCGGGAGCGCACCCGAATCCCGTGCGCCATTGCGACGTGGTCAGCAGCACCTCCCACAAATCGATCCGCGGTCCCCGCGGTGGTTTCATTTTTTCCAGGAACGAAGATCGCTATCAGGCCCTGTATCATACAAAGAGCAAATACAATCTTGCCAGACGAATAGACCGGGCGGTCTTTCCTCACCTGCAAGGCGGGCCCCACATTAATGCCATCCCTGCGCTAGCAGTTGCCTTGCACGAAGCCGCGAACCCGTCCTTCCGAAGCTACGGCCAACAGACCGTCAAGAATGCCAAGGCTCTTGCACAGGCACTGATCGAGCGAGGTTATGACCTGGTTACCGGGGGGACGGACAATCACATGCTGATCCTTGATCTTCGCGATCGACCACTATCAGGCAAGGCCTATGCCGAGCGGTTAGCGAAGGCAGGCATCAGTACGAACTTTAATATGGTGCCGGGCGACCCGCGCCATCCTGCGGTCACAAGCGGAATTCGCCTGGGGGCGCCAGCAGTGACGTCAATGGGCATGCGCGATGTGGAAACCGTGCAAATTGCTCGCTTCATTGACTCCGTCCTCTGGCGAGCCAGACGACGAAGATCTCCATGCCTCCCTGCGAAGAGGCGTTGCCGACTCGTGCGCTGCGTTCGAGGTCCCGGGCATCCCCGACAGGTAAGGTGGGCTAAGCAAAATGCCCCATACAACTCCAACACCCGAAGTGAGGCATTTCATGGCTAGGCAGTTCGTGTTCTCTTCCGAATCGGTTGGCGCGGGACACCCGGATAAGTTGGCCGACAACATCTCGGATGCCATCCTCGATGCCATCCTCCGCACCGATCCCAAGGCGCGCGTCGCCTGTGAAGCGTTGGTAAAATCAGGGATAGTCGTTCTGGCTGGCGAGATTACCAGCGATGCGCGGGTGGATTATAGCCAAGTTGCGCGCGATACAATTCTCGATATTGGATACGACGATGAGGCCGTCGGCTTTGACGGCCGGCGTTGCTCTGTCGTTCATGCACTCACCGAGCAATCGCCCGACATTAGCCAGGGCGTTGACGAGGGACGAGGGCAGGACCTCCAGCAGGGAGCGGGAGATCAGGGCCTCATGTTCGGCTACGCATGCCGCGAAACCGATACCTTGATGCCTTTGCCGATCCAGCTCGCGCATCGCTTGACGAAACGACAGGCAGATGTCCGGAAAGCACGACAGCTTGGCTGGTTGCGTCCTGATATGAAATCCCAAGTCTCAGTGCGCTATGAGGGGTTGCGCCCGGTCGCCCTTGATACCATCGTCGTATCGACCCAACATGACGAGCAAGTCTCGCAAGAGACGGTCCGCGAGGGCGTCATTGAGGAAATCATAAAGCCTGTCCTGCCGACCCACCTGGAGACGGAAGGCATCAGAATTCTGGTCAACCCGACGGGGAGGTTCGTAGTCGGCGGGCCGCGCGGCGACTGCGGTCTCACTGGACGCAAGATCATCGTCGATTCCTATGGTGGGATGGGTCGTCACGGCGGCGGCGCCTTTTCCGGCAAGGACCCGTCCAAGGTTGACCGCTCAGCTGCCTATGCGGCCCGGTATGTCGCAAAGAATATCGTCGCTAGCGGACTTGCGGACGTCTGCGAGGTGCAGCTTGCTTACGCAATCGGCGTGGCCAGTCCGGTTTCTGTCATGGTCAACACGTTCGGAACAGCGAGGATTGAGGAAAGAAGGATCGAGCGCCTCATTCTTGAGTTGTTCGATCTCAGACCGAAGGGCATTATCAAGATGCTTGATCTCTTACGCCCTATATACCGCAAGACCGCGACCTATGGCCATTTCGGCCGTGAAGAGCCTGATTTCACCTGGGAGAAGACAGACAGGGCCGACGAATTGCGTCGCGAGGCAGGACTTGCCGCCCCGTGAGGGCTGGCGCCGAACCGATTGGCAAGCGCAAAGCCCATTCCCACTGGCCAGACCCGCCGGCGGTCGGCATGCCAGAAAGCCGGTGGGCTTTTGGCGGAGACATGAATTGATGCCGGAATATCACGTGCTTTGTATCGGGAATGCCATCGTCGACATCATCGCCCAGTGCGACGACGCGTTCCTGGAGAGGAACGGCATCATTAAGGGCGCGATGAATTTAATCGACACGAGGCGCGCCGAACTGCTCTACAGCCGCATGGGCCCGGCCATCGAAGCCTCCGGCGGCAGCGCCGGCAACACGGCGGCGGGCGTGGCCAGCTTCGGCGGCCGCGCCGCCTTCTTCGGCAAGGTCTCGAACGACGCGCTCGGCGAAATCTATGCGCATGACATCCATGCCCAGGGCGTCGCCTTCGACACCAGGCCGCTCAGCGGCGAACCGCCGACGGCGCGCTCGATGATCTTCGTCACGCCGGACGGCGAGCGCTCGATGAACACCTATCTCGGCGCCTGCGTCGAGCTCGGCCCGGAGGACGTCGAGGCTGACAAGGCGTCGGGCGCCGCCGTCACCTATTTCGAGGGCTATCTGTGGGACCCGCCGCGCGCCAAGGAAGCGATCAGGCAGACGGCGAAACTCGCCCACGCCGCCGGGCGCGAAGTGTCGATGACATTGTCGGACTCGTTCTGCGTCGACCGCTACCGCGACGAGTTCCTCGATCTGATGCGCTCCGGCACCGTCGATATCGTCTTTGCCAATAGCCACGAGATCAAGTCGCTCTACCAGACCGCGTCCTTCGACGAGGCGCTGGCGCGGATCCGCAAGGACTGCAAGATCGCCGCCGTCACCCGCTCGGAAAAGGGCTCGGTGATCGTGCGCGGCGACGAGACCGTGACCATCAATGCGACCAGGCTCCGCGAGCTGGTCGACACCACCGGCGCCGGCGACCTCTATGCCGCCGGCTTCCTCTATGGCTACACGCAACGCCGCAGCCTGAAGCAGTGCGGCGATCTCGGCTCGCTGGCCGCCGGGCTGGTCATCCAGCAAATCGGCCCAAGGCCGAGGCAGAATTTGCGCCGCGAGGCCGAGCAGGCGGGGCTGCTGTAGGTGGCGAGCCAAGAACCAGCTGCCCACCCTCCTTAATCCAGCCCGAGCCTTTTCTTCAGTTCCGCATTCTCCTTGCGGAGACGATCGGCAAGCAGACTCTTTAGCCGCTTGTTTTCTTCCTCGAGCGCGACGAGATCCTTCAGCCCGTCACTGTCCGCCGCCGGCGCCGCCGCCTTCTTCCAAAGATAATATGTCTGTTCCGAGATGCCGGCTTGCTTCACCGCGCTCTTGAGAGTAGCGCCGCCGCCGATCGAGGTCTCGATCTGCGCCAGCTTCTGGGCACGATCCTTCGCGGAGTAGCTCTTTCGGCCTGTTCGCGCTGACGGCGGTGCTTCAGTGGTCGCGGATATCGGCTTGGCGCCCTCCTTGCGGGCAGGCGCGCTCGCCTCAGCTTCTGGCTTCCTCGACCGCCGCGCTCTCGTCTTCGGTTTTGGCGTTTCCGCTTTGTCTGCCGGTTCGCTACGAACTACTGCTGACTCGGTTTCCAGGGGATTGGCCATGAAATGCTCCACTCGCGGTTTGTGCAAAGGTTCAGCATCAAGGGCCACTACAGTAGAGTCAACAAGCTGACGATTTAACGGCTCGACTTCCTTTATTGTCTCGGCCATCGCCGCGGCGATGTCGAAATTGCCCCAGATGGAACGTGCGGATTTTTCATAATTGCGCTTTTGTTTGACTTCCACGGTGAATGGTCGCGTCTGCCGCCTCATAGTTCCTTCCTGAATAGGAGAATGAAGTCGCCGCTCGAATTTTGGCGCTTCCTGCTTAGCGCGGAGCATTATCGTATAGCCGCTCAACGGGCAAGTGATGCCGGTCTTCGATGGCTGACCCATCTGGGGAGATTTGAGCGGCTTCGCGCGTCCTGCGCATGCCTGTAAGGCCGCCAAGTTTTGTGGGTTAGCAGGCGCGCACTGTGGCAGCTTGGCTTGTACGGCGAGGCCATGGTTGAGTGAGGCGAAACAAATCCAGCCCCGCGGTCAATCCCGAGGCTTCCCACAATGGCGAAGAGAACATCTTCACTCGTTCCTTTTGAGCACAAGACCTTCCGTTCGCTATGGTCGGCTGCACTCATTTCGAACCTTGGCACCCTAGTGGAAGGTGCGGCGGCAGCTTGGCTGATGACGAGCATCGCAGCAGTAATTTTTGATCGCCCATTCGTGCTGTGTACCAGCCCTGTGTCTTGCGCAAGTGGTCACGAACGGCTGCCGGAGCCTCGAAGACGCCCTAAAAACACATGCTGCGATTTTTGAACACGCTTGACGTGTTAGATTAATTCATCCACAATGCGTGTGTTGAACACGCGAGGTGAGTTATGAACATGAAAGAGCTTAGGGTTCGACTGGGCATGACTCAAAAAGATTTGGCAGAGCAGATGGCAACGACGCAACAGACTGTGGCCCGTTGGGAAACAGGCAAAACGCAGTTGAACGTCGAGCAGATCAAGGACCTTTGTCTCACGTTGAAATGCACGGTCGAGGAGCTGCTGGGCTGGAAGATTGATGTCGAGGAGTGGCGCACGAGCCCGTTTGCAATTGCCGATGCCGAAACGCGATACGGCACGCTCAGAATCAAGACGACTGTTGGCAGCCGCCAATATCCTATCGATGAAAAGGCGCGTGAATCGATTTTACGTCAGTTGAAGGAACTTCATAATCTTCGTAGAAATAACACAAGCAGGCCATGGCTGTATTGTTGGAGCCTTGACAACAAAATACTCTTGATAAATCCGCAATATGTCCGCACCATTGAGCTTATCGGTGACGATGTAGAGGAGATGCCAGAGTATTATCATCCAGAAATCTATCGAGCTTTGGATGACTGGGATAAGGGTGAGGTTTCAGGAAAGCTGAAGAAAGAATGCGATGCCATCATCGCAGAGATGGGTGATCAGGAAGCCGTGCGGATGGCCTCCTATGTTCGCGTCACATATGACGACGGAGAAGATGAGTGGAACTTCTTGGATGAAGAAACCGCTACGACTTTCTTCGGATTGGAAGCTGCGACCTTTGACGTTCCCCAGTGTAGTTTCGCCGAAGTGGAGGAAGAAGGTTACTACCGAGCGCGATACGCCAACCTTGATCGCGTCGCGGTGATGGAGGTTCCAAGCGACCGTTATCACAGATTGACCGCGCCCGAGGAAGCTTAGAACCATCCACGAAGGGCGCATGTTACATCTCGACCTTGCGTGGTGCGTTTTCAGTACGAGATGACGTTAAGCGTAGGTAGCGGCAGGTAAGAGTGCTCGACCAGAAGCTCAACTGCCTCCTCAATATCGCTGCCGATGTGCCGCAGGACACGTCCACGGGAGCGTGGATAGGCGTGAAGTTCCTGCACTCCACGGTCCGCTCTCCCATCGCCGGTGTGTGCCCGACGCCATCTTGTGGACGAGCTTGGCCGCCTGCACCCGGTTGTATTCCGGCTTGCGGTCCGCCTGGGCGGTCCGCCGCGATGGCTATCTCCATGTCAATCGGCGCCGAACTTTGACTGCCCGCTGCCTTTGATGAATTTGGCGAGGTCCCGCGCATAATCACTCTTGGTCTTCTCCTTGAGGCCCTGTGTCGCGAACTTGTGGTCCAGCAGGGCAAACAGGTCCAAGTCCCCTTCCGCCTGTGGCGCTGGCTTGCCCTCACCGCCCTCGGCTTCCCAATTGGGGACCGCTTCTGCGCGCTGCACCGTGGCGATTGTCCGCCCAAGACGCATCACAAGATCGAACGCCAAAGCGTGCGCGTGCACGACGATTTGCCGCTCAGGCCTCATTTGGACAGGACTTGAGCTGGCCCGGTGGTTTGAGCCGGGTTACCTTGAGCCGGTGGGCTGCGAACAACCAGTTCGAGACATTGGCCTCGATCACTTCGCAACACGCCGCTGCGCCTGGCCTCGGTGTGCTCCCCCCGAAATCGTTGTGTCATATCACCGAGGGCATCACGGCCAACAGCTTCCACATGGGCAACAGCCTCGCCATTGAGCCGAATATGGTCGCGAGCAGATCACCAACGAAGCGGTCGGAACCTCGGAGCCGAAGTTCGACGCCGAGGTGGTTCGCATGATGCGCTAAGCAGCACCACGGCGCTTGCCGGTATGTTTGCTGTCGGCAGCCGACGAACTCCTATCCTCCTGGACAAGGGCGGCGTGCGTCATTGCTTTGATTTACCGGCCGCTCAAGGCTTCCACAGTTTTCGCTTTCGAGGCGACCTTTGGAACATGCCAACGGAAATTTAACATAACGACATAAACATTTCTTTATGCGGCGTTGACAGAGAAGCGAACTGCTGTAATTGTCTCCCGCGTCGTGGTTCTCCGTACGGCGCTGCCGCAGCGGAGCTAAGAGGGAAGCCGGTGCGATGCCGGCGCTGCCCCCGCAACTGTTAGCGGCGAGCCAACCCCACTAATGTCACTGAGGCGAATAGCCTTGGGAAGACGGGTAGAGGCTATGACCCCGCGAGCCAGGAGACCTGCCACGGCGAATTACGTCCACGGGCGGGGTGTCTCGGTGGCCGCTGCAGCCTGGCGTTCGTGCCGGCCTGCTAGCGCCTTCCTTGTCACCGACGCCCCAACCATCGGGGTCTGGCATGACTGTCTCTCAGCAAATTCCTGTAGCAACGCTCGGCGTGCCCCGCTTCGGTCGTGGGCGAGAACTGAAATTCGCGCTTGAAAGCTACTGGTCCGGAAAATCGTCCGCTGCCGACCTTCTCACGACGGCGAAGGCGCTTCGTGCCGCTAGCTGGGAGGAGCAACGCGATCGCGGCGTGTCGAAAATCCCGTCGAACGACTTCTCGCTTTACGACCATGTGCTCGACACCGCAGCCATGGTCGGCGCCCTTCCGTCCCGTTACGGCTGGAATGGCGGCGAGGTCCCACTCGACATCTACTTCGCTATGGCGCGCGGCAACCAAGGTCAGACGGAGGATTGTGGGCACGGTGGTCACCAGCATGCGGCTCATCGGCCTGGCGTAGCCGCGATGGAAATGACCAAGTGGTTTGACACCAACTATCACTACATTGTGCCGGAACTAGACGATGATCAGACGTTCGCTCTTTCGTCGACGAAGCCGGTTGATTACTTCCTCGAGGCTAAAGCCCTCGGCATTCACACACGCCCAGTCATCCTTGGACCGGTCACCTTCCTCAAGCTGGCTAAATCGCCTGCCGAAGGCTTCGATCCCATCGCGCTCCTACCACGGCTTCTGCCCGTCTACGAGCAACTCCTGCGGAGCTTGAAGCTGTCGGGCGCCGATTGGGTGCAGATCGATGAGCCAGCGCTTGTCCTCGATCTGAACCCGAACGAACGAGCTGCGTTCGAATTCGCCTATGGCCAGCTGTCGAAAGCCGCGCCCGAGCTGAAGATCATGCTGGCTACCTATTTCGGGCCGCTGGGAGACAATCTCGAAACCGCGGTTTCTCTGCCCCTGGCCGGGCTGCATATTGATCTCGTGCGCGCTCCCGAGCAGCTGGAAACGGTGGGTCGGCTCGCACCGAAGGATCTGGTGCTCTCGCTTGGCTTGATCGATGGCCGCAACGTCTGGCGTGCGAACCTGCCCGCCATTCTCGACCGCATCAAACCGATCGTCGCCGGCTGGCCCTTGGACCGCGTCGAGATCGCGCCTTCTTGCTCGATGCTGCATGTGCCGATCGACCTCCGCATGGAGACGGAACTCGACGCGGACATCAGGTCGTGGCTCGCCTTCGCGGCCCAGAAGACCGACGAGTTGGTGTTGCTTGCCCGGGCCCTGTCCCAAGGCAGGGATGCGGTGGCAGGCGCGTTGAAAGCGTCTGCCGAGGCTGCCGCCACTCGCGTGACATCCACGAAGATCCATGACCCGCTGGTTGAGGGGCGGATCGCCAGCATTGACGACAGCATGAAGCGACGAGAGAGCGCTTTTGCCGAGCGCTCCAGAGTCCAGGCCGGCACGCTCGGGCTGCCGCCGTTCCCGACGACGACCATCGGGTCCTTCCCGCAGACGCCGCAGGTACGCAGGGCGCGGGCCGCTCATGCGAAGGGCCAGCTGAGCTATGTCGACTACGAGACCTTCCTGAAGAAGGAGATCGAGGCTGCAATTCGCTGGCAGGAAGAGATCGGGCTGGACGTGCTGGTGCACGGTGAGTTCGAACGAAACGACATGGTACAGCATTTCGGCGAGCAGCTGTCCGGCTTCGCCTTCACCCAGCATGCCTGGGTGCAGAGCTATGGGTCGCGTTACGTGCGCCCCCCCATCATCTTCGGCGACGTATCGAGGCCCAATCCGATGACGCTGCGCTGGTGGCAGTTCGCCCAGTCGCTTACGGAAAACCCTGTGAAGGGAATGCTCACAGGCCCAGTGACCATTCTCAACTGGTCATTTGTTCGCGACGACGTACCCCGCTCCGAAGCATGCCGCCAGATCGCGCTCGCCATCCGCGACGAAGTGACGGATCTCGAATGGTCCGGCGCAAGGATGATCCAGATCGATGAGGCCGCGTTTCGCGAAGGATTGCCACTGCGCCAGTCTGATTGGAACGACTATCTCGACTGGGCTGTCGAATGCTTCCGGATCGCTTCAACGGGTGTAAAGGACGCGACTCAAATCCATACCCACATGTGCTATTCGGAGTTCAACGAGATCATCGACGCGATCGCTGAAATGGATGCGGATGTCATTTCGATTGAGACGTCGCGCTCGAAAATGGAACTGCTGGACGCCTTCACGAGCTCCAAATATCCGAATGAAATCGGGCCCGGAGTCTACGACATTCACTCACCACGGGTCCCGGAAGTCGGCGAGATTTCGGATCTCGTCATGCTTGCCCGCGAGCGACTGTCCGATGCCCAACTGTGGGTAAACCCGGACTGTGGCCTCAAAACCCGCAAGTGGGAGGAGGTCCGCCCTGCCCTCATGAACATGGTTGCTGCAGCACGCGCGCTCCGGGAGAAAGTGTAGGCCGGAAGGTTTCCTGGTTGCTCACCATGTGGTGAGTTACCGGCTGCCGCATGTCGGCTGTGAATGTGCCAAAACGCGATCACATCCTTTGAAATAAGTCACTCGAGTGAGAATGTGCACTTTCCTTCGGCACGTGTATTAATCGCGCAGGAGTAAAGGGTACCGTTTTCTCCCTGTGACGTGTCGAGTTCGAAGGGGATGTGATTGGCGTCGAGACCGCTCCGGCCATGGGTTATCAGCATGCCAAGTGCACTGTTCTCGATCAGTTCGTAGAGGACTTCTCGGCTCGGTTCATCGAAATGCGCGGGTACATACATGATAGTTCCTTTCACTGGCCGCCGGGTTCGCTATTCACCGGTTGACATCCGATGGCAAGCGTTCCAACGCGGCGGCGATCTGGCGCTTCGCTGCTGAGGGCAGAGGCAGGATGGGACGCGGGGGGTCGGCACGGCAAATCTCGAGCAATTCGGCAAGTGCATAGACGACGCGAAGGCTCGAGAACTCCTTGAAGAGGCTCCAGAGCGGCGCAAGCGTGGCATCGATCCGTCGCGCTTCGGCCGCATCGCCCTGTTGCGCCGCCGTGACGATCTTCACGCAGACCTCGGGCAGGATGCCGGCGAGGACGCTGTACCATGTGTCGGCGCCGGCGATCATGGCCTCTGCGGCGTTCCAGTCGCCGCTGTAGCCGATCGAGAACCCTTCCGGCACAGTGCGCCTCTGGTCGGCCAGATGGCTCTTGATCGCATCGCCCTTGTCTGTCGGATTCTTGATAGCGACGATCCCCCGCACCTTTGCCAGGCGGCTGACGAGTGCTGGGGTGAAACGGAAATGCGTCGTTCCTGGATTGTCGTAGATGACGATCGGAAGGCCACTTTCGCGCGCCACCGTGGAGAAATGTTCGAACACCTCGTCATCAGTGAGCGGGGTGTAAGAGGCGGCGGCAAGCAACCCCGCGGCAGCCCCAAGGGCCTTAGCGTCCTGCGCGAGCCTCACTGCTTCGTCGGTGCGCAGCGCGCCCACACCCACCACGACCGGCATTTGTCCCCCGGTTTCGTCCAAGGTCTCGGCGAGCGCCCGTCGCCGTTCCTCGCGCGTCAGATACATGTAGGTGCCGGTGCTGCCGAGAAGACCGATGGAGTCGACCTGAGCGGCGCCAAGCCGAGTAATCAGCCTGCGCAGAGCAACGGTATCGACGCGGCCGTCACGATCGGCGGGCGTGATGGGAAACGCGGAAAGACCGCTCAGGAATGCCATGGCAAGGCTCCAGGTTTGTGCGTGAGCGCAGGACTGGCCGGACGACAGGTCATCACAAGGCGTCCAGAGCCCGCCGCAGGTCGGCGATTAGGTCATCGACGTCTTCAAGACCCACCGAGAGACGCATGAGGTCCTCGCCGACTCCATCGGCCAGATGCGCATCCTTGCGGATCGGCTGACGAGCACGGGTCAGGCTTGCCGGATGATAGATGAGGCTGTCGGCATCGCCGAGGCTGACAGCCCGGGTGATCAGGTTGAGCCGGTCCATCATCCGCCGCGCGCCCTCGAACCCAGCGTGGAGGCCAAAGGCCAACATGCCCGACCCTTGGGACATCTGCTTTTGCGCCGTCACCTGATCAGGGTGCGAGTCGAGGAAGGGATAACTCACCCATGCCACCGCCGGGTGCGCCTCGAGCGCCTGAGCCACCGCAAGGGCAGTGGCGCTGTGCCGTTCCATGCGCAGCGTGAGCGTCTTCAGACCGCGCAGGATCAGGAAGGCTGACATGGGCGAGAGCGCTGCGCCGGTGATGTAGCGCAGGCCCGTTTCGTGCAGCGTGCGGAGCGTTTGCGCGTCGCCGAGAATCGCCCCGCCAAGGGCATCGCCGTGCCCATTGATGTATTTGGTCAGCGAGTGGAGCACGAGGTCTGCCCCATGTTCGAGCGGCCGCTGGAGCGCGGGGGAGGCGAAGGTGCTGTCGACTGCAATCTTTACACCGCGCGCGTGGGCGCGCTCGGCAATGGCAGCGATGTCGAGGATGCGACTCAGCGGATTCACCGGCGTCTCGAAGAAAACAAGCCGGGTCCGCTCGGTGATCGCGGCATCGAGATTGTGAGGATCGGACAGGTCGACGGCGACGACCTTGATGCCGAAGCGGGGGACCGCCTGTTCGACCATGGCAAGCGTGTTCGCATAAAGCGTCCTGTGGACGATGAGTTCATCGCCTTGGGACAGGAGCGACAGGATCAGCGTCCCGAAAGCCGCCATCCCCGAGGCAACGACCAGACCTGCCTCGGCTCCTTCCAGATTGGCGAGCCGTTGCTCGAGGATCTCCGTCGTCGGATTGTATTCGCGCGCATAGAGCCTTCCGCCAAGCGCGGCGGCGGCCTCGTTCGCTGCCACGCTTTCGAATCCATAGGTCGAGGTCAAGAAGACTGGCGGCTGAACGGCATTGGAAAAGCCGGCGGGATCGTAGCCATGATGGATCGCCCGAGTGGCGAATCCGGGACCGGTGTCGTTGAGCGACCGCGTGAGAGCATCGGTTTCCGATTGATAGGAGCGGGTCATTCGGCCTCTAAGATCTTGCTTGGGTTTCCGAAAGATTGACGGCAAACTGGCCAATGTGAAATATCCAGTTGGCGATGAATGAAATGGTCCAGTCTTCAAATGCCGGTTCTGCAGGTCGCACGCACGCGATGGGTGCACGCCAGATCTACGAGGCTCTTCGCGAGCAAATCCTCGGCGGCGTCTATGAAACCGGTAGTCAGCTGCCGTCCTCCCGAGGCCTCGCAAATAACCTTGGGGTTTCGCGAACGACGGTGACGGTCGCCTATGAGCAACTGACCGCGGAAGGTTTCATCGAAGTCCGTCAAGGCGCACGACCTCGCGTTGCATCCTCGCTGATCGGTCCTGAGACGAGCCGCACTGTCGCGAAACGAGTCGGCCCGGTTCATCTGTCCGCCTATGGCGAACGACTGCGCGTCACGCCGCCCTGGCCGGATTATCTGCCGACTGGACTGAAGGTCGATTTCCGCTATGGCGACCTGGCGCCGTCAGACTTCCCCGCATTGGTCTGGAAACGTGCGATGAACGAGGCGATGGGGCAGCGCCCGTTGCGTCTTGCCTATGACGATCCTCGCGGCTCGCGCCGGCTGCGCCAGGCGCTCCAGGGCTATCTCTGGCGCGCCCGAACCCTGAGCTGCGACCTCGAGCAGATCATCATCGTCAACGGTTCGCAGCAGGGCCTAGATCTGTGCGCTCGCCTGCTTCTCGATCCCGCCGACCGCTTCGTCATCGAGGACCCGTGCTATAGAATGGCGCGTCAGGTCTTTGCCAGTACGGGTGCCTCGCCCGTTCCGGTCACCGTCGACGAGGACGGGATGAAGACGGAGTTGCTGGCGGGGATCGGGGCACGACTGGCCTATGTCACGCCATCGCATCAGTTTCCGCTGGGCGGCGTCATGCCGATCGCGCGCCGCCATCAGCTTCTGGAATGGGCGCGGCACAACAACGCCTATGTGATCGAGGACGACTACGACAGCGAATATCGCTACGATATCAATCCGGTCCCTCCGCTGCACAGTCTTGAGGACCACGGGGCTGTCATCTACCTCGGCACGATCTCCAAAACGCTCTCGCCGATGCTGCGTATCGGCTATCTCGTCGTCCCGACGGAATTGCAGGAGGTCTTCGCTACCGCCAAACAATTCGCGGACCGGCATTCGCCGGTGGCTGAACAGGAGGCTCTGGCCTGTTTGATCGAGAGTGGCGGCTACGAAAGCCATGTGCGGCGTGTGCGCAGGCTGAACGGCGAGCGTCGGGAGACGTTGTTGGGCGCCTTGCGGCGCAGCTTCGGAGATCGCATCGCTGTCCAGGGAGCAGATGCCGGACTGCACGTCGCCGTTTGGTTCAACGACCTGCCGCGGTCGCAGGAAACGACCCTGGTCGAAGCCGCCCGAGGGGCGGGCCTGGGGCTGCACCTGATCTCGCCCCTTTACGAGCGGCAATCGGACGAAGGCCACATCGATCGCGTGGGGCTTGTCATGGGCTATGCCGCCTTGAGCATTCGGCAGATCGAGAAGGGCGTTGAGATCCTGCGAGCGGTTGTCAAGCAGGTGCAAGACGCGTTGCCGGGACACGGTGGCTAAAACGGCGGGACGTGGCGTGCTGGCGAGGAAACCGACCCTTGGGCTGAACCGCATTTCGTGCAAAGCCAACTGGACTGGGAAAACGCCATGCAACTGGCGCTGTTGATCAGGCCAGTTTGGCGGCAGATTTTCGTGCGAGACGAATTTCCGAGAGCGATGCATAACCGGCAAGGAAAGCTGCTTCACATCCATATCGCGCCCGCTGCCTCCTATGAAATGGAGGATCTGGCGGAGGCGTAGCTTGTTGCCGGCCGAGGCGGGCTCGAGCACCCGCAAGAGATAATCGACGATCTCTACCAGGCCTTGTCCACGGCCGAATGATGGAATTATCCAGCGCATGGTGCGGCATGCACCATGCCGATGCCAGAAGATCTGGACGCTCGACAAGCACCTTTCTTCAAACATTTCCCGAACGACCCGCAGCGCAAAGCCTCCCCATGAGAAAAGAGCTTCCCATGTCTTCACGCCATTGATTGACCCCGAGATCAAGGCCCGCTACCCGGATTTTCATCTGATCAGCATTGTGGTGCGGAACGCTGAAATCGACGTGCTGGATGCACAGGCGTTGAACGACACGATTGCGGCGGCGGAACAGGCGGCGCTTCGCGATGACGCCCAAAGAGACGCGCATCTTGCGGCGTGGGCCGTTGCCTACGAGGCTTTCGGCACAAAGGCCAATCGAACGCCGTGCTCGGCCGCCGCGCTTCTCAAGCGGGTGCGGAAAGATGGCTCTCTCCCGCGGATTTCCCCACTGGTTGATGCCTACAATGCCGTCAGCGTGTTGTATGGCGTTCCGATTGGCGGGGAGGATCTCGATCTCTACCAGGGGTCCCGAGACTTTTAATTGCGAAGGGAGCGGAGCCATTCGACACGATCCAGCAAGGTGAAATGGTAACCGAGCATCCCGAACCGGGCGAAGTCATCTGGTGCGATGATGCCGGTGTCACGTGCCGCCGCTGGAACTGGCGGCACGGGCGGCGCACCATGGTCACGGTCGATACCCGCGCCATGTGGCTCGTGCTGGAAGCCCTCGGCCCAATGTCAGCTAAACAGATGACGGCCACCGGCGAGCATCTGATGGGACTTATCCAAGCGTTGTGCCCGGGGCGCGCGAATCGAAACCGCGCGAATCGACGAGTCCACTACATCTCGTGTTCCTTAGGGTATGGCCCCACCTTACGGAGAAACACCCCACTCAGCCCTGTCCGGATCTGGCGCTCCTTGCTCGCTCCGCTGGCCTACACAGTTGATTGCGAACGACCCAGAACGGCTCTCGAAAACGAGCGTCGAACGAAATCAGATCACTGCTTGTTCTCCCTTAGCGTTGTTTGGCGTACTTTTATCGCGATGCCTCCAGTGGGGATGGTCCAAATTGCGCAAGCTCGGTCGAGTGATCGCGGAGAAGCTTAATGTCGACTACATCGAAATTCATGGAGCGGTACGGACAACCGGTGCGAACCCGGGACGTCGTCCCGGTGTCGTCAGGCTCTCCCGTCCGACTGAGCCTCAGTTTTCTTCACGGCGCGAATACTCCTGAGGCCGCCCGGATTCTCGTTAACAGACAGCTGCCGCTCAGGACGGCCCACGCGATACTCACGGAGATGGTCGATCACGGCAAGGCGTTCGTGACGGTTCCTTGCGTCGACGACCTATTGGCACTGAAGAATGAACTGTCGTCCGCAGGCGTGATCGCGAAGGTTCATGCGCCGCGGCCGATAAGTGTTCGCGAAGTCCGGGATCGCACGAAGCTCTCTCAGGAGGCATTCTCCGTGAGGTATGGCCTCGATCTGGCAACGCTTCGAAACTGGGAGCAAGGTCGCTCGAAACCGGATGCAGCGGCGAATACTCTCCTTTGGACCATCGCCCGGAATCCGGAAGCAGTCGAAGAATCGCTGGACATGGAGGACGGAGTGGCTGCCCCATCGCCCTAGGGGGGCCGGTCACTCGGGCGCGCGGCTATTCGGCCGCCAGCGCGATGGCCGGTCGCCGCGCGGTATCGACAGCGCGCGAGCCTCATGCGTCAGACGCCTTCCTTGGCATGTCGCACGGCAGATCCCAAACATGATTCCATCGCAACGAGCTGGTGACGGAAGCAGTGTCTGCACTTTGGAAACGAGCCATTTGCGTTCTCATGGACATCGCGACTCGTCTCGTCCATTAAAAGTCGCAATCATTGTCAATTGCGATGTTCCGCAGTCAGCTGGCCGTTTATTTTCCTAAGATCTGCGTTGTAGGCCGGGGTGTTGTCGCCGTTTCGGCGGGTAAGATGGGATAGGCGACCTCGGGTGCCTTTCCGGTCAGCGAGTTGAGGAAGGCAACAAGCAGGTCGACTTCTTCGTCCGCCAGTACCACGCCAAGCTGGGTGGTTCCCATGATGGCAACGGCCTGTTTCAGATCCCAAACCTTGCCCGAATGAAAGTATGGCGCGGTGAGTGCAACGTTGCGCAGCGGCGCCACGCGGAAAACATAGGAGTCGTCGGCTGCATTGGTGACCGCAAATCGGCCCTTGTCTTTTTCCGGCAGGACCTCGGCGCTGGGCTGTTCCACGAGGCCGAATGGGTAATAGGCTTCCCCACCAACGTTGATACCGCCATGGCAGGACGAGCAGCCTTTGTCCATGAAAAGCGCCAGGCCCTGTTTCTGTTCGGAAGTCATGGCGGCGTCATCGCCATTCAGGAAGCTGTCGAAGGGGGCCGGCGTGACCAGTGTCGCCTCGAAGGCTTCGATTGCCTTGGCGAGGTTGTCGAAGGTGACCCGATCGGCTTCAGCCGGAAAAGCTGCATCGAACCACTCGACATATTGCGGCATGGACTTGAGCGTGGCGATGACTTGGCCCGGTGTATTGGCCATTTCGATCACGGCTTGGACCGGTCCCTTCGCCTGAGCCTTCAGGTCTTCGGCACGACCATCCCAGAACTGGGCGATGTTGAAGACAGCGTTCAGTACAGTCGGCGCGTTGCGCGGTCCCTTCTGCCAACCATGGCCGATCGAGGTTTCTTGATTGTCGTCGCCGCCGGTGGCCAGGTTGTGGCACGAGTTGCACGACAAGACGCCTGACGCCGAGACGCGTGGATCGAAGAACAGTGCCTTGCCGAGAGCGATCTTCTCCGGGGTGATCGGGTTATTGGCGACTGCCGGCGTGGTGGATGGCAAAGCCTTGAAAGTGGCCATTGCCGTTTCTCTGAGGTCTGCGGGGATCGAATCCGCAGCAAAGGCGGTGGCCGTCAGCAAGGGGACAGCCATCGTACTGAATAGGATTTTCATAAATGATCTCGCTGCGTCGTGCACGCAGCCACTCTGGGATATGCGGCTCATGAACGCCCTGCGCTAGATCAGTTGCGGGAGAGGACCGGGGGTCTGACACCTGTTTTTGCGGCAGAGCTTGGACCGTCCCGGAATTGAACGCTCTTCTCGATTGGATTTTGGGAGGCGGAGGATCGCTGCTCGGCAAGCGGCGGCGCCGGAGCCGTGCTCCGGTTCTCTCTGCGCCTTCAACTATGAAGAAATCGGGGCCACCGTGTCGGATTCGGTTTGGGGCCGGTTATCTGTTCCGCAGCAGTCCTGCTCGACTTCCGCCTGCCTTCGCCAGATCGACCTTGGCCCAAATCGATCCGCGATCGTGTCTTGTAGCACCTTTGCGGGACGATCTTATTTCGACTGTAGAGGGCCGTTTGGGGTGAGCAGAATTACACGAATTTCAGAGGCGCCCGAGTAGCTGTTTTAATTGGCTTGTAGGCCTCCATAGAGCGAATATTGGCAGACGACGGAGCACAATTTTGGCTTCGTTTATCATCTTGCTTCAATGGGACAACTGCTTTGCAATCATTACACGGTAATTTACCATCATGAATTTGAGAACCAAGTCCCACGCAGTGATTTTCACACCGGAGGCGTTGCAATCCTGTCGCGAGAAGCTGATTTACAAATACAACAAGATGATTAACATCGCCATAGCGCCGCAAAATATTGTTTGTTCGCTACACTACGCTCCAGATGCCGGCGAAATCTCGACACAATAACCTCGTCGGCGTACCCGCTCCAGCCTCACACACGACTGGGCGCCTATACTTGCGCTTTTCCACTGCCCGACATGCAGGCAGCGAGCCATTGCATCGCCGAGGTTGCATCTTCCAATATGGCGACGTGTTTCGCAAAGCGGAAAACAGCCTTGCGCGCTGCGCTCGCAGGTTTTCGTCCGTTGTATGCATCAAAGCACGCCCTGAGGGCGGCTTCGTAGATCCGGTCTCTGCGATCTTCTGGCCCTTCGTTGAGAAAATCGATAGCATCCGCAGGACTGGCAATCTCTTGCACGATGTGCGCTGCACGCCTTACGAAAAGTGGGCTGCTGAAGTCCCTGAGCTCATTCGTTCTTCCCGACCTGCTGAACCGCTCGTTTGCGTGAACAGGCGCCTTCTCCCGCCCACCATTGCGGAATGTGTTGTCACAGCGATAGCGGTTCAATGGCAAAGCAGCGGCGTGATGTCCTCGGTTTACCAGCGGGCCAATCCCTAACATCCTGCTGCGAGGGCGGCTCACCGGATGATGAATCTACATCGTTTCGACAATTGCGAATCAACGTTTGATACTTCCTTCACGCGCCACCAGGAAGCGGCCACTGCTCGGCCACCGATTTCACAGCCAAAGAGAGGATGGCGAAACAGAAATAGCCCGCTTCGTTTCGAGAATACTGGTCATTTCGGCGCAAAGCTTACGGCCGAGACGCGCCTGAAAATGCGCGAGGACCGCGGCAGGTCGCCAACAACGGGCGGATCAACGGTCACGACGGCGGATACCGCGCCATAGATCTCGCTGGACGAGCATCGTAATAATCGTGTCGAGACCTTTGTTGCTTTCAGCGGCGACCGCCACTATGAAGCGACGCTTCGCCGACTGTGTTTCACGCCGCCTGGAGAGTTTCATGACAGAAGAAGCCGAAAAAAACATCAACACCCTCATCGAGCTCACGGCCGATGTCGTCTCAGCCTATGTCTCCAACAATCCGATCCCGGTGGGGGATCTCCCTGCCCTCATCGGCCAAGTGCACGCGGCTCTGAAAGGGACGGCGGAAGGTGTCTCTGCAAAAGAGCCGGTTGCCCTTACGCCTGCAGTCCCGATCAGGAAGTCGGTGACACCGGACTACATCATCTCCCTTGAGGACGGGAAGAAATTCAAATCGCTAAAGCGCCATCTGTCGACCCACTATGGGCTGACGCCGGATGGATATCGGGCCAAATGGGGCCTGTCGGCGGATTATCCCATGGTCGCGCCGAACTACGCCGCGGCGCGCTCGTCATTGGCCAAGACAATGGGGCTCGGCCGCAAACCGAAAGCGCCGGAAGCGCCGGAGCCGGCGCCGACGAAGCGAACCCGCAAGAAGGTCGCGGCTTGATTTCGGCAATGGAGATTCGTTCTGGAGCGTTGCAGCCATCGGCTTAATCTGCGCGTCATATAAAAAGGCGGGGCCAACCCCGCCTCCTTTTTTATTTCATGAGGAATTCGCGACGCCTGCAGCAATCTGCTGCCCTCAGTTTTTGCTCGCTCCTATCGAGCGGCCGTGAGGACCTCCGGACCTACGCGCCCACTCTTGCCAGGACGCAGGAGAAAATTTCAACCAGCTTTGCTGAGACTGCCAGCGGAGGATTTGCCAGTGCGGCGGTCCTGTTCAATCTCATACTTGATCTTCTGGCCGTCAGCGAGGGTCGAGAGGCCCGCGCGTTCGACAGCGGAAATGTGGACGAAAACATCCGGACCGCCATTGTCGGGCTGGATAAATCCAAACCCCTTGGTGCTGTTGAACCACTTTACCGTTCCAGTAGGCATATACGTGTTCCTCCTTAACAATTGCAACGTGGGCAGGCCATTAGGCCTGCCCGACTCATAGCCGAGACTTGGGCGCAGCAAAAAGCGAAAAATTGTTAAGCCCCGATCAGCTGGCGCACTCCATTTTGGCCGTAGTCGCCAGCAAGCACTGTCCTACACTACCGCTAGAGCATGGCCGGAAGCGCCCGATCCTTCCAACGCTCCTCAGCGCCACGTCTATGGCGGGTGCTTGGAGGCACGGGACGTAAGGCCGACCGCTGCTCGTGCCGCCAGGTCAAAGGCCGGGTAGTTCACGGAGCTACCTTCGTGCATAACGGCTTGGCAAGCGCTTGAAGGAGTTTCGAATTGGATTGTTTCAAGAGGGTCGAGGGGTTGATCGATGCCACCAGCGTGGAAGCGATCGATAACGCGCGCGTTTTGCTGGACCATTCAAGGGCAAGTCAGAAACAATCGCCCAAGCGATCGACCTACTTGATTTCATGACCTTGCTGTTTGTGGTAGAAGCTCCCCGCGAGCGGATTCCACAATCCGGCGAGGCGGTTGACGCGTATCAGATTGAGCAGGATCAGGCTGTTACTCACCCGATGCTCTTGACCTAAGGGACCACGCCGCCAGCGATGCGTTTGCAGCCGCAAAGAAGGCAAAATCTGTTCGCCGGCAAACCGAGCACAGCCAGGCGGTATTTACGCAGATGAATTCGATCGCGACCGCCAAATTCTCCTGTTTGGTACCCAGCCACGACGGCAAGCGCGGACAGCTTCCGTGCTGCTGTCCTCCAGCGACAAACGTGCCTGCATGCCCCCATCCACGGCGAGCTCGACGGTTGTTTCTTACGTTTGACCAAGGTCCCGCGCAAACACTCCCCTTTCCCGCGGCCACTCATCAGGCTCAACGGCCTCGCGGCAGGCGCATTACGCCAGAATCGCGCAACCGCATCGTTTTTTCCCCTCCGAGTCCTACGGTCTTCGTTTTCCCGCGCCTCGCGTATATCGCCCAACTCGCCGATTTTTGGATCAGATCCGTCCTAGCGCACGAGCAGGCTCCGCGCTCGAGTTGGCTGGGCTGCTCACGCCTCTGCCCTTCAGCATCGACCCGGTCTGGCTGTCGAGGACAGGGTTCCGCTGGGGTGACCAACATCTTCATTCTCACCGTCAGTGCAGCGGCCATTCGAAGCGCATCCTGTACCCCTCCCCGGCAGCGCGCCCGATCGTCTTCCGAACGAAGAAGATATTCTCAGCCGCGCGCGCGTCGCGTTCGGCCCTGTCCGATGTCCGACAATGTCGGATGCGCAACATGGTAGAGCCCTGTCCACATGCCTCGAACGGTTTTCTGATCTGGCACGGTGCATGCTTGGTCATCCGCAAGGCGTCGCGGACCAAGGAGAATCCGTCCCATGATCACCTCACCAAGAAATACCGCCGCAGGTCTCCTGGGTCCATCCAAAGAAGAGGCTCGAGTAAGGCTTGGTCCCATGAAGAGCTTATTCATCTGGCTCGGCGCTGCCCGCCGATCCTCCCACGCGGGGAGACGGGGACGCAGCGCCTTCATCAAAATGAGGAACAAATCTCTTTGCCTCGAACCTTGCCTTTCGACCAGCCACCACAACCGCAGCCATCGATCGTCCCCCTGGCTGTGCAGGGCGTTCATTGCCACCGCGCTGGCCCTGGTGACGACCGCTCCGGCTCTGGCCGCCACCGACGGCGGCAAGGTGACGGATTTCCTGCTCGACAACGGCATGGAAGTGGTCGTAATCCCCGATCACCGCGCGCCGATCGTCACTCATATGGTCTGGTACAAAATCGGCAGCGCCGACGAGCCACCCGGCAAATCCGGCCTTGCCCATTTCCTCAAGCATCTGATGTTCAAGGCGACGACCAACCACGCCGCCGGCGAGTTGGACCGAGCCGTCTCAGCCATCGGCGGCTACAAGAACGCCTTCACGGCCTATGACTACACCACCTTCCTCGAGACGGTGGCGCCCTCGGCGCTGGGTGAGATGATGGGCTTCGAGGCCGATCGCATGTTCAACCTCATCCTCAACGACGATGATATCAAGACCGAGCGCGACGTGATCCTGGAGGAGCGCCGTTGGCGCAGAGAGACGAACCCGCATGCTCTGCTGGACGAGGAGGTCAACGCGACGTTGCGGCAGAACCAACCCTACCGCATTCCGGTCATCGGCTGGATGGAGGAGATGGAGAAGCTGAACGGCACCGACGCATTCACCATCTACAACAAATACTACCGACCGAATAACGCCGTGCTGGTGGTAGCCGGCGACGTAGAGCCTGAGACGGTCAAGGCGCTGGCCGAGAAGACCTATGGCAAGGTTGTGCGCGGGCCGGACCTGCCCCCGCGCAACCGCCCGGACGAGCCGGAGCAGAACACCAGGCGCACAGTGACGCTGACCGATGCGCGCGTTTCGGTGCCGAGCTTTTCCACTCAATGGGTGGTGCCGTCCTATCATACGGCAGAGCCCGGCGAGGCCGAGGCGCTCGACCTGCTGGCCGAGATCCTCGGCGGCGGTAACCGCAGCCGGCTATATCAGGAGCTTGTCGTCAAGCAAGGCATAGCCTCGGCGGCCGGCGCCTCCTTCCAAGGCACCATGCTAGACGACACCAATTTCACCATCTCCGGCTCGCCGCGCGGCGATGCAAAGCTCGTCGATCTCGAAGCGGCGGCCGTTGCCGAAGTCGCCCGGATCGCCAAGGATGGCGTCACCAGCGACGAGCTGGACAAGGCCAAAGACCGCTATATCCGCTCGGTGATTTTTGCGCACGACGAGCTGGACCACATCGCCAACATTTATGGCAAGACGCTCACCACCGGTGGCAATGTGAAGGACGTGATCGAGAGGCCGGACCGAGTCCGCAAGGTCACCACCGACGAGGTCAAGGCGGTCGCCGCCCGTTATCTGGTGCTCGACCATTCGACGACAGGCTATCTTTTGCCGCAGCAACAGGCGGGGAATTGATCATGAGCTCCATCCCCATGCAAATGCGCCGGCCGGTCTTCCCTCGGCGCGCCTTCGCCACCCTGTTCCTCTCCATCCTCTTTCTCATCTTGCGGGCGCTCGCCCGGTAAACGGGATCTGTTTAAAGCCGCGAGGATCGGTTTTCGGGGCCTTGCCAGGCATTTGCCGGTTCAGGCGTCATTATTGGGGTGCGCTCCTCCTCAGGTCAGCCTCTCTTCGAGTCGATAGAGTCGCCGATTCGTGGTCCGCAGATTGTAGGCGCAGGCCACCAGCATCCACTCGGCGCGGCTGGCGAAGCCGACGTCCGTTGTTCAATCGTTCGACTAGTAGAACCGCGAGGCATCTTCTAGCGTATTCAGGTATTCTCCCCCTTCCAGTTGGGTACCGTGGTCTACCAGCTGTCTGGCCGAGGCCCTATAAGGAACCCGGACGTCGCGGAGTACACACCGCACCTGCTATATATACCTGCTGCGTTGAGGAGGAATCCGGTATTGCCCCTGTGCCTGCCGATGATCCGTCACCTGACATCCCCCGACCTGTTTGGACCCATTGATCGCCTGCCGGCACTTGGCACGCGGATTAGCGAGCGGACATTCGACGTCCTCAACCCGTCGACTGGCGAAGTGCTGGCTGAACTACCCGACATGGGTGTCGAGGAGACATGCGCTGCGATCGACAAGGCCTATGTCGCGCAGCCTCGATGGGCAGGGTTGACCGCACGTGAGCGCAGCGACGTTCTATGGCGATGGCATCAGTTGATCATCGATCACGCCGACGATCTCGCCGCGATTCTCACCGCGGAGATGGGCAAGCCGCTTGCCGAAGCCAAGTCGGAGATATCGCATGCTGCGGCGTATCTGCAATGGTACGCCGAGGAGGCCAATCGCGTCTATGGCGAGACGATCTCCGCACCATCGATGGACCGCCGAATGCTGGTAATCAAGCAGCCCATCGGAGTTGTTGGCACGATAACGCCATGGAATTTCCCGGCCTCGATGGTGGCGCGCAAAATCTCGCCAGCCTTGGCGGCGGGCTGCACGATCGTCCTCAAGCCCGCTGAACAGACGCCGCTCGTGGCGGGAGCAATGTTCGCCCTCGCCCAACAGGCTGGCTTTCCCGAAGGCGTCGTTAACCTGATCTATGCGTCCGAAGGTGACGCGGTCGGCCGCGAACTTTGTACCAATCCCAAGGTCCGCAAGATCAGCTTCACCGGGTCGACTGAGATCGGGCGCCTTCTCATGCGCCAGTGCTCGGACCAGATCAAAAAAGTCAGCCTTGAGCTCGGCGGCAATGCACCTTTCATCGTCTTCGATGATGCCGATATCGATGCCGCGGTTGACGGTGCGATCCAGGCGAAGTTCCGCAATGCCGGCCAGACCTGCGTTTCGGCGAACCGCCTTTACGTCCAGTCGGGCGTTCACGACGAGTTCGTCGAGAAATTCGTGCAACGGGCTCGCCAACTTCAAGTTGGTGACGGTTTCGCTCCCGGAGTGGACATCGGACCGCTCATCGACAAGCACGCTTTGGCCAAGATCCAATCCCATATTGCCGATGCCGTCGCCAAAGGCGGCGCAATTCAATGCGGGGGCAAACGTATCGGCACGAATGGCACGTTTTTCCAACCGACAGTCCTGACCGGTGTCTCCAGCGAGATGACCGTCGCGCAAGAAGAGACATTCGGGCCGCTGGCACCGATTATTCGCTTCAAAGATGCGGATCAGGTCGTGCGTGAGGCCAACGACACGATTTACGGCCTCGCGGCCTACTTTTATGCCTCCAACCTGAAGCGTGTCTGGCGTGTGGCCGAGGCCTTGGAATATGGAATGGTCGGGGTAAATACCGGCCGGATGTCTTCAGAAGCGGCGCCGTTCGGTGGGATAAAACAGTCCGGCATCGGGCGGGAGGGATCCCGCCATGGCCTCGAGGACTACCTCGAAATGAAATATCTGTGCATGGGCGGCATCTGAATTTTCGGCTTGCAGGATTCACAGACCGGGTAACCTAGCGAGCGACCTCCAAATTTGTGAATTGTAGGATCGCTCCTCGATTGGAACTGAGGGGCGGCTCCGTACCCGAGCAAACACGCAATCCTGAAGGAGCACCCTGGCTGGACTTATCTCTCGACGAGACAAGCGTCTGCATTGTCGGCGGACGCGGCGTGCATGTGATGGAGGATACGCTTGCGGGGATTTGGCGGCCCTCGCCGACTATCTTCAGGCGACGGGCTGTCTTTGCGCGGGTCTGGTTGGAAGCTTGTGCACCATCGCGATCGTGAACGCTGGTTGTGCGCAATATCCGGTTTCTGGGGCAGAATTTTGAACCTGCTACCTTCCGATTGTCAGTAGCTCAGTTGTTCTTCGGCCGACTGCCGCGCCAGTACAGGCTCGGACAGAATCGAAGATACCATCAGGCAGGCATTCGCATTCGACATTTCCGGTGATCGGCGCACGATCCAGGGCGCGCCAGGTTGACCAAGCGCCTCGAACCGCATGACAGTCTTGACCGGCTGGAGAACGGAAATCCCGCGATGCCGAAGAGGTTGGTCAGCGCAGTCGAGCCCACACGGCATTTGCGGCACGAAACAGCAAGGGCTGGGAAGCGATCGGCTGAGCGGTCCTCGAAGGGCTGGCCAGGGTGTCGACGATGCGTTGGTTCAGGTCCGCCAATCTGGTCTCTACCGTCTGATAGCGGCTTCGGTCGCCAGTGACAGCGAGTAAAGATATTTGGCATCATCGGCTTTGATTGCCGCGCAGATCTGGTCGAGATTGGGATAGCTCACTGGTGCAGCTTTGGGCTCATAGTGCTTCCTCCTCATCGAGATGAGGATTGCCGGATTTGGCGTAGAACACCAACACGGGTCCGAGATCAAAGCGCGTCCCGGGCGCAAGGCGCTGGACGGACCGGGGCCATGTTTCGGTTGAGACGCCATCGATGCCTCGCGCCAGCGTTCTGGCGAATCGGGGCATCAGCGGAGCGAGTGTCGGTGCCAGGAACGCAGCGGCCGTCGTCTGAAGGGCTAGCGAAGTCCGATTGCGGGCGGGATAGAAACGTCGCGCCGCCGCATAGTCTTGCGCCCGACGGTAGATCACGCAATCGCGCACGAAATCGCAGACCTGAGCGGCCGCGCGCCGGACCGAGAAGCCTTCGTCCGAATAGGCGCGCTCCATCGCCGCGCGATAGATCTCTATCCGAGCAAAGAAGGCGCGGTCGACCGGGCTCCAGTCGCCTGCATCGGGTACACGGCCGGCAAAATCCTGCTTGATTTCCTGGTTCAACGCATCAAGCCAGTTCAGCCAAATCCCTTGGAACACCTCGTTCTCGGTGCGGCGCAGCGCGTCCAGCGTGAAATCCGTCCGCTCACCTTCCGGGCGTGTCAGGCCCAAATGAAGACGCACCACGTCGACTGTCTTTGGGCTCAGAACCTCCTTGCCCCAGACCGCATGGCGGCAGCTGGTTGAGAACTTCTTGCCGTCGAGCAGGTAGAACTCGTTGACGTGATAGTGGATGCGTGGCGTCCAGTGGGGGAAGACCTCGGCGTAAAGAGCGGGGTAGAGTAGCGCGTGGTAGAACGAATTGTCGAAGCCGAAGAAATGGACAATCTGCCAGTCGTTGCCGGGCATCTCCGCCTTCCAGTCGCGACCCAGCAAGCGGCCGAGCGCCTGGATGTTGTAAAGAAAACCGAAGGCCATTTCCGGCCAGACCCAGATCACTTGCCCCGGGAACCCTTCGGCCGGCAGACCCCAGTCCGAGGGGTGGGTAATGGGCACTGAAAAGTTGCCGCGTCGGCGTAGGCGCGCGAAGAGATCCAAGATCCGTAGCGGGACGCCCGACGCCCTTAGATGCCGGTCGATATTGTCGTAGCATCGGTCCAAGGCAAGTTCCGGGCGGCGGACGGAGCCGACCAGCGGCGCCTCGGCAGACTGCCGTGACCGGGCTGCACCCAAGTCGTGGCAAAGGTTTGGGGCGCCGCATTCCTCGCAGATGTTGCCACCGGCGGAGCCGCCGCAATCGGGGCAGAGGCCGCTAACATCCGGTTCGTAAAGATAATGGCCTGTCACGGCATCGAAAAGCGCAGGGCTCTGGCGCAGATCTACCGCCGTGCTGCTCAGAAGACTACGGAAACACGCGGCTTGAAATTCGCAATAAGCGGCATCACCCATCGTGTGTAGGAAGCTGTGGATCTCGCAGTCAAGAAGTGCAAGCGTGGCGCGAATCTCGTCCGCGTAGTGGCGCGCTACCTCTGCGGGCGTCGATTGATCGGCATCGGCACGAGTGGCGACGTAACTCTGGTAATCGTCGCTTCCGGTCAGGTGGTAGGCCTCGACCCCTTTCATGCGCAGGAAACGCGTGTAGACATCAGCGCCAAAATAAGGGCCAGAAAGATGCCCTAGATGCAGATCGCCATTAGGCGTCGGTGGCGTGGAGAAGACGAAGATCGGCCCGCGTGGAGCCGTGGCCTTTGCAGCGGCATCAAGGGCGGCCTCGCCGTCTCGCCAGTAGACATCGACGAAATTTAGGTCTTCGTTCCCATCGTTGCGCAGCACATGCGCTTCAAAAGGGTGGAACAGAACGACATCGCCCGCCTCGACCGAGATTTCCCCCAGGTCGGTCCTGACCTTGCCCGATCCTGACAGGATCACGAAGGCCTCGATTTCGTCGTGCCGATGGGGATCGGATGTAACGCCCGGTGCCACCCTACCGAACGAAAACCCCGTGCCGGCGCTTCCCGTTCCAAGCGTGGCCATGTTGATACCGAACGCCCGGGACAGCGTCGTTCGAGAAAGCGTAGATTTCCGCATGACAAACCTAAGCAGTTGAAACAGTGGCATCTCCCGATGCCAACGCAACAGCCCCTTGTGCAAGTTGCGCAGAGAAGCGGCAGGCCAACCCGTTGGCGGCCCCGGACAGAATAATGCGGCTCTGGGCCGCCAGGCGGGCGACGAGGGGGGCGCCAGTCGGGCTGTAGGCGTCATAGAAGACCGCCCTGCGACCACCTCCACAATCCACGTGCCGAAGTGTCGTAACGGGCTGCGGTCGATGCTCCGCGAGCCCGCAAATCAGAACGCCATACTCTCCGCGCATTTTTGAGCGGTCGATCAGTTTCGTGTGCATGCCTCCGCCTGGCTGCGTGAGCTCAATCGCGATAGAAAATGCCATTTGGGGGTTTGAGTTTGTCGAGATCGGCCACTTTGCCCTCGGGCGGGTTAAGGGCGCGCTTAAGCACGTTATATTCAGCGCGGGTCGGTCCACCGGTTGAAGCACGCTGGAACACCAAGTAGAGTGTCCGCCGCGAACGATTGCTTTTGTTCGGTCGTGAGTAGTGCGGTGCGTAATCGTCGAAGATGAAGATGTCGCCAGCCTTCCATACTACGGGTTCCCAGGAGAACATTTCGGCGACTTGAGGATCGATCACCCCACCGGCATCCATGGGAAACACCCCCTTCTTGTGGTTGCCGGGGCTGAAGAAAAGCCCGCCGTTTTCCGGGTCGGAGTCGTCGATGCCTATGGCAACCACGGCATGGACAATCCGGTCGGGGAGTTTGTGTGGAATGTGATAAATGTCCTGATGCGGGAGATAGCCGCCGCTGTCGGGGTAGTGGAAAATCAGCAACTCCTTGAGCCTGCGCGAATCTTCGCCAAGCAAATCCTCGACCGCTGACTTTATGCGCTGATCTTCTAAGAGCAAACGACGCAATGGATCATGGAAGTCGAGAAAATTCTCGATCTTGGAGATGATCTTTCGATTGTCCGTCGTCTTCTCGAACCACATGAGCCATTTATCATCGCTGACATCCCAGCGTGACATATCTTCGACAAAAGTAGAGATATTTTCCTGAGCCGCTGGAGCGAAGAACCTTTCGAGCCTGACGTATCCGTCTTTCTGCCACTTTTCTCTTTGTGCATCAGTCAACATGCGAAAAGCCTCCTGTTGGAAAGACTGGTTGGTCGGACATCCCAATTAGGGCAGTCGGGCGCTGGTCAAGTTGCGGGTCCACGGAGACGGACTCACGTCATGTGGGACGGCGATGCTAAGTGCGTTCCGCTCCGGCGGATATTGTCCGCAGAAGCTCGGCGCGAGACTGCCTATGTCAGGCTCAGCCGGGTCCAGGGGTTCCGTAAACTGGGCCGGATCAATCGCTGCACCCGGTCCAGCCACGACACGCATCGCTAAAGGCCGGCACCATCCGCTGACCGCCGACCCAGCCATGGCCGCCAAGACCACGGCGCTCTTTCGAGTGAGCGACCTGGTACGGTCTTGACAACCGTAGCGGAAATGCACGCCCCCAGAATAATGCGATGCGCCGCTTGGTCCAAGGGCTTGTTCGGTCACGATGATTTCGGAGAAGCCTCCGGCCTTCGCCGCAGCGGAGGCGGACATCATTCCTAGGATGCCACCGCCGATGATCAAAAGTCTACGAGTCATATCCCGCTGCCCATTTCTTCGGCTGCGGGGGCGGGCCAGCTCTCGATCGAGGTATGGCTGATGAAGCCAGGATGCTCGGGGTTCGCGCATGGCGCTCGCCCAAGAAGGCTATCGAGGATGCGGCGCGCGCGCCAGGCCAGCAGGCTTAGGTTCGGATCGGCCAGGCCGCGCTGCCCGAGGCTCGCGTTTTGTACGAAGATGCGTCTGTCACGCGGTCCGTCCCAGCTCACCGAAAAATCCTCGCGAATAGCTAATTCATTGTCGATCTGCTCCAGCCGGTGCGCGATGGGTTCCAAGAAGTCTGGCACCGCGTTCTCGTAACCGGTGGCCAGGATGACGATGTCAGCCGTGACTTCTTCGACCTCGTCCATGCCGTGCTGCAGGGTCAGCCTGTGACCCGGTCCGGCGTTGATGCAGTGCGAGACGGTGCAGCCCGGCCGCAGTGTGATGCCGCATCGGTTTGGCTCGACAAATGCGTGGCGGTACAGCGCCTGATAGATCGAGCGCAACGTGCTTTCCGAAATGCCGTCCGAGGCAAGCACGAAACGCCGCAGGAGCAGCTTACGCTGCGACGCGCTCATCGCCGCGAAACGATCCGAAAAGCAGGGCATGAACAACTCGTTTGTGAACGGGCTGTTGTCGAGAGGCAGATAGTTTTCGCGCTGCGAGACCCAAGTGATCGAGGCAGGCCGCCGTTCTTTCGGCAGGCCGACAAGGTGCAACATCACCTCGGCTCCCGACTGGCCTCCGCCAACCACGCAGACATGCTTTCTCCGCACCTCAGGATGGATGTGCAGTAAAACAGATGAGTGGAACAGGTTGCGTCCAGTCCAGCCCTGAAACTGAGGCGGGATTTGCGCCTGCTTGCCAATGCCAACCACGACGTTTCTGGCGCCGAGAACCGCGTTATCCGTCCGCACCCGAAACTCGCCGTCAAAGCGGATTTCGTGCACGGTCTCGCCGCCACGGACAAGTGGGTTCCTGTGGAAGGCCCAGTTCAGGTACTGCTCAAACTCAGCTCTGAACACAGCCTCGAACTGTGCGTTCAGAAAGTGGTACAAACGCCCGTGCTCGTGCAGGTAGTTTACGAAGGTGTAGGCTGATCGCGGATCCACCAGCGTGACCAGATCCTTGAAGTGGCTGACCTGGAGCTCCGAGGAATCGAATGCGATGCCTGGATGCCAGCGGAAGTCGACCTGCCGATCCAGGAACAGTGCCCCTTGCCCAACTTGCTCGTGTATCTGACACGCAAGGCTCAAATTAGACGGCCCAGCACCGACCCCAACGCAAGATAACTCCACTGCTTCCTCCCTATAGAGTCTTCCCACTAGCCGGCTTGTTCGCGGCGAATATCGGCCATAGCCCATTGAGCCCCTCGCGGATCTTTTCGAGCGCCGGTCCCGACCGCGTTTGCGAGAATTTGTCCAGCGCGTTCGGGTCGTCGAATATAGACCCGAGCATTCCAGCGCGGTGACAATCGACGGCTCATGCCGGCGACCTGGGGCAAGGACGTATGTCCTTTCCGCTCCTCTGGATGCCCGCGTCGCCGTTACGCGAGACGCTTTCCAGGCCCATTAAGGCGTTTGAAGCCGGTGCAATCGCCCGCCTCGGCCATGACGCGCCGGCCTGTCGGCGGCTTGATGGCAGGCGAGGGCGCGGTTTTCACTGCGGCGACGGCATTTTCGGTGCGCATGATCATGGACGGCCTCTCTTTGATGGCGTTCGCAGAATCCCATGCATAGGCCGTGCCAGAGAAGGAAACCCTTATTAAACAATGGGTTGTCGGATTTGCGATCCTGTCGGAAATCCGACATTGAGCGGACGCCTACCGGCGGCGCCCGATTTGCACGTCGATGTCGCCTTTTCCGAATAGCCAACCGGGCACCTTCTGCACCAAAATACTTCTTTATGGAGACCAGCACGAAACCTTCATGAACGGACAGTGCAGAACCTGGTGTCTCTGCCGGACAGATCGCGATATGGCTTCTCCCATCGAGGTCGGCAGTTGCAAGAGCTGCCAGATCCTTCCTATCGTGCCGTTGCACGGGCTTGATCCCGACATTCTCGGAGGCCGCGATCATGAAGAGTGACGCAATCTCATGTCCGCCGCGAGGCCTCTCTCATGGGGAAGCAATTCTCTATGTTGGTGTCGGATCGATGCTCTTGATCAGATGGTTGCGGATGGGCGCAAGCCCATTCCTAAGCGCATCAATGATTGCGCGATATGGGACCTTCACCAACTGGATTGTCGAATCTCTGGAAAGATTGCCGGAAGACAATTGCGTTATGACCACTCTGCCGGTTCCAAAAGCACGTGCGCCATTCGGTCGCTGCGACTCAATCCAGGCGGAGGGATGAGGCCGCAAAGCGGTCTTTTGCGCGCCCACCGGTGGGCCAGGATGGAGCCATCGTAAACGCAGTTATTCAATGATCGCCGCCGCGGAGCTCGTCAGGCTGTGCCCGCCCGACACCGGCGACGTAGTGATCGTCGATCGCCCCGTCGCCGATGTCGATCCGAAGCTCGGCCAGTTTCGCGGTGAGCTTCACTGCTTATCCGCAGTGCCCACCGAGCTCGCACAGGAGGTTCTATGAGCTGTCACGGCTGCACTCGTTGTCGGGTCTTCGACAAAGTCGGACATGAGACACACCGCAATCAGAGCCATGTCATTGTTGTGAAATGATTTTCTCGTTTGGCACGACACGTGCAGGGCTATCCGCAAACGCGCTGCGGCAAGGACTGAGGAGAAATCATGGCATGATCAAGCTCGCCGAACATGCGGTCGCAGCCGCGAAAACCGGGCCTTTCCGAGCCTACAGGACGTTGCGGCTGTTTTCCAGTCGACATCATTCTTCACCTTATCTGGAAATCACCGTATTCGATTCCGCCCAATGCTGAATGCCCCGGACGATGATCCCTATCTTTGGCTCGAAGATGTAGAAGGAGAACGGACACTTGCTTGGGCCGCCACCCAGGCGGCCAGGCTCCTGCTGCACTTTGGTGGAACACAGTTCGATCGCGACCACGACGCCCTGAAAGCGATCTTAGACCGTCCTGACAATATTCCCTTGATCACCCGCCGCGGCCCGTACCTCTACAATTTCAGGCAAGATGCCGGAAATCCGCGCGGACTGTGGCGCCGGACCACCCTTGCCGCCTACATGAAGAAGGATCCCCATTGGGAGCTACTGCTCGATCTGGACGCCCTCGCCGCTAGCGACGGAGAGGACTGGATCTGGCGCGGCGCATCCCTTGAGCCGGAGAGACGGGAAAGAGCCGTTCTGGCCCTGTCGCGCGGCGGCAGCGAGGCGGTCGTGCATCGCGAATTCGATCTGGAGTCTCTTAGCTTCGTCGCCGACGGTTTCAACCTCGCCGAGGCCAAGGGCGGGGTTAATTGGCTCAACCCTGACACGCTTCTGCTTTCCAGTGCGTTTGGTGATGGCATGGCCACCCGCTCCGGCTACGCGCGCACCGTGCGGCTGTGGAAGCGTGGCGCGGATCCGCTCACCGCGCCGATAATCTTCGAGACCGGTCCCGAATCCCTCGGCGTGTCCTGCCATCTGGACCGCACCGCCGAGAGCGAGCGCCTTTGGTTCATCGAGCAGGCGACCTTCTTTGAGAAGATCGGCCGAATCGGCGACAGGAGCGGGCCGAAGATGCGGATCGACCTTCCTCAGGACGCCTCGTGGAGCGGCTTCGGCGACTGGCTGGCGGTAAAGCCGGGCAAGCCGTGGACAATGGGACCGACGACCCATGCCGCGGACGCGCTGATCGGTATCTCGCTTTCCTCCTTCATCGCCGGCGAGCGCAGTTTTGCCACCCTCTTTGAACCAGGCGACAGGCGCTCCCTGCAGTCATTCTTCTGGAATAACACGAAGCTCATTATCTCCTACCTCGTCTACCTCGTTCCGCGTTTCGACATGTTCACCCCCGATCGCCAGGAATGGACGCGCCGAGTGCTGGACACCGTGCCCGCCGAAGGGACTGTTCACCTTCGGTCGCTCGATGCGGAACATCACGAGACCAACGGAGACGTCCTCGTTTCGGCTCAGGACCCGATCAAGCCGCGGAAGCTTCTCCTATTAGACCTCAATGCCGCGGCGCCTCTCGGCGCTCCAGTAATCCTGAAGCGCAACCCGGAGAATTTCGACGCATCCGGGCTGGTGGTCACGCGCCACGAGGCAGTCTCGACCGGTGGGGAGATGATCCCCTACACGCAGGTCGGTCCGGCGAACGGGAACGGGGATGCCCCGGTTCACCTCACCGCCTACGGCGGGTACGGCATATCGCTCCTGCCCCACTACAACTCCTCGCTCGGCAAGCTGTGGCTGGAACGCGGCGGCACGTGCGTGGTGGCGAACATCCGGGGCGGCGGAGAGTTCGGCACCCGTTGGCACGAGGCCGGGCGCAGGGAGGGCAAGCGTCTCGCCCATGACGATTTCGCCGCCGTTGCCGCCGACCTCGTGCGAAGGGGCATTACGCTGCCGAGGCGGATTGCCGCCGAGGGCGGCTCAAATGGCGGCCTTCTGATCGCCAACATGCTTACCCGCTATCCTGAGCGTTTCGGCGCGCTGTTCTGCAAAATGCCGCTTGTCGACATGCGCCGCTACACCAAGCTTTTGGCGGGCGCGAGCTGGATTGACGAATATGGCGATCCCGACAAGCCGGAGGAATGGATTTTCCTAAAGGAAATCTCCGCCTATCACGCCGCAACGCCGGGACAGCCCTATCCGCCGATCCTGCTCGCCACCACGAAGCGGGACGACCGCGTCCACCCGGGCCACGCGCGTAAGATGGCCGCAAAGCTGCAGGCTCTTGGCTATCCCGCTTACTTCTATGAGCCCGGCGCGGGCGGGCACGGCTACGGCAAGAACAATCGGGAGCGGGCCGCATTCATTGCCTTGGGCACCAATTTCCTTCGCAGTGCGATCGGCTGGCAAGCTGATGGCGTTCGATAGGTGGGCGGAACCCAGACAAAGAGCAACGTTTCAATCAGTGGGTACAGGTCGATGATTGCGAGCACGGCGCGCGAATAATGTGTGCGCGGTCCCACTCAAACTGCGCTGAGCGCTCCGCCAATCTCCGCAATTCGAGCAAGACTTTTCGTAATTCAGTGCATCATTTCTAAACAGCAAGGAGAGAATATCATGGCGAGAAATCAAATGCGCGCGGCGCGGGGAGTAACAGCGGCCGTTGTCCTCATCGTGATGGGACAGCAGGCCGTCGCGGCGGACCTTGCGCAAGCCGCGAGCGTCCCGCAGGCAGGAACCCCGGTCAGGCAAGAGCCAAGTCCTTGGCAACTCCGCCTGCGTGGGTTGGGGATCATCACCGAGGATTCGGGCTACGTCAATGCAGTGTCGGGCTCCGGTCTTTCCTATTCGGACACCGTGATCCCGGAACTCGATATCTCCTATTTCTTCACGGACAACATCGCCGCCGAGCTCATACTCGGCACCACCTATGCCAACATCGGCAGCCAAGGGACGATCGGCGGGCTGGGCAAGATCGGCAAGGTTTGGCTGCTGCCGCCTACGCTCACATTGCAATATCATTTTACCAATTTCGGGGCTTTCAAGCCTTATGTCGGCGCCGGCGTAAACTACACGATCTTCTATAACCAGGATGCCGGCAGCGCCGATGCTCTCAAGGTTAAGAACACGTTCGGCACCGCGCTGCAGGTCGGGTTCGACTATATGGTGGATCAGCACTGGGGCGTCAACTTCGACGTGAAGAAGCTTTTCCTGAAGCCAGACTTCGATGTCACGGTGGCCGGCGCGAAGCTGACGGGGAAGGCTGCGCTCGATCCGTGGTTGATAGGCGCAGGCGTCACCTACCGTTTCTGATACCAAGGCGACGCGGCTTGCTGACAGCCGATCTGAAATCAAGGGCGCCTCGTGCGCCCTTATACCCTCGAAGGCCGTGACGCTCAGGACAGGTGAGATTGGAGAGACGTGTCTTCACTTCCAGTGCAGCAACACTCAGCAGCAACACTCAGCAGCAGCACCAACAAGCTCGATCCGATTGGTTTCGGCTCGCCGGCTGATAGTGAAGATTGGCTCAGCACTGATCGGCGATCCAGAAACCGGAGAAATACGCGGTTCTTGGCTCGAGACACTAATAGAGGATGTCGTCCGATTTTTCGCACGCGGGCAGCAGGTGATCATCGTCACGTCTGGCTCAAGTCATTTCAACCATCGGGACAGATCTCTGCGAGTTGAGGAGAAACAAACGGCCGCCGCCGGCATGTCCGACTGCGTGCGACCGCCGTTGCGGTCGTGTCGTTCTCGTTGATAATGGGTACGGCGCCAACTTTGAGAAGTCGTTGAAGGGTTGAAACCGCATTGAGGCGGCGATGCTGATCATCTATATCTCGCGGGTCAATTGTATTTGGCAAACGCCAAAACTATGGGGTTTAAAACTCTGTTTCATAGGCACGCACGAGTTGAACCTGACCGATAGCGCCGGGCCAAATCCAGATGCATGGAAGGTTGCTTGTGCCGCGACTTTCTCACCGCCCTCTTACGAGCGAGATTGACTGACGGCAGCGCCCGTTCCAAGTATCTGCGGCTGCTGGTGGCGCGCATGTTTCAGGGGCTTCGGTTCAAAGTCGTCGGCGCACATCAAAGGTCGGCCCACACCTTGAAATCGAGTCATTCCTCGGATGCAAGTCGACCAGTTCGCGGTGAGTTGAGTTTTCCGCGGCACACACCGAGTTCGCACAGGAACCGACAGGCGGTCACGGGTAGACTCGGTGTCGGATTTTCGACGATGTCGGACGATACAGATCCTGGTATCGGTCACCGTACCTCGGCCGAAAAGATGAAGCTGAACTGATGACGGTCGCTGGTCGTGCCATCCTCCGGATCATAGAGTTCCCAAGGGCTTGCTATCGAATGCCAGCGCGCTGGATATAGCGCAGATCAGCGCGCGCCGACTGAAGTCCCTTTCCATCCAGCTTGACGACACGGGACTTGATGACGAGGCGCGGCTGGAGGGCGGCGAAGCGGTCACGCGACGCAAGCTCACTGCAGACGCCGACACCGCGCCCGATACCGGTGCCATGGAAGGTTCCCTTGCCGCGACTTTCCCAACCACGAGCAAGATTGGCTGACGGCAGCGATCGAGGTATTTCCGGCCGGGGGTGACGCGCGTTTTTGCGGGGCTTCGGTTCAAAGTCTTCGTCGCGGATCAACGGCCGGCTCCCCACAACTTGAACTCGAGTCATTCCTCGAGTTGGCAGCTCGACTGGTCCGCGGAAATCGGCGCCATATAATCCGGTGGTTGTGCGCCATCTGGCGTCTTGGAGGCCCTACAGTTACTCTCATTGTCAGATCATCCACGATGTCGGGCATGAGACCCAGCGCTCTGATCCGTTGTTCTGAACGATTTCCCGGTTGGTGCCCCACCCCGCGGACGCGCTGATCGGTATCTCGCTTTCCTCCTTCATCGCCGGCGAGCGCAGTTTTGCCACCCTCTTTGAACCAGGCGACAGGCGCTCCCTGCAGTCATTCTTCTGGAATAACGGGAAGCTCATTATCTTCTACCTCGTTCCGCGTTTCGACATGTTCACCCCCGACCGCCAGGAATGGACGCGCCGAGTGCTGGACACCGTGCCCGCCGAAGGGACTGTTCACCTTCGGTCGCTCGATGCGGAACATCACGAGACCAACGGAGAGGTCCTCGTTTCGGCTCAGGACCCGATCAAGCCGCGGAAGCTTCTCCTATTAGACCTCAATGCCGCGGCGCCTCTCGGCGCTCCAGTAATCCTGAAGCGCAACCCGGAGAATTTCGACGCATCCGGGCTGGTGGTCACGCGCCACGAGGCAGTCTCGACCGGTGGGGAGATGATCCCCTACACGCAGGTCGGTCCGGCGAACGGGAACAGGGATGCCCCGGTTCACCTCACCGCCTACGGCGGGTACGGCATATCGCTCCTGCCCCACTGGGGCCGACACCGGGAGTGGCGCCAGGCGCTGTCTGCACTCCTTGGCCCGATGTTAAGCTATCAATGTGGCGTCGACATCTTTCAGGTGTGTTTGCAACTGCGCATATTTCTTGATCATAAGCGCGAACAGCTCCCGCCGCCAATCCGGCAGCGTCCCATCTGCTCAGATACGCTCGAGCAGCGGTTCGATCTGCACATTCTTTGGCGGCGATCAGCCCATATTCTGTCGGATAGTTGCGGATCGCATTGGCGAGTGGCGTGCGATTGCGGATCAGCCTGTCGCACAGGTCAACCAGCAGGAATGCCGGCTACACTCTGAACCGAATGCGCCGATCGCGGACGAGGCCCCTGTTGAGGGCTTTTGTTGAGCAATCCAAGCGCAACGCCATCTACAGGTCACGATACCGACGCATTTGTGCCAGAAGCTCGCAAGGATTGATATCGAGAGCCTCGGTAACGTCGAGAAACTCAATTACGTCCAGCCGACGTTCACCACCCTCGTACTTGGCCACGAAGGATTGTGGGCGGCCCAGCATATCAGCAACCTGGGTCTGGGTGACCCCTTTGGTTTTGCGCGCCGCAATCAGCCGTTTTAGCAGCCGGCGCTGGCGAGCTGATCGAAGGGATTTCGGCATCAGACAAACCGGCCAGGAAGAACTGGCTCACCGACTAATCCCAGTTTCGGATTATCCCATTTTAGGATATTGTCCAGTCGAAGGCGGACGCGGGATAATTCATAGCGAGATATGAGATGGAAGACAGATTGCTCCAACCTGCTGTTGCCGACGAGGTCCCCTGGGCGGAGAGCCTGACCGCTTATGACAATGAGCACTTCAGGATCTATCTGAGACTGATAGACGCGTGCGCCGACAAAGCCGGCGAAGAAGAGATGGCGCAGGCGATATTGGGCATCGATCCAGCTCAGGAGCCAGCTCGCGCTCGAAAGGCGGTTCGCAGCCATCTCGCGCGAGCGCACTGGCTGGTGACCTCGGGGTACAAAGAGCTGTTCTTGCCAGAAGAAACCAAAAGGCGGCGCTTGCTATAGAAGAAACCGCCTGTACCCGCCGTTCATGAGCGAGCGCCCGCGTCTGACGGCACGGCGCACGCCATCACGAAGATGGTCTCCGGGATCGGCCCAGTCGCGTTCGACGCGGGTTTTGCCGAACAAAGCGATAGCGATCTCGCGGTGCGGCGCGCCGGCGATGGAGCCGTCGAGCGCACGCAAGACCCAGTGCAACCGCGAGCGACGGGGCTCGGCCGGAAAGAATCTCGGTTGCAGCCTGCCGGTCGAACGGAGGCTGCTCAGACATTCCAGCGCGTTCAGGCGTAGCTTCAGTTCCTCTGGCGACCAGAGGGCGGAGGATGTCAATCGCACAGGTTCGAGGGTGCTGACGCCCGAAGCAGCCAACTGGAAGCTCCTGCCATTGTCCTCGACAAGGACGTGCTGATGCCCATCCCGCGTGACGAGTATGGAGATGCGGCAGGAGAGCGCGGCGAGATCGAGCACGTCGACCCCGCGCGGCCGCGCCGCTCTTTCGGCAGCAACCGGCAAAACATGCGGACATTGCCAGGGGCACCAGAAGACGCTCGCATCAGTTCCTTTCGAGCTTGCAAAACAGAAGGCCCCACCGCGAGAGATCAACACTGTTCGACGGCAGGCTGATAATATCCACGGACCGGGCGTTCGTGCGTTCGGCACCGCGCAGCGCGTTCGCCAGATCCTTCTGGAAGTCCGGATTGCGCCTGAGGAATTCCCAGGCCCAGCCTCGGCTGGTCAGCCGCTCGACA
>NZ_JAMYQK010000051.1:0-37093 GCF_040320845.1 Mesorhizobium sp. M0601
GCGGAGCAGGATGCTGCACCGCTGCAGCGCTCTGATGTAGCGGCATGGATCCTGGGATCTGCGCCGCGTCGCTTCGCTCCTTGCTTCGCCCCAGGATGACGAAACGACGGGCGCCTCGGCCAATCTCCAAAGTGTACGATCCGCCGGCGCAAAAACCGTCCAAATGTCAACCTTCCGCGCCCGGGAACCTAATGCACCGCAGCGTACATGATCTTCTCCTCCGTCGCCTCGGCAGGCGAGAACTCCTCGACGATGCGGCCTTGCCGGCAGACCAGGATGCGGTCGGACAGGTTCATGATCTCCGGCAGGTAGGACGAGATGACGACGACGGCCAGGCCCTCGTCGGCCAGCCGGTTGATGATCTGGTGGATCTCGGCGATGGCGCCGACATCGACGCCGCGCGTCGGCTCGTCGAAGATGACGATGCGCGGCTTTTGCACCAGCCCCTTGCCGATCACCACCTTCTGCTGGTTGCCGCCGGAAAGCTCGATCACGCGCGCATTATCGTTGATCGCCTTGACGTTCAGCGTCCTGGTCCATTCGGCAGACAGCGCCCGCATCTCCTGCGCGTTGATTACCCAGCTCTTTGCCCGCCCCGCCGCCAAAAAGCCGCCGAACAGGTTCTCGGCGACGTCCATCGTCTCGAAAATCCCCTCGCTCTTGCGATCTTCGGTGACATAGACGATGCCGTCCGCCACCGCCTCGGTCGGCACGAGATAGCGGACCGGCCGGTCGTCCAGCTCGATGGTGCCGCCGCGCAGGAAATCGCGCTTGTAGATGCCGGAGACGATCTTGAATGTCTCGGTGCGGCCCGAGCCGATCAGCCCGAACACCCCTGTAATCTGGCCCTCGAAGATCGAGAAGGAATTGTTGCGCACGACATTGCTCATCGAGATGTCCTGTACCGACAGCACCTTCTTGCCGGCCTTGCGCAGCCTGGTCTCGTCGCGCTGGCTGTAGAGCTGCCCCGACAGCGTGCGCCCGACCATCGCCGCGACGATCCTGTCGCGATCGAAGGCGGCGGTATCGTCGGTGATCACCAGCTCGCCGTCGCGCAGGATGGTGATGCGGTCGGCGATATCAAGCGCCTCCTCGAGCGCATGGCTGATGAAGACGATCGACACGCCCCTTGCCTTAAGCCGGCGGATCAGCGCGAAGAAGTGCCGCTTTTCCTCTGGCGTCAGCGTCGCCGTCGGCTCGTCGAAGATGATGATCTCGGCATTGTGGTGGACGGCGCGCGCGATCTCGACCATCTGCCGCTTGGCGGCGCCCAGCGTCGCCACCATGGCATTGGGGTCGACGGGAAAATTCAGCGACTGCAGGAACTGCTGCGCCGAGATGTAGGTGCCGCGCAGCCGGTTGAGAAAGCGCTCCGTGCCGAGATAGAGGTTCTGCGCCACGGTCATCGACGGCACCAGGCTGGTTTCTTGGAACACCATGGCGATGCCGGCTTCAAGTGCCGCATGCGGCGAGGCGTAGGCGATCTCCTGCCCCTTGTGGAACATCGTTCCCGATGTCGCGTCGACGACGCCGGCGATGATCTTGGTCAGCGTCGATTTTCCCGCGCCATTCTCGCCGAGCAGCGCGTGGATCTCGCCCTTGCGCAGTTCGAAGCTGACATTCTTCACCGCGGGCACGCCGCGATAGGTCTTGGTCACGTTCTCCAGTCGGACGATCGGTTCCATCAGCGATGCCCTCCTGAAGTCAGATCGATGGCCAGCAGGCAATCGCCGCCTTTCGAGGCAATGAACAGGCGACCGTCTGTCTCCGCCACGCTGCAGATGCCGTGGCGCGTGCCGTTGGCGCGGCTGTGCAGGCTGAATTGCGGCCGCATCTCCCGATCGAGCCTGACCACCAGCCCGTAAGAGCGGCTCGGCGACCACGGCTTGTGGATGCCCATGGTGCGGATGCCGCCGCATTGCAGCGGCTCGAGGAAGCTGCGGTTGGAGGCGAGCGCCGGCGCGATCCAGTGTTGCGGCGACACTTGCGCCAGCATGTCGTTCCGATAGTGCGTTTCCTGCAGCACGAATTCGATCAGACGGTTGCGGGGCGCAAACAGCGCCAGCCAGGCACCGCCATCGGCGGCGGGCGACAGCCGCGCGGGATAGCCGGGCAGATGCGCCAGCACCGTCGAGCGGCTGCCTGTCGCGCCGTCGAAGCGGACGAGTTGGTGCCGCCAGCTCTCGCCGACCAGCACGTCCTTGCCGGTTGGATGCAGCCCGTAGGGAAAGGCGATGTCACCGGCGAGCTTGCGGAATTCGCTGCCTGCCGGATCGCGCTTCCACAGCGAACCCGACGCACCCTTCTTCATCAGATCGGCGGCCCATTCCGACGGCGCGTGTTCGGCCGAGCCATTGGCCAGCCAAAGCGTGCCGTCTTCCGCGTAGGCGAGTGCTGTGATGCAGCGGATCTCGGCCGGCAGGGCGGCCTCCTTGCCTGCAATCAGCAGCCTGCCGCTTTCGAGCCCGACCGTCAGTTCGCCGGCGGGCGAGCGCGCGAGCGCGGTGACGGCGGCCGGAAATGTCTCGACCAGAACAGGCGCGCCACCGGCGGCGAGCGCGTAGAGGGCATTGCCGCTGGACGCCAGCAGCCGGCCGTCGGCGACCAGCAGATTGTCGGGCTCGGGCAGTTCGGCGAAGGCCGCAACATCGTCCAGCAGCGTGTTCGGCCTGAAGGCACCGTCGAGCGGCGGGATGGTCACTGCCTTGCCGCGGAAGATGTCGAGGATCGGGTCCAGCATCATGGCTTGGCACCCCAGTAGGAAGCGGGGCTCGTCCAGTTCGGGTCGGCGTCGGCAATCCGATAGCGGCCGATGCGGTTGTTGAGGATGCCGCCGACGAACAGAAAACCCTTGTGCTCGCGCATCGAAGTCACCATCGGATGCGCGGCGCCCGACAGGTCGCCCATCGCCTCGACGATGCCGCCCTTCTCGTTGAATTTCACCACGCCACCGGTGTTGATGTTGGGGAACAGCCATTCGTCCTGCGGCAGCCGGCGCGTCATGCGCTTGCGCATGTCGGGATGGCGCAGCGACAGGTCGAAGCTCGGCGTGCGCATGCCGAGCCAGGCCATCCAGTAATTGCCGTCTGACGCTCGGTTGATGTTGTCGGGGTAGCCAGGCATGTCGCGGATGACGCATTCGGCAACGCCCGCCTTCGGCCCTTCCAGCCAGTAGCGGTGCACGCGGCAGGCCCAGCTTTCGGCGAAGAACAGCGACTTGCCGTCATGCGCCATGCACACGCCGTTGGTGTAACGGTAGCCGTCGAGCAATGTCTTGGTCGAACCGTCCGTCGGATCATAGACGAGCAGCCGCCCGGTGGCGCGGTTCTCGATCGAGTCCAGCGCCCAGTCGTGCGCGTCATAGCGCTTGGTGGAATCGGTGAAGTAGATGCGGCCGTCCGGCGCGATGTCGCAATCATTTGGGTCGCGCAGCCGCGCATCGTCGACGATCGAGGTCCAGGAGCGCGACGTTTCCGCCGAAAGCCGCTTCACCTCCCGCTCCGGTGAGACCGAATAGAGGCCCATCGCGCCGACGCAGCTGATCAGATTGCCTGTCTTGTCGAAGGCCAGGCCGAGCGGAAAGCCGCCAATATGCGCAAAGACCTCCGAACGTTTGTAGTCCGGCGCGAAGAAGCGGACGATCTCGCCATGCCTGGTGCCGCAATAGAGATTGTCGTCGCGGTCGAGGATGACGTCTTCCGGCCCTTCCAGCTCGCCGAGCCCGATATGGTCAGCCCCAGACAGCCGGTTGTCGAGCTCGTAAGGCGTGCCGGAGCCCGGTGCGGCCGACTGCGTTGCGCCCATTTTCAGATAGACCGGTGCGACATAGACCTCGTCCAGAACCTTGTGGCGGTTCTTCAGCCAGCGAATGTCGATGGTGACGGCGACGGCCAGCATGATGCCCAGCACCATCTGGTTGGTGCCGGTGCCATAGCCCAGCCGGATCAGCCCGTTGGTCATGGTCAGCACGATGATCGCGCCCATCAGCCCCTTGATCACCGAACCGCGGCCGCCGCCCAGGCTGACGCCGCCGACGACCGCCGCTGTCAGCGCCATGACCTCGAGGTTGAGGCCTGTGCCCGGCCCTGCCCCGCTCAGCCGGCAAGCGATGAGGAAGCCGCCGAGCGAGGCGCAGAAGCCGGAGAACACATAAGTCATGAACACGGTGCGGCGCACGCGGATGCCGGCATTGTGGGCCGAGCGCCGCGACCCGCCTACCGCCTGCACATGCCAGCCGGGCCGCGAGCGCGTCAGCGCGACGTGGGTAATGATGGCTAGGATAATCGCCGCCCACACCGCAACCGACAGGCCCCAGAAGGTATCGTCGCCGATGAAGTCCAGCACATCCGATGTGGCATCGGAAAGCTGGACGTCGGCGGCATAGGTGGTGACCAGTATGTCGAACAGCGCCCGCCCGAAGATAAAGGTGACCAGTGTCGTCAGGAAAGCGCGCAGCCTGAAATAGCCGATCAGGTAACCGTTGATCGCGCCGAACAGCAGGCCGGTGGCGATCGAGGCGGCCAGCGCCAGCCACACCGATTGTTCGAGGATGAAGAAGACGAAGACGGCGGAAAAGCAGGACAGCGCGAAGATCGAGCCGACCGAAAGGTCGATGCCGCCGCCAAGCATGACCACCGTCATGCCGGTGACGACCAGCGAGAACTCGCCGAGCTGGCGGGTCGATTCCTGTAGCGACATCGGCTTGAAGAAGCCGGGAATGATCGAACCGAACACGCCGAGCGTCGCCACCAGCGCCAGGAAGGGAATGGCGTTGTCGGTCCAGCGTTTGCTCAATATCTCGCCGACGAGATGGTCGGGCACGAGATTGTAGCGCCAGGACTGGAGGCGTTCGCGAAAGGACATCGGTTGCTGCTATTCGAGAGAAAAGGGAAAAAGGGGCCGGGCTATCCGCAGAACAATCGCCTCAGGTTTGCGCTGCCCCTCACCCTTACCCTCTCCCCGTATAGAGACGGGGAGAGGGGGTCGCCAGCGTTGGAGCGTATCCCTTCTCCCCGTCACTATACGGGGAGAAGGTGCCGGCAGGCGGATGAGGGGCAGCGCCAAGCTCAGGAAAGCCGGCCTACTTGGCCGCAGCTTGGGCTTGCAGTGCTTTCAAGTCCCAGCAGCTGTCCGGCTTGAGGTCGGCCTTGGTCGTCGCCTTCTCCAGCGTGTAGATATAGGTGTGCGAGGTGCCGGCCGGCTGGCCGCTCTGCAACAGGAATTTTATGACGGCGTTCATGTCACCCGACTGGCGGGCAAGGTCGGTCATCACCACCGCGCCATAGGTGCCGTCCTGCAGCTTGTCGCAGTCGGCGGTTTTCTCGCCGCCACCGGTGGTGACCAGGAACACCTTGCCCTCGAGCTTGGCATCGCGGATCGCAGCCGATGCGCCGGTCGCGTCACCATCCCAGAAATCGATGATGGCGCAGATGTCGGGGTTCTGCTGCAGCATTGTCGTCGTCACGTTGCGCGAGGTCGTCGCATCCCAGTTGGAGTCCGGCTTGGCCACGACCTTGAAGTCGGGGTTCTTGTCCAGCACCTTCATGATGCCGGCATACTGGTAGAGGCTCGATGAGTTGGCCTGGTCGCCCTGCACCAGCCCGATCTTCTTGGAGGAGTTCGGCCCACAACCCTTGATCGCCGCTTCGGCTTCCAGCTGGCCGAGCCGATCCCAGTCGCTGCCGACAAAGGCATCGGCCGGGAAGTTCGCCGGATTGTCAACCAAAAGCACATAGGTGCCGGCCGCCTGCGCCTTCTTCATCAGCTTGGCATAGGAGTTGAGGTCCGGCGAGTGGATGATCAGCACGTCCGGCCTCGCGTCCGACGAGATTGCGTCGGTTATCGCCTGCGCGCCGGCATCGACCACCCAGTTCGGATCACGCGTCTCGAACACGCCGCCCCAGGCCTCGACCTCCGTCTTCAGGTAATGCGCCCAGCCCTGTGCCAGGTCGAAGCCCATCGCCATCGGCACCAGCATCACACGCTTGCCCTTGAGCGCTTGCGAATAGGCGGCCGGACCCGGATCTTCTGCAGCGAAGCCCGGCGCCACGAAGGCGGAGACGGCAAGCGCTGCCGCGGCAGCCATAAATGTCCTGATGATTTTCATGTCACATCCTCTGGTTTGGTATGTCGTTCGCGGCCGGCCCCAACCGTTCGCGTCAGTCTAAATGTCGCCCTGCTGCGCGGTCTGCTCGTCGCGCGGATTGATGAACCCGTCGACGATGATCGCCGCCAGCAGGATCGCGGCCTTGATCAGGTTCTGATAGAGCAGCGGAATGTCGATGATGGTCATGGCGTTGAGCAGGATGCCGATCAGCGCGGCACCCACCAGCACGTTGCGCACCCCGCCCCGCCCGCCAGACAGACCGATGCCGCCGATCACCGCAACCAGCACGATGTCGTAGAGCAGCGTGGAATTGACGATGCGGGTGTTGATCGAATGCAGGCTGGCCGCAGTGAGCAGGCCGGCAACCAGCGAGACCAGGGCCGACAGCACGTAGCGCAGCACCAGCATCGGGCGCACTGGAATGCCGATATTGCGCGCCGCGACCGGGTTGTCGCCGGCGAAATAGACGTAGCGGCCCCATTTGGTGTAGCGCAGGAACAGGAAGAAGGCGAAAGCCAGCCCGGCGAAGACAAACACCTCGACCGGGATGTCGAGGAAACGCAGCCCGCCCAGAAGCTCGACCCAATGGCCGGGCGGCACCGGCACGGCGTCCTGCGTGATCAATTGTGAACGCACATAGCCGAAGACGAAGGACGCGGTCGCCAGCGTCACGAAGATCGCCGGGACCTCGGCGTAGGCGACCAGGATTCCGTTCAACAGCCCGATGGCGAGAACACCGGCGAGCACATAGGCGAAGGCCAGCCCGTCGGGCATCCCCGAATTCAGCAGTTGCAGATACCACGCGACCGACATCGCCATGATCGCCACCGCCGACAGGTCGATGCCCCTGCCGATGATGACGACCGCCATGCCGAGCGCCAATATGCCCAGCACCGAGACCGAGCGCACGATGGCAACGAGATTGTTCGAATTGATAAACCCGGGCAGTCCGATGGCGGCGGCAATGAACAGCACAACCGCGATGGCAAAGACAATGCCCTCCTGGTTAAGGCTTCTCCAGTTTAGCCAGCCGGTCGCGTTCATTGCCCGCTTTCACCCGCGATGGCTACGCCCTGCTCCCTCTGCGGCCATCGGAACGAAAGCTAATCGGCTCAAGACCAATTCGTCAAATGAATCCGCGCATTGCAGGCCGGCTTGCGAGGAAATTCCGCGCTTGGATGCACCGATTGGCGAGGCTGGCGCAATGCCGGGAACTCAAGCTGTTTTGCAATTGATCGCGCCGATCGAAGCGCCGGCAAAGGTTTGCTCCGGAACGAGCGAAGCAGGCATAATTTATGTCCGCGATTGCCGCTGGATTCCTGCGTCAAATCCGCAAAACATGGCCCGAGACCTCGGCGCCGGCAGCCTTCGGCAACGCCAGGAAGCGACACGAGGCGACGAGCCCGATTGCGCCGATCGCCACGAAGGCAAGTCGGAAGTCGACGAGATCGACCGCCGCAGCGCCCCTGGCGATCTGCGACAGGTTGAGCAGTGCCGCGGCGACCGCTACGCCGAACAGCATCGCCATCTGCTGCAGCATGCTGGACAACGTCGCCGCCGAGCTGCGCTGCGGTGAGGCCACATCGGCGAAGGCCAGTGTGTTGAGCGCGGCGAACTGCATCGAGCGCGAAAGGCCGGCGATCAGCATCAGCACCACCACCAACGCTTGCGGCGTCTGCGGCGAAAGCGCCGCGCAGGCCATGATCGATAAAGAGGCGATCACCCCGTTGACGATCAGCACCGAACGGAAGCCGAAGCGCCTCAGCATCGGCGTCGTCACCGCCTTCATGCCGAGATTGCCGAGGAAATAGGCCAGGATCATCATGCCCGCATCGACCGGGCTCAGGCCGAAGCCGACCTGGAACAAAAGCGGCAGCAGGAACGGCGTGGCGTTGATGGCGATGCGGAAGATCGTGCCGGCCGACAGCGTCGAGATGGCGAAGGTCTGCACCTTGAAAGCTGTGAGATCGAGCAGCGGATGGTTGGCGCGTTGCAGATGCCGCACCGCCAGCCAGCCGACCAAAATGCCCGTGCCGAGCAGTGCCACGGTCGGCAACACACCCTCTTCCGGATGCGCGATGCGCTCGAGGCCATAGAGCATCGCGGCGAGCCCCACCGAGGTCAGCAGGAAGCCCGGCCAGTCGAGCGGCTTGGCTCCGGCTTCGCGGTCGCCGGGAATGAAGCGGGCGACCAGTGCCAAACCGGCAACGCCAAGCGGGATGTTGATGAAGAAATTCCAGTGCCAGGAGAGATAAGTGGTGATGAAGCCGCCAAGCACCGGCCCGACCACCGGCGCAAACAGCGCCGGCCAGGTGATCAGCGCCGTGGCGTTGAGAAGCTCGGATTTCGGCGCGTTGCGCAATACCAGGATGCGGCCGACCGGCGTCATCAGCGCGCTGCCCAGGCCCTGAACCGCGCGCGCGGCGACGAACTCGGCCAGGTTCTGTGAGATGCCGCAAACGAGCGAGGCCAATGTGAACAGGGCGATCGCCACGAGGAAGATGTTGCGCGCGCCAAAACGGTCGGCAACCCAGCCGGACAGCGGCACGAACACCGCCATGGTCAGCATATAGACGGTGATGCCGATGCTCATCGCCACCGCCGGCACGCCGAAGGATTCTCCCATCTGCGGCAGCGACGTCGAGATGATGGTCGAATCCAGAAGCTGCATGAAGAAGGCGACGGCGACGATCAGCGCCACCCGCCGGGCTTGCCGCGCCGCCGGCGCGGTTTCGGGCAAGGCTTTGTTTTCGGGAATGGCGGTCATGCACAGAACTGTCCGAAGGGGAATTTTCACCCGCTCCATCGGCAACCGCACAATTGTCCGGCAAACCGATGACGCACCGGCTTCAACAGCATCTGGCCGGTGCCGTCCAGACCTGGTCCAACAAACTTTCGTGTGGCATCGCAGCCGGCCATGCGATGACCCGGCCCTGGCGCCGAACCGGCCTTTCACGATCCGCGATGATGCTTCGTGCCGCGGCCGGCGTGTCTCATGCGGCTTCGATCTTCTCCAGGAACAGGCTGAGCTGGTCCGGGTCCATGTGCACGACGTGCCTGTCTTCGGGATAGGCCAGGCTGTTCACATCGGCGACATATTCGGAAAAGGCGGCGATACGTTCGGCCTGCAGGCGATCGTATTCGGCGGCGAAATTGCGATAGACCTTGGAATGGCGCGGCATGTGGCCACGGTTCTGGCCGAGGATGTCGTCGGCGAACAGATACTGCGCGTCACAGCCGGTGCCCGCTCCCATCGACAGCATGATCAGCGACGTGCGTTCCGAAATCGCCTTGGCCACCTCGACCGGCACCACCTCGATCTCGGTGCCGATCGCGCCGGCGGCCTCCAGTTGCTTCACCGCTTCGAACACCTGCATGGCGGTGTCGGCGGTCTTGCCGACAGCCTTGAAGCCGCCGGTCCAGGTGGCGCGTGACGGGATGAGGCCGACATGGCCGATCACCGGAATGGCATCGTCGGCCATCCGCTTGATGGTGGCGTACCCGGCGCTGCAATAGACCGCATCGGCGCTGGCCTTGTAGAGCCGGAACGCCCAGCGGACGAAATCATCGGCGGTGCCGATTTCGAAGAAATTCTCGCCCGGCATGGTGAACAGGCTGGGTGCCGCATCGCGGTATTGCGGATTGAGTACCAGCTCCGGCGGCACCGAGACGATATCGACGCCGGCGCGTTCGGCGGCCTCGGCCTCGTCCATCGTCAGCACGCGCAGCATCGTCAGCTGCCGCTTGCCCTTCATGGCACGCAGATCTGCGACGGTCGGTCTTTTCCGGCTCATGGATTTTGGTCCCCTTTGCTACGTGACAGAAGGCCGGTCAGGCGATCTGGATCATCACCTTGCCAGCTTCGACCTTGACTGGATAGGTCGCGAGATTGACGCAAACGGGAGCGCCCTTCGCCTGCCCGGTCTTATAATTGAAGCGGCCATTGTGCTTGGGGCATTCGATGATGTCGTCCATCACAAGCCCATCGGCCAGATGCGCCTTCTCATGCGTACAAAACCCATCGGTGGCGAAGAATTCATCGTCCGGCGAACGGTAGATCGCGAAGGTGCGGCCGCCATGGTCGAAGCGGATGACATCTTCCTCTTCGACATCGTCCACGGCGCACGCTTCGACCCAATCGGCCATCTCTATCTCTCCTGAAATTTCTGCGTTGCGCTGGTGCGCAGTACCTACTCAGCCGCTGCCGACATGTTCACTTCGTGGAATTCGCCACGATAGGGCCGTGCGGTTGGCGGCAGTTCGCGCTTGAGGAAATAATCCTCGTATTTGAGCTGCCTGAGCAGGACAGGCCAGACCTCGCGATAGGCATGCCATATCGACGGGTTCGGCTCCGGCAGATCGTGCTTGATCAGTTCATGCAGCCTGGGCAGCGCGTGATAAGGCACCATCGGAAACATGTGGTGCTCGACGTGGTAGTTCATGTTCCAGTAGATGAACCGGCTGATCGGGTTCATGTACACGGTACGGGTGTTGAGCCGGTGATCGACGACATTGTCGGCCAGACCGATGTGCTGCAGCAGGCCGGTCATCACCATGTGCCAGGTGCCGTAAAGGCGCGGCACGCCGATAAGCACCACCGGCACCCACGACTGCAGGTAGAGGGCGAGTGCTATCGTGGCGATGTAGATGGCAATATGCCAGCGCGCCGCGATGACGGCCTTGTGCTGTTCCATCTCGGGAACGTAGCTTTTCTCGTCGGGCGTCAGCTTGCCGAACGCCTGGCGTACCAGTGCCGGAAGCGAATAGCGAAAATCGAGGATGCCGGTGAAAGCCAGCGCCGCACGCAAAAGGTCCGGCGGGCGCATCACGGCGATCTCGGCGTCGCGGCCGACGATGATGGTATCGGTGTGGTGACGGGCATGGCTCCAGCGCCAGGTCACCGGGTTGCGCATCAGCATGAAGCTGGCGATCTGGTAGACGACATCGTTCATCCAGCGCGTGCGGAAGGCAGTGCCATGGCCGCATTCGTGCCAGCGCGAGTCGCTGGACGAGCCGTAGAGCACGCCGTAGACGAAGAAGAACGGCACGCACAACCAGGTACCCCAGAAATAGATGGCGCCGGCGGCGGAGCCGAGGATGGCGACGATCCAGATGATCGTGTCGCGGATCGCCGGACCGTCTGAGCGCTGCATCAACTCCTTGATCGCCTTGCGGGGGACATCCGTGTGGTACCACTCCGCCGAGGCCAGTCCCGTCTCGATCGCCCTGCGCGTGCTTTCGCCGACCAGGCTGTAATCGCGCTTTACCGTGCCAGCCATTGTGACCTCCAATTCCCGATCGGCCGCGAACCCTCCCCGCTCCGGCCGGAACCAGCCTCCCAACTGGTGTCCCGTATCCTGTTCGCCATTATCACGACCTGCCTCCAAGAACAGGAAAACGGCCCGACGGCTGGGGATAATCCTGCTGCGGCTGCCTGGCGATTGCAGCGATCCGGCTTTCGGCGGCGGCGATCTCGCCGGCGCCGTCGAGGACCCGGAACGCCGCATCGTAGGAGCGGCTCTCGCCATGCTCCAGCCAGATCATCTCGCCGCGTTCGCGCGCCGCCAGATTGCCCAGCACATGATGCGTCGACGGCTCGATGCCCAGCGCGTACTGCCCGGCCTGGAAATTCTGCCATTCATAGGCGCAAGGCAACTGGTCCTTGCGCGTGACCACCTCGAAGCCAAGGCCGAGCCTGTCGTTGACCACCGCCACCGGGACTTCGCCGGTGCTGTCGGCGCCGAGTTCATGCTGCCAGACCTGTTCCTTGAATCCCGGTTGCGGCGCCGGCACCGTGCGGTAGCCGACCTTCTGCGCTTCATAGCGCTCGCCGGCATGCCCGGCCCAGACGACGTCGCGGATCGGCGCCAGGTAGCGCGATCCCTCGTCGAGCACCGGATGACTGACATTGATGTGGTAGAAATACATATGCGGCGTACGGTTGAAACCGTGATTGACGACACGGTCCGAAAGCCGGATCTCGTTGCCGCCGACATCGGCCTCGATCCGCCGCAGCAGGTGCAGATCCTCGCCGAATACAGTCGATTGCTGGACGATGCCTTCGGCCCACAACACGCAGCGGTCGCCGTCCCAGGTCTCGCCATAGCCGGTCAGCCGCGCTGGAATGGTGCTGACACGGCCGTGCAGCGAATGGCGTACCGTCTTCTTCGGCGGGTAGTTGTAGGTGTCGGCGGGTACCTCGTTCATGAACAATATATGGTCGAGGCCGCAGGTCAGCAGAAGGCCGGAAAACGACCGCGCCCACGCCAATCCCTCCTCGCCTTCATATTCGTGCAGGCCGGGATGGCGAAAACCGCTCGGCGAGTGCCAGCCGATCGCCTGGCCCCTGAAGTCGCAATCGGCGATATCGAGCGCCCGATCGACCAGCGCGGTGAAGCGCAGGCCGGAGCCGGTGCGGAATTCGAGCATGCGGATGCCGCGCTCGACGCCGTCGCCAAGCGTCATCAGCCGCACGCCGGCGAACTGCGACAGCATGCCCGAGCGTTCCGAGACCTGCCGGCGCGACAGCGTCTTGCCGTAAAGCTCTACCATGTGACGGCCAGTTCTTTCACTTTGCTCCCGTCCTTCACTTCGCTCTCGTCTCCTTGAGCAGGGCCGACATGTCGGCACCGGTGATGATGCTTTCCACGGTCAGCAGATCGGTATCGGCGACCGTCTGCTCGGCGACGATCTCGCCGCGGCGCATGACGATGATGCGATCGGCGACCTGGAAGACGTGATGGATGTTGTGGGTGATCAAAAGCACCGAGTGACCGGCGTCACGCACTTCCTTGACGAAGCGCAGCACGCCGTGCGTTTCCTCGACGCCGAGATTGTTGGTCGGCTCGTCGAGGATGATGACCTTGGCGGCAAATTGCATGGCACGCGAAATGGCGATCGATTGGCGCTCGCCGCCCGACAATGTGCTGACCAGTGCATCGGCGTCGAGTTTCTTCGAGATGCCGACGCGCTTCAAAAGCGCCGAGGCGGCATCGCGCAATTTGGCAAGGTCGAGCGGCGCGAACACGCCCAGCCATTTGAGATTGACCGGCTCGCGGCCGAGGAAAAGATTGCGCGCGATGCTGAGGTCGGGCGCCAGCGAGGTGTCCTGGTGGATGGTCTCGATGCCGAGATCCATCGCGTCGCGCGTCGAGCGGATGGAGACCTTCTGGCCGCGCACATAGATCTCGCCGCGATCGACCGGAAACACGCCCGAGATCGCCTTGATCAGCGTCGATTTGCCGGCGCCGTTGTCACCGAGCAAGGCCACCACTTCGCCCTCGTTGAGCGCGAAGGACGCGTTCTTCAGGGCGCGGACGCTGCCGAAGGATTTTTGCAAATTCTGCAGCCGAAGCACTTCCATGATCAGCTCCTGGCGGCGTTCTTCTGCAGCAAAGCGTGCAGGATGAGCATGGCAAGGATGATGACGCCGACGAAGATGTTGTAGGCGAGCCCAGGCACGCCGATCAGCACGATGCCGTTGCGGATGCTGCGCAGCATCAGCGCGCCGACGATGGTGCCTAAAATGGTGCCGCGTCCACCGGTCAGCGCGGTGCCGCCAACCACCACCATGGCGATCACTTCGAGCTCGTAGCCGGTGCCGGCCACCGGCGAGGCGGCAGAGATGCGGAAGGCGCTGATCATGCCGGCGAGACCGGCAAGCACCGAGGTCAGGATGAACAGCCAGATCTTGACCGCATCGGCCGGCACACCACGCGCCACGGCAGCGTTACGGTTCGAGCCGATAGCGCTGATCCAGTTGCCGAGCTTGGCGTAGCGCAGCACATAGATCGCCAGTAGCGACGGGCCGATGAACCACCACAGCGAGGTATAGAAACGGAACGTTCCGATATTGAAGCTGCCGGCCAGCAGCGTCACGAAGAAGCCCGGCCGGTCCCAGGATTTCAGCGGAAATCCTTGCGTGATGTAAAGCGCTGCCCCGCGCACGACGAGCAACATCGACAGCGTCACCAGGAAGGACGAAATGCCGATCTTGGTGACGATCAGCCCGTTGATCGCGCCGATGGCTATGCAGAGCAGCAGGCCGGCCAGCAGCGCGACGCCAATATCAAAGCCGCCGTTCTGCACCAGCAGCATGACGACGACCGGCGCCAGCCCGAACACGGCACCGACCGAAAGGTCGAACTCGCCCGCCGTCAGAAGCAGCGTCATGCCGAGCGCGATGATGCCGAGCTCGGGCAGGAACGCCATCATGTTGGAGATGTTGAGCGGCGACAGGAAATTGGCGTCGGCGATCGCGAACACCGCCAGCAGGACAATCAGGATGACGAGCGAAGAGAACTGCGGCGAGCGCATCAGGCTCGACCTGCGTTTGGCACGCGGCATTTCCTCTTCTGCGGCAATTGTCATGACTGTTTCGACCATATCTCAAGGTGACGCCCGCCGCCTGCGCGGCGAGCGTCAGTTCCAATCACTTGTTGTAGAGTTTCAGGATCGGTTCGACGCTCGAGGCGTCGTAGAGACTGAACGTGTGGATGTCGTAGCCGATCGGTTCGCCAGCGGCGGCCAACCCGAGCAGCGCCACCGGCATGAAGCCCTGCGCCGATGGGAACTGCCAGGCAGCCGCGTTGATGAACCCAGACTTCACTGACTCGGCCGTTTCCTTCGAATTGCCCCAGCCGACGACCGGGATCTTGCCGGCCGGCACGCCGGCGCCGTCGAACACCCGCTTGACGCTGGCCGCGACGGAATCGCCGAGCGCGATGATTGCCGGCGGGTTGTTGGCGACCATGTAGTCGGTCATCTTGGCGATGATGCCGGCCGGATCGGTGCCGCAATCGACCACATCATATTTGATGCCGAGCGGATCGAAGACGCTGGCGATGCCTTCGGTCTCGAGCTGCTGGTAGCTGGCGCCCGGCACTTCGACCGGCAGGAACACTTTGTCGCCCTGCTTCACCATCTTGTGGTCGACCAGATATTTCGCCCAGATGACACCGGCTTCCTTAAGGTCGGCGCCGACATAGGCCTGACGGCCGGTTGCCGGATCGTCGGTATTGAAGAACACGATCGGGATACCGGCCGCCTTCGCTGCCTTGACCTCCTCGGTCCACAGGCCGGGCTGCGCCGAGGTCGTGGCGATGCCGTCCGGCTTGGCGGCAAGTGCGGAGTTGAAGGCCTCCTTCTGCGCCGCCATGTCGCCACCGCTAAACGAGATCTTGCAGGTCACCTTGAGCTGGTCGCAGGCCTTGGTGGCGCCGGCATTCCAGTCGATCCAGAAGGCATCCGACGGGCCGCCATGCGACAGCAGGTAGAACGTCTTCTGGGCGTCCTGCGCCAGCGCCGGCGTACCCAGCGCAACACCGGCGAGAACGGTCGCCGCGGCGCCGATTTTCAACGCGAATTTCAACATTTCTCTTCCTCCCTTGTTTCGTAGCCGAACCGCGCCATCACAGTCCGTTGGCGCGGAATTTCCCGTCGAGGAATTTCTTGGCGCGCGGCACGTCGTCTTCCGAAAGATGTTCGATGATGACCGGGATGTTCGGGTGCTTTTCGGCCAGCCGCTTGAGATAGAGGTCGTAGTTCAGCGAACCGAGACCGGGCGCCGGCAGCTCGATCTCGCCGACGCCACGGAAAGTGTGGCTCTCCAGCGCGTCGTCGTCGCCGATATCGGCGTGCTTTTCCGACTTGTCGCCGCCGGAACGCTTGACGTCCTTGGCGTGGGCTATCTTGATCTTGTCGGTCAACGTGTCGAACACCTGGTTCAGGATCTGGTCCATCCTGTCGATGTTGTGCGTTTCGAAATAGTTGGTCGGGTCCATCAGCAGGCCGAGGCCTGGGTGGTCGACCTGCGCGAACATCCTCACCGTCTCTTCGACCGAGCCGACGACATTGTTGACATAGGTTTCGAGCAGGAAGACCGCGCCGTGGTCATAGGCGGTCTGGGCAAGGTCGGCGATGACCTTGCGGCATTCCGCAAAACCTTCCTCGGTCTTGTTCTTCGGGTGATGCACCCAGTCGGACTCGGTGTTGTAGGTACCGGTTTCCGAGATCACGTAAGGGGTGCCGAAATGGCGTGCGTTGCGGATGATCTCCTTCAAATAGCCGACGCGCCTCTCGCGCTCGCCCATATCCGGATGGATGATGTTGGTGTAGCCCGATATGCAGCAGATCGGCAGATTGTGGTCGCGGAACGTATCGCGGACAGTCTTGGCCTTGTCCTTGGTGATCTGTCCGGCGGAAAGGTCGATATCCCTGAAATGCAGGTCGAGCTGCACGGTGTTGAAATCGAGCGCACGGATCTTCTGCGCGGTCTCCTTGAGGCCATACGGGAAATAACCCGTGAAAATACCTGCCTGCATCATGGTGTGAAGTCCTCCCTGTAAGTGATTCAGTCAGTTGATATTTCGGAAAGTTTGACTGTCCGGCCCTTGTCGATCGAACGATAGCCGGCTTCGACCAGCGCCATGGTCTTGACGTTGTCGGCGACCGACAGCGCCGGCGGCTCGCCCGTCTTGACCGCGTGCTGGAGCTGCTCCATGACGCCGATGAAGGCATGCGGGAACCACATCGTGTCCCAGCTGGGTGTCACCCATTCACCACCGGTGGTCTCGGTCGAGGCGTAGGTCAGCGTCGAGGCAGCGCCAGTCGGCCAGCCGATGGTGCCCTTGGCGACGCCCTTGGTGCCGTCGACGCGCCAGTTGATGTGCTGGTCGTCCTTGTAGCCCTCCTGGCGCGGCCCGGACCAGACATCCTCCAGCGATACGGCGAGCACGCCGGACGGGAACTTGATCGTCGACACGGTGATGCCGTCCGAATGGTCGAAGCGGGTGCGCGGGTCCTTGCGGGTCAGGGTGGTGATCTCCAGGGGATCGCCGAACAGGAAGCGCAGTACGTCGAGATGATGGACGCTCATATTGGCGAGCGTCAGCCGGTCATAGTCCTCGAGGAAGCTCTGCCAGTGCGGGATCGCATGCATGTCGATCTGCGCGAAAACGATGCCGCCGAGCGCGCCGCTATCGATGATCCGCTTCAAGACGCGCATCGACTGGTCGTAACGCATGTTCTGGTTGACCGAGAGGATCTTGCCGGCCTTGGCCGCCTCGTCGCGCAGCTTGACCGCTTCTCCGAGCGACAGCGCCAATGGCTTCTGCGCCAGGATCGCCTTGATATGTGCCTGCTTCAGAGCATGGCGGATCAGCGCCGGCTGCTGGTCGGGCGGAAAGGCAAGGTCGATGATCTCGACGTTCTTGTCCTCGATGAGCTGTTCCGGCGTGTCGTGGACGGTTGGGATATCCCAGCGTTTGGCGACCTTCTCGGCGCTGGCCTTGGTCCGCGAGGCAATCGCCACCACCGGGAAACCGGCTTCCTTGTAGGCGGCAAGGTGACATTCGGCCATGATCATGCCGGCGCCGACGCAGCCGATCCTGTATTCCCTGGTACGGACTTTAACGTCCGGCTCGAAGCCGTTGCCCACCATTTCTTGGCTTGCCATATGTTCCTCCCGAAGCTCGTTCCTTGCAGCCGCCGTCATCGTGCCAGCGCTCCCCCGCTCTGTCCGAAATAATGCACCCTGCCCGGCTCGCAGGATATCGCCACCATCGCGTCCGGCCTGATGTCTGGCTGGCCGCGCAACAGCGCCCGCAGACGCGCCTGCCCGGCGGCGAGCGTCACAACGGTGTAGCCGCCGAGCGGCTCGACCTCGAACACTCGCGCCGGGCGGCCCGCGCCCCCCTCCGACCAGGCCTTGACCTTGATGTCTTCCGGCCTGAGTCCAATTTCCACGGCATCGGCCGGGGCGCCGGTATCCGCGATGCGGATCGTGCCTTCCGCCGCCTCCACGCCTTCAGCGCCGTGCACCGACTTCAATATGTTCATCATCGGGGACCCAAGCAGCCGCGCCACATAGGTGCTGGCCGGCCGGTCATAGATCTCGGCCGGCGCGCCGATCTGCCTGATCTTGCCGTTCTCCAGAATGGCCATTCGGTCGGCGACCGACATCGCTTCTTCCTGGTCGTGCGTGACATAGATCAGCGTCTTGCCGAGCTCGCGCTGGATGCGCTTAAGCTCGACCCGCGTCTCCTCGCGCAGCCGGGCATCGAGCGCCGAAATCGGGTCGTCCATCAGATACGCGGCCGGGTCGCGCACCAGCGCGCGGGCAATCGCCACGCGCTGCCGCTCGCCGCCCGAAAGCTGCGCCGGCGGCTTGTGCAGGATATGGCCGATATGCAGCTTGGCCGCGACGTCGGCGACGCGCTTTTCGATCTCGGCTTCGGCGACCCGGCGTTCGACCAGCGGAAAGCGGATGTTGTCGCGCGCGCTCATATGCGGAAACAGCGCCAAATTCTGGAACACCATGGCGACGTTGCGCTCGGCCGGCGACACCGTGTTGACCGGCTTTCCGCCGATCAGGATCTCGCCCGCGTCCGGGGTTTCCAGCCCGAGCACCAGACGCAGTATCGTCGACTTGCCCGACAGCGGCGGCCCGAAGAAGCAGAAGAACTCGTTGTCGTTGACCGTGAATGAGGCATCGTCGACGGCCAGCGTGTTGCCGTAGCGCTTTGTGACATTGCGGAAAACGATATCGGCCATCTCAACCTGCTCTCAATGCAAGACCGGTGGCGGCGTCGAAGACGCGCACCGCCTCCGCCGCAGGCGCGACGACAGCTGTCTGCCCGATCGCCAGCCCGACATCATTGTCGAACACCGCCTTCACCGCAGTCTCGCCGTCGCCAAGGTGGATGATGGTGCGCGCGCCGATCCGCTCGACGAAACTCACCGGCATGGACAAGCCACGGCCACCTTCAGCCAGCGTCACCTGCTCCGGTCGAAAGCCATAAAACACCTCGCCGCGCATCCTGCGTACGGCATCGGCGATCTCGACCGGCAGCGGCGGTGTCACGCCGAGCGGGCCGAGATCGATGACCAGACCACGGTCGCTTTCCGCCGGCCTGCCCTTGAGCAGGTTCATGCCCGGCGCGCCGATAAAGCGGGCGACGAAGACATTGGCCGGATTGTTATAGACCTCGAGCGGCGTGCCGACCTGCTGCAGCACGCCGTGGTCCATCACCGCGATGCGGTCGGCCATGGTCATCGCTTCGAGCTGGTCGTGGGTGACGTAGACCATGGTCTGCCGGAACTGCCGCTGCAACTGCTTCAATTCGGTCCGCATCACCGCCCGGAAGGCGGCATCGACATTGGACAGCGGCTCGTCGAGCAGGAAGATCGCCGGCTCCATGATCGCCGAACGGCCGATCGCCACCCGCTGCAATATGTTGACCGACAGTCTGTCCGCCTTGCGGTCGAGCAGCGGCGTCAGTTGCAGCATCTCGGCAATGGCGCCGACACGGCGGCCGATCTCGGCCTTTGGTGCGCCGCGCATTTTCGGCCCGTAGGCGAGGTTCTGCCGCACGCTCATATGAGTGAAGATCGCATAGTTCTGGAAGACGAAGCCGACGCCGCGCCGCCCCATCGGCACGCCGGCCATGTCGCGCTCGCCAAACAGGATCTTGCCGCTGGTCGGCCCTTCCATGCCGGCGATCATGTTCATCGTCGTCGACTTGCCGCAGCCCGAGGGTCCGAGCAGCGCCATGAACTCGCCGTCGGCAATGGCCAGGTCCATCGTCTTCAGCGCGGTGAAGTCGCCGAATTTCTTGACCAGGTTCTGCAGGTGGATGGTGCTCATGCCGCCACCTCGCGTACCCGGGCCATGCGTTTCATGGCAAACACCGCAGCGATGGACAGCACGATCAGTATGGCCAGCGCGATTGCCGCCACATAGCCCCAGATCAGGTCCTGGGTGGTGAGCTTGTAGATGTAGACGGAGATGGTTTCGGTAGCGACGCCGGGACCGCCGCCGGTCATGATGTAAAGCGTGTCGAATATCTTGAAGTTCTCGATCACCCTGATCGCCAGCGCGATGACGATGATCGTCTTCATCTTCGGCAGCACGATGGTGATGAAGCGCTGCCTAGGGTTGGCACCGAGCAGCGTCGCCGCCTTGATCTGGTCCTCAGGCACGCCGACCAGGCCGGCAAGCAGGATCAGGAACATCAGCGGCGTCCACTGCCAGATATCGGCGACCATGACGGCGATGAGCGCCAGCGTCGGGTCCGACAGCCAGGCGATGGTGACGGGAAAGCCTGAGATCGCCGACAGGATGTCGTTGACCGGGCCGCCCGACTGAAACAGCATGAAGAACATGTAGCCGGCCACCGCCGGCACCACCATCATCGGCATCAAGAGGATCGAGTAGAAGATCCGCTTGCCGGGGAACTCGTCGGCAAACAGTGTCGCGAGCGCCAAGCCGAGCAGGAACTCCGCCGGCACGCAGACGATCATGACGATGGCCGTGCGCTTCAGCGCGCTCCAGAAGCGCGCATCGGCGGCAAGGTCGGTGTAGTTGGCGAAACTGTTCCACATCGACCAGGCGTTCCACCAGCCGGTGCCCGACAGCGGCGACCAGTCGGTCAGGCTGATGTAGAGCTGCATCAGGAGCGGGAAGACGGCGATGAACAGCACCAGGATCTGCGCCGGCAGCGTCAGCCGGAAGCCGAGCTTTGCGCCCTCGTCCGGCAGCACCGACGCCGCTTTGGAGACTTGCATGTCGCCCTCCGAAATCGTCGCAGTCACCGCGCTCATTGCTTGAGCGCCCCGAAGGTCAGCCCGCGCACCAGATGGCGCTGGATGGCGATGCCCATGATGACAGGCGGCACTGCGGCTATCAGGCCGAGGGCTGCCTTGGCGCCGTAGAGTTGGCCGGTCATCGAGGAGGACAGCGAGGCCATGTAGACAGGGACCGTCACCCATTCGCGCGTCGTCAGAAGCAGCGCAATCAGATAGTCCGACCAGTTGAGAATGAAGACGAACAGCGCGGCACTGGCCAGCGGCGCGCGCATCATCGGCAGCGTGATGCGCGTGAAGACGCGCCACCGCGAGCAGCCCTCGACCAGCGCCGCCTCCTCGATCTCGCGCGGCATGTCGTCGAAGAAGGTCTTCATCAGCCAGAAGGCGAAAGGCAGCGTGACGATGCCGTAGATCAACGACAGCCCCCACCAGCTGTCGGTGAAGTTGAGGAAGGCCCACATGATCATCACCGGGGTCATGACCGCCATCGGCGGAAACAGGCGAAGCTGGATCAGCGCCAGCGGCAGGTTCTGGCCCGAGCCGAAGCGCGACAGACCGTAGGCCGCCGCGGTGCCCGCCGACATGGCGATTGCCGTACCGAATGTGGCCGACAGCAGCGACGACAGGATCGGCTTCAAAGCTGTGCGGTCGAGGGCGACGATCAGATTGTTGGTCGACTCACCGAAGACGAAGCGGAAATTGCTGAGTGTCGGGTTCTTCGGCCACCATGTCAGGTCGGCGCCGGTCGCCGACCATTCGGCGATCGGCTTGAACGCCATCGACACCATCCACAGGATCGGCACCAGCGTCACCGCCATCGCCGCAAGGATCGCGGCATAGCGGAATATCTCGAAAGGAACTGAACGCTTCATCTTGCGGCTTTGCTGGGTCCTTCGTTGCCGAGGGGAAGAGCGACCGCTCCTCCCCTTCTTGGTAGGATCCTTGGAAGGATCAGGCGATCGGATCGAGGACGGTCGGCCAGGCCTCCTTGTTGGTCTTGATCGCTTCGAGAAGCTTCTCCTCGCCGGTGCGGCGGGCAATCTTCTTCCACTCGGCCTCGGTGTCGGCCATCGCCTGCTCGGCTGTCTTGGCCTTGGTCAGCGCGGCGACGAGGTTCTCGTCCAGCGCGTTGTGGAAGGCGGTAGCGCCGGGATAGTTGATGGTGGGCACGGTGCGGGCGACCGTCTCTCGCACCACGTCCATGTGGTAGGCGTGATAGGTCTGGCGAACCAGCGGATCCGAGAAATCCGATAGCCGGAACGGATCGAAGTAGCCGCCCGGATTGGCAGTCATCCAGGCGTAGATGCGGCTTGAGCCCAGCCACTGCAGGAACAGGTAGCAGGCCTCCGGATTCTTGGCTTGCGAGGACACCGACGCCGACAGATTGAGCCACAGCACCGACCGGCTGACCAGCTTGCCGTCGATTTCGCGGCCGGGCGGCAGCATCGAGCCGATCTTGCCGGTGACAGCTGAATCCTTGTTGCCGGCATTGTCGAGGAATTTCGGCAGATTGGAGAAGGCACAGGTCATGGCCGCGCCGCCCTTGGCGAAATTGCCGTACTGCTCCGGCCAGCCCCAGGAGATCGCATCCGGCGAATGGTGCGAAAGCGACGCGATGTACTCGCTGGTCGCCGCGATACCTTGCTCCGAATTGATCAGCGGCTTACCGGTATCGTCGAACAAGAACTGATTGGGCGAAGCCATTGAGACATAACGCTGATACCAGTTGGTGTAGCCCCAGCCCTGGTTGCGCAGATCGGTCGAGCCGAACAGGCCCTTGTCCGGGCGCTGGAAGAAAGCCGCGATCTCGTCATGCTGCTTCCAGGTCTTCGGCGCCGCCAGTTCATAGCCGTATTTGTCGGAGAAGGCCTTCTTCTCGTTTGCGTCGCCGAACAGATCGGTACGGTAGACCCAGGTCTGGAAGTCGCCATCCAGTGACACGCCATAGGTCGAGCCGCGATACTGGTTGAGCAGCGAGACGCCCTTGGCGCCGTCGACATAGCCGCGCTCGGGATCGTCCCATTCCGGCTTGTATTGCGCGACGAAGTCGTCGAGCTTGAGGATGCCGCCGGTTTCGGCAAGGTCGCCAAGACGGTTCCATTCGACCGCGTAGATGTCATACGCCCCACCCTTGGTGGAGATGTCCTGCATCGTCTTGGTGAATTCCTGGCCGTTTGGCACACCGACGATTTCCAACGGAATGCCGGTTTCCTTCTCCCAGAGATCCTTGATCGACGGCGCGCCGGCCGGAAACGGCTGGGTCAACTGGCCGATCGAGCCGTCGGACAGGCCAAGTACGATCTTGGCCGGCGCCTTGCCGGCGCCCTTCATCGCCTTGGCCGCCTCGATGGCGCGGCCCTCCGGCGTATCGGCACCATATTGATAGCGCTCCGAACCGTCGAAACCCGTCGGGCCGCCGATCATGCCGGGCGCCAGGGCATCGGCCGCATAGGCACGGCTCGGGCGAATGAATTTCGGTGCAATACCTGCGGCGGCAACAAGGACTGCCGCCTTTCCACCGGACGCCAGCAAACGGCGCCGCGACACGCGGATCAAATTCGACATTGGAACTCCTCCCTCAGGGCCTTGTTTCCTCCACGGCCCTTATGATGGATATTGACGGCACTATACGAAGCCTGTCAACATCATAAATAATCAAAATACATCATAACATCTCACGGGAGGGGAAGAATGGCGTTTGTAGAGGCTCTCATACTGAAGCCGGTGCTTGAATTTGAGGGAGCCCGGCTGCCCACCTCCCCGCTTTGGTCTGCTTGGGCACTCTGGTGTAGCGCAACGGCTTGCGCATCGGCCAAGGCCGGTTACATCATTTCCCATCAGAATCGCGGACGGCGATGAAGCCGCTCTCCGACGGTGGACCCATGAAATGCGTGATCTCGATGCGCCCCTGGCGCGTTTTGGAATGAGGTGATCGACAGTGCGGTCCACCCTGACAGACATAGCCCGGGAGGCCGGCGTTTCGGCCGCCACGGTCGACCGTGTGCTCAACAACCGCGCCGGGGTCAGGGCGCGCACCCGAGAGGTCGTGCTCGAAACGGCACAGCGGCTTGGCTATATCGCTGAAAATTCGAATAATCCGAGCTCGCTCAACGCGGTTACTGGCGAGGTCATACGGCTGGATTTCGCCCTGCCCGCCGGCACCAATTCCTTCATCAAGATGCTGCACCGCCAGATCGAGGCGCAGGCGCAGGCGCGGCCCGACCTCGACGTCCGTGTCGCTACTATCGAAGGCTTCAATCCGGACCGGCTTGCGCGTCTGCTGCAGGAACTGCACGGGCAGACGCAGGGCGTCGGTGTGATCGCACTCGACCATCCGACGGTCCGCGAGGCGATCCGCTCGCTTTCGACCAGCGGCGTCAGGGTCGTCACCATCGCTTCCGACATCCTGCATGTGCCGAGGGTTGCCTATATCGGCATCGACAACCGCGCCGCCGGCCGGCTCGCCGGCTACCTGCTCAACCGCTTCATGGGCGCAGGGCGTCCGGGCAAGGTCGCGCTGTTCGCCGGTTCGCTCTCCTACCGCGGCCACGAAGAGCGCGAGATGGGCTTCCGCCACATACTGGCGGAAGAATCGCCCAATCTGCAGATCGTCGAGATGCGCGAGATGCTCGACGACCGGGAGAAGGCCTATTCGGAGGCCTCCGCCCTGCTGGACCGGCACCCGGACCTGGCCGCCATCTACAATGTCGGCGCCGGCAACACCGGCATCGCCCGCGCACTCAAGGAGCGCGGGCGCGCGCTGTCGACGGTCTTTCTCGGCCATGAGGTGACGGAAGGCACCAAGGAGCTTCTGCTCGACGGCACGCTGGACGCGGTCATCGACCAGAACCCGCGCGTAGAGGCCCGCGAGGCGCTCAACACCTTGACCCATGCGGTCAGGGGCTTGCCTTACGAACTGCACCAGCCACGGCTGCAAGTGATCTTCAGGGAAAGCATCCCGGAGATCTGAACCAGGTGAAGAAGCACGGGTGCGTCACAAATTCATAATCGCTCGGGCGAGATTTTGGCGGCCAGATCAAGGGTCCGACCGAGAATCTTCGATCAGGCTCAGACCTGCAAAATTAAATTGACTATTATCATCATGTTTTAATAAGTATCCCTGCCCGGCCCGTGTGTCGAGGCTTCTCCATCATGCCAGCCAGGGCCAACGGCCGCCGCCAGCAATCTTTGCTTTTCCCGGGGCTGCACGCATGAAACAGACAAGCAACAAGACCTTGATGGCGAGCACCGCGCTCGCCTTCGCGCTCGGCCTGTGTGCCGCGCCGCTGGCCGCCGCGCAGGAGCCGGAGAAGAACGGCGCCGCCGCCAAGGCCGATCGGCCGGTCAAGGTCGCCCAGCAGGCTAGAACTGGGCAGAACGAGCCGACCGTGCTCGACCTGATCACCATCTCGGCGACGATGATCAAGACGGCGATCATCGAATCGATGGCCGCCATCAGCGCCGTCGATCAGGAAGAGCTCGAACGCATCCAGCCTGACACCGCCGCCGACATGTTCCGCACCACGCCCGGCGTTGCCGCTTCGATGAACGGCGACGATCCGGCAACCGCCATCAACATTCGCGGCCTCGAACAATATGGCCGCGTGGTGGTGACGCTCGACGGCGCCCGCCAGGATTACTGGCGCGTCGGCCACGGCTCGGGCTCGTTCTATGTCGAGCCGGAACTAATCAAGGAAGCGACCGTCATTCGCGGCCCGGTCTCGAACGCCTATGGCTCGGGCGGCATCGGCGGCGTTGTCTCCTTCGAAACCAGGGATGCCGGCGATTTCCTCAAGCAGGAGGAGCGCTGGGCGCTGAGCGAGAAGCTGGGCAATGAGGATAATGGCGACGGCTTCACCACCAGCACCACCGGCGCCTACCGTTTCAGCGACGACGCCGACATCATCGGCAACCTCATTTATCGCGACCGCGACAGCTACACCGATGGCAATGGCGACGCCGTGCCATGGACCGGCGAGAGCATCACCAGCGGCTATGTGAAGGCGACCCTGCGGCCGGCCGACGGCCACGAGCTCAAGCTCGGCGCGATCCTGCAGCGCTACAATGACCAGATCACCGGATCGAGCGGCTCGACCTCGCCAACGCTGAGCCGCTACGACACCGACACGACCAACCAGACCTACACGGCTGCTTATATGTGGAGGCCGGACGACAACGAACTGATCGACCTCAGTGTCAACGCATACCACAACCGCACGCGCGCCGAGCAGACGCAGGTCTGGCCGGCAACGGCGATCGGCAACTTCCGCTATTACGACGTCGCCACGACCGGCTTCAACCTGAAGAACTCCTCGCGTTTCGACGCCTGGGAGTTGGCACATACCCTCACCTACGGTCTCGACTACTACTATCTGGAGGCCACGTCGGAGGCCGCGCATTTCGGTTCGGGCGAGCAGCAGGGTTATGGCGGCTTCCTGCAATGGCAGGGCGACTACAGCGACTGGCTGCAGCTCATCGCCGCCATGCGCTATGACGGCTACCAGCTCGACGGCAAAACGAAGACCGTGCCGCCGGCGGAAGCCTCGATTTCGGGCGATCGCTGGTCGCCTCGCCTCACCGTCGGCGTGACGCCGTTGGATGGCTTCCAGCTCTACGGCACCTATTCGGAAGGCTACCGGGCACCAGGCCTGCAGGACGTCTATCGCGGCGGCGGCGCGCATGGCGGCGGCGACAGTTACCAGCCTAACCTGCTTCTGCAGCCCGAAACGGCGAAGAACTGGGAAGCCGGGATCAATCTGAGATATGACGATGTGCTGGCCGCGGGCGACCTGTTTCGTGCCAAGGTCAACGTCTTCCACACCGCCGTCGAAGACTATATCGACGTCGAGCTCACCGTTTTGCCGCGTATGGCGATCAACATCGGCGACGCGCGGCTGAAGGGCATCGAGGCCGAAGCCGTCTACGACTATGGCTGGGGGTTCGCGAACCTCGCCGGCGCCCTGATCGACGCCAAGGTCGTCAGCGGCGTCTATTCCGGCCAGACGCTGAACAACACGCCGCTCGACCGCTTCTCGGCGACCGTCGGCTTCCGCATGCTGGAAGACCAGCTCACCGTCGGTGCGCAATATCTCAGCGTCGGCAAGATCACCCGGACAAGCCGCACCAATCCCGACGCGCCGGTCGTGGTCGATGACGGCTTCGACCTGGTCAACGTCTTTGCCAACTGGCGCATCAACGACTACGCCAAGCTCGATTTCAGCGTCGATAACGTCTTCAACACCGCCTACACCGACCCGCAAAGCGCCTGGTCGACGACGGCGGCGACGGAACAGGGCAAGGGCCGCACCTTCAAGGTGGCGCTCACAGGCAGGATCGGAGGTTGAGAATGAGGGAAGCTTCAGTGAGCGGACTGGCCTGCGAAGCGCGCTTGAACCTGCGCAACCTGCCGCATTACATCGACCGCATCAGCGACAGGCTGCAGAGCTTCGATGCCGATGCCTCGCGGGAGGGGCAGCGGCTCGACTTCCGCTTCGCCTTCGGCGACGCGTCCCTTGACATGGAGCGGCTGGTGATGCGGGCCAACGCCGCCGACCGCGATGGGCTGGCCCGCATCAAGGACCTGCTGGCCACCGCCGTAGAGGTATATGCCAAGGAAGAAAGTCCCGAGATCGTCTGGACCGGCGATCTCGCCGAAGAAACCCGCCTCGCGCAGTTCCGTGAGATGGCCGTCACCCAAGTCGGCGACCTGACGCGGCATATGCGCCGCATCCGCTTCGTCGGCGAGGATCTCTCTCGTTTTGCGAAATTCGGCGGCATGCATATCCGCATGCTGTTTCCGACCAGGGACGTCCCCGATCCGCTCTGGCCCGTGCTCGGCAGCAATGGCCTCCCGGCATGGCCCTCGGACGACAGGCGTCCCGTCGCGCGCGTCTATACGATCCGGAAGCTCGACGTGGAAAAGGGCTTCATCGAGGTCGACTTCCTGATCCACCCCGGCGACAGCGTCGGCGCGCGCTGGGCCATGCAGGCGGCGCCCGGCATGAAGATCGGCATGATGGGGCCGGTCGGCCGTCGGGTGCGACCGGCGTCCTGGTATCTCATGGGCGCCGACGAAACCGGCCTGCCGGCGCTGGCTCGCATGCTGGAGACTCTGCCCGCCGAGACCCAAGGCGTGGCCTTCATAGAGATCGCCGACGATGGCGAACGGCAGGTCGTTGACAACGCAACCGGAATAAAGGTGCACTGGCTGCCGAGAAATGGGGTGCCAGCCGGGCCCGACGACAGGCTGGCGCGCGCCATCCGGTCAGTCGCATGGCCGACCGGTTCGGCATTCGGCTGGTTTGCGGCCGAAGCGGCAGCCGCCACGACGGTGCGCGAACACTGGCGCGGCACGCTGGCGCTCGGCCGCAACGAAACACTGGCGGCAGCCTACTGGCGGCGGGGCGCGGCGGGACTGATGGCCGGCTAGAGCTTGCTCACCATCGCTTGCGCATCTTCGCCCAGACCGATTGCGATCCGGTCGCCGGAGACAATGCCTGACACGTCGCAGACAACCAGCGGCATGCTGATTTCGTAGAGGAATTCGGCAACGATGGCGCCGACGGCAAGGATCGGGTCCGGCCGCTCCAGGATAATGCCGGCCGGCGCCGTGCCTCTGCGGATCGCTTCGGCCAGAACCGAAGACGAGGACGACGACCCTCGCCCGCTCGGCATCACCAGGATCTTGCCGGCGATATTGCCGCCCAGGTCCGGATGCGAATGGTCGATGATGTCGCCCGTTTCGACGTCGATCCCGCCCCAGAAGCTGAGCGCCTGCCAAAGCACCAGCGCTGGGCCTTGTGCCGAGCCGGAAAGGTGGAATGTACCGGTTCTGGCCGGCGTCTTCATGGCGCGCCTCGCACGACGCGGCCGGCCGCAGCCGAGCGGACGCAGTCTTCCATGTCACCGAAGGCCACCGAGACACCGATATTGCCAGGTGCGTAATGCGCCCATTTGCCCGAATTGGTCATCACCACGCCATCGAGACGCTCGAGGATCGACGTGACATAGGTGCAGGTGTCGGTGACCGGGACAAGGCCGAAGGCTTCCATGCCGGCCAGTGCGCCTTCGTCCTGCAGCCGTGTCAGCGTCGCGCGCCCTGTGTTGACATAGATTGGGACACCTTTGCCTGGACCGACTTCGCGCAGCAGCGGCAACAGGCGCATCCACTCTTCATGGGAGAAATGCGGCGTGCCTAACGACACGGCTGCAAGTTGCACGCCGTCGGGGACGCTCGACAGCCTGGCCAGCGCATGGTGGATGTCAGCGCGAGAGATCCGGATTTTTTCCTCCGGTGCCAGGCCGTGCAACGCCTCATCCGGCGTCTCCGCCTCCGGCGTGATGCCGACGGCATGAAACAGCGCCACGGCACCCGTCGTTGCCGCCGCCGCCCCCAGCGCCTTCAATTGGTCCTCGTCGCGCGGCTGCGGCAGGCCCGATATGACAGGGATGCGGTCGCCAGCCCTTTGCCCGATGATCAGCCCGACGCCGACAAACAGAGCGTCGCTTGGCTCGAAAGCAGCGTCAGTCAGCTCGAACAGGACCTGGCCTCGTCGATTTTCACTCAGATGCAGCCCCCATGCCGGCGCGCGCCCGGTCATTGCGCAGCATAAATCGATAAAATCGCCATAGCGGTTGGTCCGCGCGCCGATCACCGAATTGGCAAAGACGATGGCGTTGGATTCACCCCAGGCGATCTGCTCGCCGAACCTTGGCCGGAACCGGGTCTGATAGGGTGCGCAGGTGAAGGTCGCCTGGCAGCCGAGTTCCAGATGCGCCTTCATCAGGCGTCGCGCCGGCGTTTCTTGCGACACCGGCATCTTCACCAATCCGGGATGGATGAGGTCGAACGAACCGACATTCAGCGTCGTCGGCACCCGAACGCGGCCGCCGCCCTTGATCAGCCTTTCGACGAAATCGAGGCTGGCCTGGCCGTGATAGAGGCAGCCGTCGATATGGGCACCGGCAATGTCCAGCAACTTGCGCGCGCCGACCGCCTTCGAAAAGGCAACCAGGATCGTCATGGCGGCAGCCGCTGCCGAGCCTTGCTCGCCATGCAGCATCGACTGGTCGCCGGCCGTCAATTCCAGCGTCATCGGCAATATTCCCGAGCCCGCACTATGCCGATCAAGCACTCCCTGATTACGGAGCGTCTGGCAAGACAGAGCTTTGGATCTCTTCTACTTCGCAGCCGTCAGCAGACCAGACGTTCACAGCTCATCGCGAAGCAAGAGAGACGCGAAGCACGGTCGCAGAGCGGGCGATCCGCGGCGGAAACGGCGCTATTCCTTCGGCGCTATTCCTTCTGGGACGGTCCGTCGGCCGCGCTGCGGTCACCATCTGCAGAATGCGGCAGAATGCCGAAATCGCGCGACTTGGTCCCATGCGCCGCCGTCAGGAAACCATCGGCTGTGAGACCTCGCCTCAAAAGCTCACGTACCGCGGCCGACCGGCTCGGCATGTGCTTGTCGAAGCGCCAGTTCTCCAACGCCGCCAGTTCATCGACGGTCAGCATGATCTGCAATCGTTCCGGGCGTTCCAGTTCGGACATCTCGGCCTCCTGTCACACCAGCCTAAATGCAGCTGAGTTAGTGTGTTCCTAATTTTCTGTAGAGTTAGGTACGTGAGCAGAATGCGTCAAGGCCATCGGATCAGCGAGTCATGCAGAAGTCAGATGAAGCGGATCAAGCGTCAGATAGGCAATCAACAAAATACGCTAACTATTTGACATAAAACGAGTTTTTAAGGAATTTCGCTTGCCAATCGCGAATCCTGGGCGCATCGTGGAACATGAGGGACAAACCGCTCCTGAAGGGAAGGTTTTCCATGCGCTACGGATTTTCGGTTCGCCTGCACGAAGACGTCAGTTCCCGAGTTCGGGCTGTATTGCGGTCCGGGATTGCCATCAATCTGACTGCTGTCGCCGAAGCCGCGCGACTGCAGAACCTCGCCGAGAATGTTGCGCGCGAGGACATCGAATGGCTCGTCATGCAAGCAGCCCAGCTCTACGGGGCGGCTATCGAGTTCGACGGCTTCGCGGAAACCGATCTGGCGGAGTTTGCGTGCCCTCAGCTGATGCAAAGCAGCCCCGCCGCGGGTTGGGACTCCCTGGAAGACGAAGCGTCCGCTTCGCCGGATCCTGGCCGTCAAACACACTGAGCGCGTGCTCGTGTGAGCCCCCGCCATGCTGACGCCACGTGCTCGGAAAAAAGCCCGCCGCAATGGCGGGCTTTGGACTGCTGGAGCTTTGGTGGACGAAGGCCTCTCGGCCTGGTCCGACATTCATCCGATGTATTCGCCTTAGCGGCGGGCGATCAGCAGGCACAATTGGCGCAGATCGCTGTCGTAAGTGCCTCCGCTGCTGAGCACGTCAACGCAGCGCTTCTTCATCCTGGCCAACTTGTCGCCCGACATGTCGGCAACGACCTGAGGCAAGCTGGGATTGCTGGGGTTGCTGGGATTGGAAGGGCTGCCCGGGTTGGACGGATTGCTCGGATTGGTACCACCGCCGATCCCGACACCGGCGCCGACATTGATGCCGCTGCCGATCCCGACCCCCGCGCCAGCCCTAACGCCGCTGCCGATACCTACCCCCGCGCCGGCAGCAATGCCACCGGAACCGCCGATCGTCGCGCCGGCACCGGCGTTGATGCCGCTTCTGCCCCCGACCGATGCGCCGGCGCCCGCCGCGATTCCGCTGGAACCGCCAACCGTCGCGCCGGCACCGGCGTTGATGCCGCTACTGCCGCCCAACGACGCACCGAGGCCTGCCTTGATGCCGCCGCTGCCGCCAACCGTCGCGCCGGCACCGGCGTTGATGCCGCCGCGACCGCCAACCGTCGCGCCGAGGCCGGCTTTGATGCCGCCGTTGCCGCCGATGGATGTTCCAACACCAACGGCAATTCCGTCCGCGGCATTCACGGGCATCGAGAGCATGAAAATAACTGCGCTGCCTGCCACCGCATCGGTGATTGTTTTGATTAAGGTGGTCATAACACTCTCCTTGCTGTAGTTGCGCTGAACAGCCCGCGACGTCGCCGGTTGCATACCTACTAATTTGCAAGAAGATGATCGGTTTCGTTGCCGATCAGCTCGCTGGCCTCATGGTATATTTTCAAATAACAGCCGCGTGAAATTTGTAGTGAAATTTTCCGAAAGTTTTACTTGGGATGGCCTCTACCGATTGAAGCGATGCGAGACTCAGCTGATGGCGCCGCAACAGACGAACGTTGCGACGGTCGGCGGCCAAAGAAGGCGAATTCCTAATCAGCAAACCACAACATCAAACCTACCTACGGTAATAGAACAAGGGGGGCCGAGAAGATCCGCGCTGCGCGGGTTTGCTTCACTGTGCTGCGTCATTTTTGCCGGAACCTTTCCATCACCCGGGTTGTTTTTTCTGTAGTCGCCACATGATGATAACCCAATGATGGAGATCAACATGCTTACGAAAATCGTGACAGCTTCCATACTTGCAGCCGGTCTGGCGACCGCGGCGATGGCCCAGAACGCCGGGTCGGACAACAATGCGCCTGGCAGCGAGAAGAGCATCGTCGTCCAGCCCAAGCCGAACGGTATTGACCCTGGCACGACCCGCAGCACGATGGGCACGACGGGTACCATGAACTCCAATGCGGATGAAAACTGCCCTGCAACCCCGCAAGGAGCTCAACCCGATGCATCCAACAAGCCTGCCGGGACGGTTTCACCGACTGTCAACGACAACAATTGCGGTAAGTAGTTAGCCGCGCCAATCGGGCTTGCCATCGCGGGCTTGCGGCAGCAGGACCGGTCAGGACTGGTTTTGCTGCCGATCATGAAACGATGTATGGGCCGACCACCCGCGAGATCCAGCGTTGGAATCAAATCCGCTTGCGTTCACGCTTTACGTGGTCGCGCCTTGGATTTGCTTCCGTCCTTGCTGGCGGCCGGCTTAGGCTGGCGTGCTTTCGGCTTCGGTCGGCTGGCGGTCTCCGGCGCGGCGGTTTCTGCGTCGATTTCGGCGGTAGCCTGATCCCAATGCTGCTGATGCGCCCCGTCGGGCCTGCCTGCCTGTTCCCAGATCGCGTGTGCTCGCTGGCGAATCCGTTCCTGCCTGTCCGTCACTGATACCTCCGTCGGCTCGGTTGATGCGTAAGCAACCTTGTTCTAGCTGAAATTTCGACCGGCGTCTTGAGCGGCAGGCGACACCGTCATTGAACCTCTCTGTCACACAGGACGGCGACCCCGAGGAGCGCCGCCTTCTTGATGATCAGCCCTTCAAGGTCCGCGTCCGAGCGCTCGGTTCCGGTGCGTTCGCGCAACAGTGCTATCGCCGCCTTCATCGACAGCAGGCCATCGCCTCGTTCAGCAAGCAGTTTGTCGACGGCTGCGGCCACGTTGACCGGCTCGACATGCGGCAGCATGGGAATGGCTCCTTTCCTTGTTTCGAGACGACAGCGGCTCCATCCCGATCCCTCGGGATGGAGCTCTCATTTGATAATTTAGGCCATGACCTTCCAAATCCGGTTCGCGGTTTGGCAACGCCGATCACTCGATGACCTGCACGATCTTGCGGGTGTCTGGGTCGACGAGCACAGTGCGATTGCCGACGACGACGTATCTGTACCGCACGTCTGGAACATCGATCGGTTGCAGCTCGACCGTATCGGGCAACGTGGAACCGATATTGAGCTCCACCCCCAGAAGACTGATCGACGCCAGCGGGTGCTTGTGGACGTATTCGCGGATGACCGTCTGCTGTTTGGGCGTGACAATCACCTGGTCCGCGGTGGCCACGCCGACGCCGGCAAGCAACGCCAATCCCGCCGCAGCAGGAACAAGGTGGATTTTCATCGTCTACTCCTGTTGTTACGGGCCTCGCCCTTACAATTGCGACGCGGCATTCCGGTCGAAGCGGCGAACCCTCTAGGCAAACGCCCACGCCACCTTGTTGTTCCGTAAGTGGCGGCTAATCGAACAGCGGTGAAGTGCCCGCGCGATGCGGCGAATGGACTGCGAATGAGCTTGCGGTGGCCCGCGTCGCAAGACGCGGGCCGATCGGTTTCCCGATCAGCAGCGATACCGGAGGGGGGTGATATCTACTGCGTCTGAAATAACATTTAGGACAAGCTAATGTTCCTCAGCGAGTGCAACAAACCTGCCGGCGCGAGCGGCGCGAAGTTGCCGCTCGTCGCTGCTACTGCTTTGGCGGCTGTGGCGGCACCTCGCCGGGCTTGATCACCGGGGTCTTGCCCTCATCCGGCGGTGGCGCCGCCATGCCCTGATCGCCCGTTGGCGGCGGCTTCAGGACCCCACCGCATGGCTCGAGCGTATCGGACAAATTGTTGCCGGCCGGCTTCTGCTGTTGGCTGTTCTGGTCCGGCGGCTCGACTTTGCAGCGGTCGGATTGCGCCTGTTCGCCCGGCTGCGCGGCCGCCGGCACCGCCAGCAGCAGCGCACATAACATGTACGGCAAGAAAATGAGCGGTCTCATGTCGAGCTCCTTTCGCGCCAGTATCTTCTGAATGTGAAGGCGGGCCGGCGCGATTGGTTCCGTCGTGCGGCAATGCGCGCGGACCGCAGCGGCCCGGAACCGGCTGCCAGACTTATGAGTTCAACCACTGAGCCAATTCAGGGCCGCTGACATTATGGAGAACCGGCGATGGAACCGCGCAGCAAAGAACGAACCGACGACGAGACGGAGAGCCCGACGATCCAGCAGCAGGACTGGGATGCCATCCGGAGCGGGAGAATCCTCCCTGACGGCGTGCCGCAAAACGGCGATATTCGCTATGACGTCGAGAAGAGCGGCGAACTGCCGGAGGAGGACGACGATAACGCTTACCAGGACAGCGACGAGGCCTTGCCGGACGATACGGATGAACGTGTCATTTCGCGCGATCTCGCACGCGAAGGTGGCCCTTTCGACGAGGAATGAGCCGCCGCCTGCTTTCAATTCGGGAGGTCGAAGAGCGGCTCCTGGCAGCGATAGACCAGACATTGACCGTCACGCGTCTTGATATACGCGGCGCGCGGCACCTGCGGCCAGTCGCATTCATTGCCGAATTGGCGGACGTAACGGTCGTAGGTGTTCTGGCCGGTGGTGAGCACGACAGAGCGATGCCTCTGGATCAGAAGCTGCGTCTGTTCGCATGTCATCGCGCGGCTGTCCGGCCGCGCGTCGGCCGTTGCGGCAAACAGAAGCGCCCCGGCTGTCAGGACTGCCGCTTGTGTCAGGACCTTGGCAAGCATGACACCATCTCCCATGCCTAACGCGCATCTTGGTCGGGCAGCGCCGGATCGAGCCGCCCTGTCGCGAAAGAAAGATCGTACAGAATGCGAGCAAAAATGCAAAAAGCCCGCCGCCCCTTTCGGTGGGGCGGGCTCCAACTGAACGTCACTATTTCGGCGGGCTTGGGCGGCTTATTCCTCCTTCACCGGCCCGAACCGGCGCACGATAACCTCGAAGACGATGTCCGAGATCCACATCGCCGAGACGCCAATCAGAAAAGCCGCGGCGAGCGTCGTGGTGTCGTCGTCCGGAGAAGGAATGGGCAGGCCGGCGGCGCGGAAATAATGCACGACCGGCAGCGTCAGATAGGCCGCCGCCAGCGCGCCGCAGATCGGCGAGGCCACCATTTCGCGGACCTTGTAGCGATGGCGCGACAAGGCCCGCAAAATGCCGCCGGACAGGCCGGCGACCAACACCGGCGCCTTGATGCCCAGGACGTCGAGCAATTCGTGCATCATGGCGTCCACCCGCACCATCTGGCGCCCTGCCCGTTGAAGGCGTTCATCTCGTCGAGCTCGGGCCGGCTCATGGCGGCAACGACCGGGGAGGATGGCCGGCGCGGCTGGTTGTGGTCGCACCAGACCTGGCGCGGATTGCCGGCCGGCGCGGTTGTCGTGCAGCCGGCGAGCACCACGCAGAGGATCAGCGCCTTGCCCATTTCTGAGCCTCCGCCCTTGCTGCCGCATCGGCCATGCCGGCGGCCTTGCGCTCTTCGGCGGCGGCCTCGCGCCTCATTTCCAGACGATCCTCGGCGGCCGCGACTTTTGCCTCTGCCTGTTTGACCGCCTCCTTCCTCGCCCGGTTGATGCCGCCGGCAACGTAAAGGCCGATGCCGCCCGCCACGGCAGCGAATACCGTCATGACGAGCTTGTTGCCGATGATGGCGCTGAGAATGCTGAGAAGCGCTGCCATCACAAGTCCTCCGCGCGGCGGCGGCGCAGGAACTCGGTCAAAACGCCGTTGATCACAAGAAACCAGGGGAACCATTCCCCCGGAACGACCGGCGAAAGAACCTGCGGGTCGACATAGGTGACGATAGTCGCGATGACGCCGATGGCCGCCTGAAGCCGCGCCCAGAATATTGTCTCGCTGTCGCGGAAAAAGCTCTTGATCCGGGTCCACATGTCATTTCCTTCCGAACAGTTTGAGGATGGCTGATAATTTGAGGATGGCGGCGATCAGCGCTGCCCAGAGGCCGGGCTTGGCGACAGCCACGGGAGGTACAGAGGGCGTAGCGGTCGCTTGGGGAACGGCAATTGGCTTAGCGGGCTCTGGCGGGACTGCAGGGGTGACCGCCGATGACACCGGACCGGCAGACGGCCAGGGCGTGTCCTTGATGCGCGACCATTTGCGATAGGCCTCGGCAAGCCTGGTATCGTAGGCGTTCTTGCGATAGCCGGCGCCGTTGTAGCCCTTGGCGAATCCCGACCAGTCATGATTGCGCAGATTGTCGTCGAGCCGCTTCTCGACGATGAAATCGATCGCCGCGCCGAGCTGCAGCGCCTCGTCCGCCATCATCGCCTCGGCCATCGCCTGCACGGTAAGGAAGCCTGCCGCCATGAAATTCTCGCCGAGAACCTGGCCCAAGCCCCACGAAGCGGATTTGAGCGCCGCGGTTTCGTCGATCGCACAAGCTGCCCTGAGCCGTGGGTAGCTATCCCTGGGATAGGGCTTTGCGCCCCACTTCGGATAAGCGAGGCCGGCGGCTACCGCTTGTGCCCGCTTGGCACCCGACAGGTTGCGGTAGAAGACGTGCGGTTCGAACAGGATGACCGGCCGGCCAACGGCGTCGAAGCCGTGCCCGCTGGTCTCGACATCGAGGAACGCGTGCATCTCGTCCTCGCCGACGCCGATCCGGGCACCGAGTTTCGGCAAGTCTATATCATCGAGGCGCCTGGCGGCGCCCCTGAACGTCATGTCCATGGGCAGTCCTTTCCGCCCTCGCGGGCAAGGTTTTGAGGTTGAAAAAGCAGATGCGCGGCGGCAAAGCAGAATTTGGCGGCAGCCCGCGCCGATGTGGCAAGGAAGGTTGATGTTTTCGACCCGCCGTGTGAAATGGCCGCGGGATGGTGCACATGTCTGATGATGAACAAACCGCTGCGGCACGCTGGTCGGTGAAGTCCGAGCTC
>NZ_JAMYQK010000052.1:0-35956 GCF_040320845.1 Mesorhizobium sp. M0601
TCGCAACCAGACGGTAGCGGAAATTGTTGCGGATGTGGTCGTTGAAATAGCGGCCCTTGGCGAACGCGGCCCGGAACGCGGCAAACGTTTCTGGCGGTACCCCCTCAAACTCGTACCGCTTGCCGCTGGCGACGAACCACACGGAGAGGGTCCTTCTATCCAGATCATATTCCATCTTGCGGATCGAAGTAGATGGCATGAGCACCACAGGCCGAGGCCCACGCCTTGCTGGGAGCGCGGGCCGATCGGGATAGCGATCTGCAGCAATACCTGGAGGGGGAGGATTCGCTGCGTGCACCGAACTTTCGCGGCGGTCCCGTGTTCCATCGAGATGCACAAAAAGGTAGCTGCACCTTCCGGCAGCACGTGGACGTTGGATTTCTGAGAAAGCGCAAGCGTCAATACTACTCTGGTGATGGAATTTCCCCGTGAGATAGGCACGCTCCACGGCGAAAGGAGTGCCCCGCCATGACCGTCCTCGCCTACAACCTTGCCAACGGGATCAAAGGATCGTGGAGGGTCGTCTTCGTGCCGGACGACCTGCATCTTATGTGGAATTCAGCCAGCCAGACCCCGACACAAAATCCGGCTGATTGGATGAGCTTGATGATCTCCTGCATGGCGGCCGAAAGGCGCACTCGACGAGCGAGCGCGCGACAGCTTGGTTTCGCTCATTAAGGGGGTTGACAGGGCGATGAGACAAGGGATACCCGCGCCGAAAGCTCTTATCAGTGAGGCGCGCGGGCTTGGCTTTGAAGCGTCAGCGGAGCGACACCGCGTTAAGCTTCCGGAGATGGCTCTTGAAAATACTTTCCAGGAGAGGCACCGAAGGCCGCGCGAAACACCGCGATGAAGGCGCTCGGGCCAGAGTAGCCGAGCGAGAAGGCGATGTCGCCGACGCTTCGGCCGGCGGCGAGCCACTCCACCGCTTTGAGAAGTTTCGCCTGCTGCCGCCAGGCGCGAAAACTCATGCCAGTCTCCGACTGGAAGTGACGCTGGAGGCTGCGCGGGGACATGGCGGCGCATGACGCAATCTCATCGAGCGGCCAGTCTGCACCCGGGTGGTTCCGGATGTCTTCGGCGAGGGCCCGAAGGCGTTCGGATATCGGCGAGGGAAGAGACAACGGCGCGACCGGACTCGCCCGAAGCTGGTCGAGAATGACTGCGACCAGTCTTTCGGCGCGAGCGCTGCCGGCCTCCGCACGGGGTACTTCGAGAAACGCCAGGATGAGTTCGCGCAGCAGCGGCGTCGTCCCGATCACGGAGACATCCGAGGGCAGATTTATGACCGCATCGGGCCGGAAGAAGAGATAGCTGCGATCGGTGTCCTGCAGGTAGGTCACTTCATGAAGGACCCCGGACGGCACGAACACGGCGCGTTCGGGCGGCACGATGAAGTAGCCTCGCTGCGTTTCCAGCCTCAGCGAACCTCGCACGATCTGAAAAAGCTGCGCGCGGTGATGCGCATGGAACGCGTAGGTCTGCCCCGCCGGCTCGACTCCGCCCTGAGCGACGGCGGTGTGCGGATAATCGCCAGAGCCGTCTGGGCGCTTCCTGATCGAGGTCGGTGTACCGCCGCTTCGGCGGCTCCCGGTCGGGGAGACGATGCTGCGTTCGACCGCAGCAAGACGCATTGGGGCATCGACGAGTTCGACGTGGTGAACCAGACTTTCTCGTCCCATCACATATGGCTCAGGGACGGCATCTGTCAGCGCTTTTCGGTTCCGTTCCGCTATGCTTGGCCGGCTGAGCTCGACCTCATGGCGCGACTAGCCGGCCTGACGCTCAAAGAGCGATGGAGTGGCTGGAAAAGGGAGCCGTTCACGCAGACCAGCGACAAGCACATCTCCGTCTGGCAGAAGGTTGGAGGCTAGGACGGGTCGGCCCGGTTCTCGGCTTGGAGGCGACCTTCGCGGCCAAGAGAATGGTACGAAAGTCATAGGTTTCGCGGAGCGCTGAATCCGAAACACGAAAGCCACAACGCCGCTACTCAGCACGTTCACGCTGGTCTGCCGCCTGCCACCCTTTGCCGAAAGTCGGGCCCCGGTTTCGGGCTGGAGCACGACTACCTGACGATCATCGCAGGGCGCGACGTCCGGCCCTGGACTCGGCTGGGGCAATGGCGCCCGGCCAAGCTGGACGAACCGGTAAAAGCTTGGCCCGCGCGATCCGGATCGAAACTGGGCCGCGAAATCTGGTGGCAGTCAACACTCGAGGAATTGCGTGTGGCAGAAAGACGGCTGCCAAAATAGAGCGGAGATGGTCCAGTGCAGGTGGCTAGGCCCGGCTGTTCAGGTCCTGCTCGATCTGGTGCGCCGATGCCAAGATGTCGTTGAAGCTCGGCGGAGTGCCGAAGATCATGGCCGTCGTATTGGCGTAGTCGCGCGCGAGCGCGTCCACCATCTTTGGAGCGGGCGCGATCGCGAAGCTGCCCGGGACTGCTGAGGCGAGGTCATAGTCGGGACGGTCGAAAAACATTCGTGCGTGCCGCACACAATCGGCGCCAAGAGCGAGGTCGCCGAGGGCTGCCTTCCCGGTCTCGGATCCAAGAAGACAATGCAAGTCATAGTAGTGCCGGGAGACCCGCTGGCCTTCCTGCCGCAATTCGCCGCGCCGCTCATACCAACGGCGCAATCCCTGGGTGATCACCACCTTGTCCCAAAAGGTGCGGGTCGCCTCGATCGTGGTCACGTCGGCGACGATGAGATCAATGCCTGCCGCTTCCTCGGCGACATAGGGCGTGATCGCGATCGAGCGGTTCGGATCGAGCGCCGATTTCGCCCCGGATTCAAGGCGTATGACCGGTCGCACATAGGCGCCATCACGCGGTTCGACCTCGGGATACCAGAGCAGCAGGGTCTGACCATCGGCATCGGCTTGGTCGACCTCCACCCGGCCGGCACCGTTGGTGATGTCGGCAAGTTGAGCGGTGAGGAAGTCTCGCAGTGGCCCTGTGATATACGCACGGCAGGCGTCCCGGATGGCGTCGAGCTTGGCGCGGCGCTTCTTGTTCGACAGTCCCTCAAGCTCTTCGACGGAGGCAGCCTCGTCGAGATCGTCGCGAAACACGGTAACGTCGATATCTTCGGAAAAACGCTGGATGAGGCCATAGCCTTTTGACAGCGACGTCCCGCCCTTGAAAAGCAGCCGTGGCTCCCCCGCAGGCCGTTCGTGGTAGAGCGAATTGAGGGTCCAGCAGACCCAGAAATCCTTTTCGACATTGCCCACCGGAGCTCCGATCCGATTGGCGGTGGCGAGGAACAGGTCGAGCCGGTCACGTGGGGATGCCGCGATGATCTGGCGGTAAGCATCGGTACTCATGGCTTCGCCTCGTGCGGGTCCGCCCTCAGGATTTCGCGGAGGAATTCCTGCATCCAGATCGGCACGGCGGAGAGACCGGCGCGCAGATCCTCGCGAATGGCCTCGCCGTGCCTGGGGTCGGCAAGCAGGCGGCGCAACGTCGCCTGGACACGCTTCCGTTCGCCCTTCTGGGTCAGCATGTCCTGCATCCAATGCAAGGCCTGGACGACCCGCATCCCCGGCCGATCCGCCCAATAGAGGCGGCTAGGGGCAGCGTATTTGAAGTGGATTTCCTGCGTGCCGAGCTTGATTGGCTTCAACCGCGCATCGACCAGCACTTCTATCCGGGCGGGGACGGCGGTCGTCAGGCCGAGGTCGTTGGCGGCCGTCATTCCATCGATGACGGCGCGCGCCCGATCGCGGCGCGTGACGGCGCGGATCACAGCGCGATAATCCGGCACGGTGGCGCGGCCAGTCAGGTTGTTCGTGCGCGGCCGGTCATAGAGGCCTCGGTCGATCCGGCGCAGCTCCCCGGCGGTTGCCAGGCGCTGCAGGGTTTTGTCGACGGCGGCGCGTGCGCCGAGATCGGCGAAGTCGCCGGGGGTCCAGACCTCGTCGGGTTTGGACTCAATGCGGGCAAACAGGCGCGAGCGAAGATCGGCATCGGGCTTAACTTTGGGCATGTCCGAAATATGCTACAAGTTTCGGACAAAGGCAAGAGATCAGTCCGAAATATGCTACAATTTTCGGACACTGCGTGCCGCCCAAAAATGGAACTCGCATGGCCGCGCTCTGGACCGCCAAGGTTTCGAATGCCTCTTCCGCAGGGGCACGACGTCATCCCGGTTGACTCTTAGTCAAGACGAGAACAAATGTAGAACCTATCACGGGCTTTCCCGTTTCCATTTCCGAGCTTCGAGAACGCATCGCGCGTCTCAAAGGCGGAAGCGCGCGCCCGCACGGTTTTGCCGTTTGGAGTGGCCGCCATCGACAGGGCGCTGCCGGGAGGCGGACTGGCCTTTGGCGGTCTGCACGAGGTGGCGGGCGGAGGGAATGGCGCCGTCGACAGCGCGGCCGCGGCACTGTTTGCTGCCGGCCGTGCCGCGCGCACGGTTGGCAAGGTGCTGTGGTGCGTTACCCGGCCCAATCTGTTCGCACCGGCAATCGAAAGGCCGGCCTGCCTCCGGGAAGGGTGATCTATGTCGAAGCCGGCGACGAAAAATCCGTTCTCGCCTGTTTCGAAGAGAGTCTTCGCGGAGGTTTTGGCGCTGTCGTTGCCGAGATAGCCCGGCTTTCGATGACGGCCTCACGAGGGGGTCGAGTGGGATGAAGTGATCGAGACCGCGCTAACGCTCCGCGACATCATGGAAGCGGAAGGTCTGCAGAGCTGGCCGAAGGTGACGGGCGGCAAGGGCATTCACTTGATGGCCCCACTTGAGACGAAGATTACGCACGACAATGCCCGGCTCCTTGCCCGATCGTTCGCCAAGCGCCTCGCTGAAGCTCATCCCGATCGCTATCTGCTCTCCGCTGCGCCGGCAGCCCGAAAGGGCCGCATCTTCATCGACTACCTTCGCAATGGGGGCGCGGTAACACGGTCGGCGCCTTCTCCCCACGAGCGCGACCCGGCTTCCCAATCGCCCGTCCCGTGACCTGGAGCCAGGTTGAGGCAGTCATCCGTCCAGATGCCTTCACCATTGACTGTCCGTTTAGGGCGGCTGCGAGAAAAGCAGCGTGAGCAATCTCGCAGCGCATTCTATAGCAGTGGGCGAAGACGCCCAGCGATTCCGCCGAACATTCGATCATGTCAACTACTTGCCGGACGGGTCGATCTCTATCCAGGCGGGCACGTGATCACTCGGCTTTTCCCAGCCTCGCAGGTCAGCGTCCACGCCCGCGTCACGTAACCTGTTCGAAAGTGATGGGCTGACGAGGAGGTGGTCCATCCGCAGGCCGGAGCTCCGATCATAACCGCCTCGGTAGGAGAAGTTCCAGTACGTGTAGATGCCTTTCTCCGGATGAATGCAGCGGACGGCATCCATCCAGCCATTGTCTAGCATTTCGGCGTAGGCCTGCCTGCTCTCCGGAAAGTAGACTGCGTCGCCCGTCCAACGTCTCGGCACCACCGCATCGATCGGCGTTGGCACGACGTTGTAGTCGCCGCACAGAACGCTTGTGATCCCCTCCTTGAGCAGTAGCTGGCCGTAGCTGATCAGACGGTCGAACCAGCGGAGCTTGTAGTCGAATTTCGGGCCGGGCGCTGGATTGCCGTTGGGCAGGTAGATGCACCCCACGACGATCCCATCCACCTCTGCCTCGATATACCGGCTGTGAGTGTCGTCAGGGTCACCCGGCAGGCCGCGTCGACGCTCCAGGGGCTCCTTTCCCCGTGCGAGTATAGCTACACCGTTGTAGGACTTTTGCCCGTGCCAGATCGAGCCATAACCGGCGTTCCTGACGGCTTCCGCGGGAAATTTCTCATCCGAAGTCTTCAATTCCTGAAGGCACACGATGTCATAGTCGGTCTGACCCAGCCACTTGATGAGCAAGGGCAGACGACCGTTCACCCCGTTGACGTTAAAGGTTGCGATACGGGTCATCCGAAGTTCTCAACAACCCTTGGCGATTTGAGCATCGAAGGCTTAGATGTTGATGCTTGCATCATGCCGGCAAAGGGGGGCCTTGTCAGTCGTCTTTCTAGAATGGCGGTCGAGCAGTTTCATCAAGCGTGCCAGATGGAGCGATGAGCGCAGGAGCTGGTCGTCGGGAGCGTCGTAGCCGAAGTCGCGAGCGGTAGATGCGGCGCTCACAATCCGGCGTTAAGGCGGCCGCAACGCACGGACTCTTCGGACGGGTGGAGCTTGGGCAGGTCTACTGCGGACTGAGGGCGACCGCCTTGGGTCCAGTAGGTTTAAGTAATGCTGCGAAGGAATCCTATATGGCCGAGCCACAGCTCTCAATTCGTAGCGGCAAGGCGGGCGATCTTGCGAAGGGTTGAACCGAAGCACGGCTGACCTTGTGGACCACATCGGTAGCCTCAAAATGGGAGGTCTTTGAGAGAAGAAGCCGACAAGAGGAATAATAAGCCGTGACCATGCGGTGTTTAGCTGGTCTATTCACCGCATAAATCGCGGCAAATGATCTTGCATATACGACGATTGAGGCCCATATTCGACGCAAAAAGTGCGGAGAATATGGCGACCTATATCTACGAGCTTGAAAACTGGCCGCAGTTCGAGTGGCGCAGCCAGGACCTTGCCGATCAACTGGCGACGGTGCGCCATCGGCAGGGCCGGCTGCTGGGGCGGATGGAGGCGCTAGGCTTCGAATTGCGTGCCGAGGCGATGCTTCAGACCCTAACGGAGGACGTTCTCAAATCCAGCGAAATTGAGGGTGAAATTCTCGACAAGGAACAGGTGCGGTCGTCCATCGCCCGCCGACTGGGCATGAATATTGGCGCACTGGCGCCGGTCGACCGCGATGTCGAGGGCGTGGTCGAGATGATGCTCGACGCAACTCAGAACTATCAGGCGCTACTTACGGATGAGCGGTTGTTCGCCTGGCATGCGGCCCTGTTTCCGACGGGTCGCAGCGGCATGACGAAGATTATCGTCGGTGCGTGGCGGCATGAAGCCTCTGGTCCGATGCAGGTCGTCTCAGGTCCCATCGGTCGGGAGAAAGTCCACTATGAAGCTCCAGCAGCGGCCCGGCTTGAGCTTGAAGTGGCCTCGTTCATCGACTGGTTCAACGGTTACGCGCCGCTTGATCCCGTTCTGAAGGCGGGGGTCGCCCATCTATGGTTCGTCACCATCCATCCCTTCGAGGATGGCAACGGCCGTATCGCCCGCGCGATCGCCGACATGATGTTGGCGCGATCGGAGGGCAGCGCTCAGCGGTTCTATAGCATGTCCGCGCAAATCCGGGCGGAGCGGAAGGACTACTACGCGATCCTCGAACGGACGCAGAAGGGCAGTCTCGACATCACCCCTTGGCTGCAATGGTTTCTAAGCTGCCTCGACCGCGCCTTCAGCGGGGCCGAGGAGATTTTGGCCAATGTGCTGCGAAAGGCCCGTTTTTGGGAGGAGATGGTCCAACGACCTCTAAGCGAACGCCAGCGCAAAGTCGTCAATCGGCTCCTGGACGGCTTCGAAGGCAAGCTCACCTCCTCGAAATGGGCAGTGCTGACCAAGACCTCACCTGACACGGCCTTGCGCGATATCAATGATCTCCTGGCGCAAGGGATACTCGTGAGAGATGAAGCCGGTGGGCGAAGCACGAGCTATTCGCTGGCAGGATTGGATGACGGGCCGGATCGCGCGCCTCGGCGACATCGTTGAAACAGGAGCGCGAGCCGACAGCGCGCGCCCAAAGCATGATTGGCCCGCTCGATTGGTTCGGAGAATGCGTCTATTCCGTTTGTCGCTCGGCACTGGTCCATCGGGTTCGGTCGCAAGCCGTTAGGGCCAGTCATTGACGAACTTTCCGCCTTGATAGCCGCCGTTGAAGCCCCAGCGAGCGGTTTGATAGGCTGCAAAACCCCTGAATCGCGCTTTGGCTTTGCCTAGGCACCCAACGCCTTCTGGTTTCGCCATCCTGACAGCACCACAACCCGTACGGCAACCGACGCTGGGCCTGACATTTTTTCTCCTATTTCTGCGCAGCCGCAACTCGCTGCAACATCGGTTTTGACATCAAGCCATCAGATGCCATCTTGCTAGCAGGCGAAATGAGCCTATACAGTGGGTGCCAAGGAGTCCGATATGGCCGAGCCACAACTCTCAGTCCGCAGCGCCAAGGCGCGTGATCTTGCACACCGGCTTGCCCGTCGTGAAAACCGCTCGATTGCGGAGGTGGTCGAGCGCGCCCTCGAATCTTACGAGGTCCGCGAGGCCGGTCGTGAGCCTGCTTCTGCCTTCTACCCGCGGCTTTCAGCGCAATCCGGCACAGACATCGACCTTGAGGCGGTGATCCGTGAGAGTCGCCGGCCGAATCGAGGCGTCGAGCTTTGATCTTTGTCGATACGAACGTCGTTTCCGAAACGTTGAAAAAGACCCCAGACGAGGCAGTCATTGCCTGGCTGATCCGATACGATGCCGAACTCGCGCTTCCAACCGCGATGATTGCCGAGATCGCGTTCGGCATCCAGAAGATAAGACCGGATCAACGTGCCGAACGGCTGGAGCAAGGGTTGTCGGACTGGCGCCGGCGTTTCGCAGACCGCATCTTCGGTCTGACAGAAGAGGCTGCGCTGGTTTATGGGGAAATTATGGGTGCTGCTGCTCGCCAGGGACGCGGCATGTCGGCACCCGATGGCATGATCGCGGCGATCGCTCGGGTAAACGGTGGCCGCCTCGCCACGCGCAATCTGACTGACTTCGAGACGGCAGGACTCGTTCTGACATCTCCGTGGGAGTTCTGAAGCGTTTTCCTGTCGTCGCTGTTGTTCAAGCCCATCTGCCAGTCACAGACGGGCTGCAAGGCCGTCAAAGCGCAGGCGAGCGATATCAGGTTCGATTTGCATGCCGTCAAAATCCCCTGAAGGTCACTCGAAGCGCCTCAGCGGCAGCCTGACCGTAAGGGTACGGCAACCGGCCTGCCTTTCTTCAGGAAAACCATTGGCCTCGCTGGGCTTGTGAGACAGCGAGAGATGCCCGATCTGAAACAGATGGCGGATGTGAAACAATTGAAATTGCTCGGCGTCCTGGCAGCGACGGCGATCGGTCTATATGTCTGTTATCTGCTGGCGTGGCCTTTTTTGCCGGCATTGACCTGGGCGCTCGTCCTGGCAATTATTCTGTCTCCGGCTCACCGGTGGGTTGAGAGACGGGTCGGAAATCGAAACCTGGCAGCGCTGATATCGGTAAGCGTCGCGGCGATCGCCGTCGGCCTGCCGCTGGCGCTCGTCGCACAACAGCTCGTTCGCGAGGCGGTAAACGGAGCGACTTATCTGGAGGAGGTCATCCGCGGTCGGGACGCAGTCGGCTTCATGTCTGGCTATCCCACGCTTTCGGCCATTGCCCAATGGATCGAGAACCAATTCGATCCGGCCGGCTCAGTCGCCGCATTCGTGCAATGGCTGACGGGACAAAGCACATCGCTATTGCGTGGCTCCATCTATCAAGTCGCGATGTTCGGCCTGACATTTTATCTTCTGTTCTATTTTCTGCGCGACCGCCAACATGGCCTGCAAGCCGTCGCGGGCCTTTCGCCCCTGCGCGCTCCGGAGACAGCCTACATCTTGTCTCGCTTTGCGGAGACCGTCCATGCAACACTGCTCGGCACCGTGTTCGTCGCCGCCGTCCAGGGAACATTGGGTGGCCTGATGTTCTGGTGGCTCGGCCTGCCGACGCCAGTCTTTTGGGGCCTTGTCATGGGACTTCTTGCCATCGTGCCCGTGCTCGGGGCGTTTGTGATCTGGGTGCCCGCAGCGGTCTATCTCGCACTGGAGGGAGCTTGGGCCAGCGCAGCGATATTGACCGTCTGGGGCGGCGTCATCGTCGGCGGCATCGACAATCTGCTCTATCCGATGCTTGTCGGGAATCGGTTGCGCCTCCACACGGTGGTGGCCTTTATCGGCGCGGTCGGCGGCATCGTCTTGTTCGGAGCATCCGGCCTTGTCCTCGGACCTGCGGTGATCGCCATCACAATCAGCCTCATCGACGTGCTAAAGACTCGATTGACCGACCGGCCGACGCCGGCGCGCGCTGGTGAGCTACCGCATCAGTCCGTGACGGATTGATCAAGCGCGAAAAGGGCGCTGGTCTTCGAGTGGTAGCGCGAAACCTGAACAACCTCTGGGCAGAGATCTCAACGAAGGCAAGCACATCAGCCAGGCTGCTGTATTGCGGCAAGCTTCCAGTCACCGCCGTTCTGCCGCGTAAAGGTCCACAGTTCGGCCGTCTCCGTCGGCTGATCGGCCCCGCCCTCAACGATCTTGCCGCTGATGCGGTCGCGGGTCACGTCGCGAGACTCATAGCGCAAAGCAGCCGTCGCGTAGTCGCGATCACCCTCCCGCCAACTTTCCGCAATATCGGCCTCCAGCAGGCTGACGTCCGACACGTCGTTCCTGACGCCCTTTTTGGCATTGTCGGCAAGTTCCTCGGACAGATAGGACACCATCTCGGGTGTCCCCAACCGGCGCAATGCAGCATGATCTTCGCGCCCGAATGCCTCCTGAACTTCCGTCAGCCGTTGCTGGAACGTGTCGAGGTCGGTTTGGGTGAGTGTGATCTCATCGGAAGCGTTGGCTTGGCTCGTTCCGCCAAATCCTGACCCGATGCCGGTAATGGAGGAAGTCGGGCCGTTGCTCGGCTCGTGCCGCGCTGCTGCGTTTCGCGCAAAGGTCCCGGTGCCCCGCGAGGCACCAGCCGTAACGGACGCTGGGCTTTGCGCCGACTGCAAGCGGAAAAAGCGGATCGCCAGCATGATCGCGCCGCCGAACAGCAGTACTTGGAGCAAAAGACCCAACATGCCGGCCAAGCCGCCGAACCCATGACCCAGAAGAACGCCGATCAAACCGCCGAGAAGCAGCCCACGTATCATCGATCCGCCGAGGCCGTTGAAGAAGCCCGGGCGCTGGAATGCCTGCGGCTGACGGGCCGCATTGTTCGTGGCCGCATTGGGCGTCATCGAGCGCTCGACCGGTGCGGCCGGTTGCGGCGCAACTCTGGTCGGCGGGACCGGCTGGAAAGTGCGCATGCCGCGACTGCCGAAGCTGCCGCCACGGCGCGCATCGGCGTGATCCACAGCGACCATGGAAAATGCCAGGAACAACCCCGCAAACAAAAGTGCAAACCATCCCCAACGCGAAATCAGCATAGGCAAGTCCTCAAGTGACACTCTTTCCGCTCATATGGGGTGCATCGATCGAAATAGCAGTGAATCGTCCGTCGAGATATTTTCGGGCGGCATGGTCGGCCGCCCGCCGGTGTTCACGACGAGAATGTCTGCCCTATCCAAGCGCGATGATCGCTGTTCGACCACGCAGGCTCCCGCACCCGGCCGACCGGCATCGGTCGCGTCAACAGCATCGCTCATGCAAGCCTGTGGTCATCGATGTCCCCGGCGATGATGCCGAGGTTCCCGGCGAAGACTCGATTGACTTACAGCTTTCCTAAGTACTATCAACATATCTGGAAAACCTGCCATACAGGTTTGCCCACTCCTGAACTGGAGATTGCGTGAGCACGGCCGTATCCGCAAAACATTCCGACGCAGCGAGCCTGGTCAGCAATACGATCGGCGAGATCACGCGCCATATCCGCGCGCATGAGCTCGGGCCCGGCGACCGGCTGCCCAGCGAGGCCGCGCTTTCGAGACAATTGAGCGTCTCGCGTACCGTGGTTCGCGAGGCCTTCAGCTCGCTCGCCGCCATGCGGCTTATCGACCTGAGGGCGGGCAGACGGGCTACCGTCGCCGAGCTGGATTATGGCGCGATGTCACTGGTGATCGAGCATGGCGTCCACACCGAGCAGATCACGGTGCAGCAAATCTATGACGTGCGCCGCACGATTGAGACCCGCACCGCCATGCTGGCGGCCTTGCGCAGAACAGCCGACGAAGTGGAAAGGATCAGGACGCACGCGCTCGCCATGCTCGAGAATTTCCAGCGGCCGGAACAGGTCATGGAGCACGATCTCGCCTTTCACCTCGAAATCGCCAAGGCTGCGAAGAATCCGGTTTTCAGCCTCATCGTCGGCGCGTTCGAGCGCGTATCGCGCCAGACCTGGCCGATCGGCTGGCGGACCCGCCCTTCGGATGCCGAGCAGTTGGCGATGATCCAGATCCATATCGACCTCGCCGAAGCAATCGAGACCGGTGATCCCCAGTCGGCGCGTGACCTGATGGCGAGGCATTTTGACGAGAGCGTCAAGGCCCTGCTGGCGGCCGGCATCGCCTGAGGAGCAGGGGCGCAATGAAGATCACGAAACTGGAAACGCTGCGGCTCAAGGAGCGGCCGAACCTTCTCTGGGTCCTGGTTCACACGGACGAAGGCCTCGTCGGACTCGGCGAGACCTTTTTCATGGCTGAAACCGTCGAGACCTATCTGCACGAATATGTCGCGCCTTGCGTGATCGGGCGCGACCCCTTGCAGATCGACCTGCTTGCCGCCGACCTCGTCGGCTATCTCGGTTTCCGATCGACGGGCGCGGAAGTCAGGGGCAATTCCGCTTTCGACATCGCGCTTTGGGATCTGTTCGGAAAGGCGACGGGTCAGCCGATCGCACAACTCCTCGGCGGGTTCACCAGGCACGAGATCAGGACCTACAACACCTGTGCCGGAACCGAATACATCAAGAAGGCCACCGGGCAGACGACGGCCAACTACGGGCTCGATAAGCCTGGCGACGCCTATGATGATCTGAACGGCTTCCTTCACCGCGCCGACGAACTGGCGCATTCGTTGTTGGAGGAAGGTATCACGGCCATGAAGATCTGGCCCTTCGACATGGCCGCCGAGAAAACGCGCGGCCAGTATATATCGCAGCCCGACTTGAATTCCGCGCTGGCGCCATTCGAGAAAATCCGCAATGCGGTCGGCGACAAGATGGACATCATGGTTGAATTCCATTCAATGTGGCAGCTGCTGCCGGCCATGCAGATCGCTCGCGAGCTTGCCCCCCACAAGACCTTTTGGCACGAAGATCCAATCAGGATGGACAGCCTGTCCAGCCTGAAACGCTATGCCGAGGCTTCGCTGGCGCCGATATCGGCTTCGGAAACGCTCGGTTCCCGGTGGGCCTTCCGCGACCTTCTCGAAACCGGAGCGGCCGGTGTCATTATGCTTGATATCAGCTGGTGCGGCGGGCTCTCGGAGGCGCGAAAGATCGCTGCCATGGCTGAAGCATGGCACCTGCCGGTCGCGCCACACGACTGCACCGGTCCAGTGGTGCTCGGCGCATCGACCCACCTGTCGCTGAATGCGCCGAACGCGCTTGTCCAGGAGAGTGTCAGGGCCTTTTACAAGACCTGGTACCGCGATCTTGTGACCGCTTTGCCGCAGGTGAAGAACGGCATGATCACCGTGCCCACCGGACCGGGCCTCGGCATGGAACTGAACCCGGAGATCGATCGCGCCTTCACGGCGCTTCGACGGGTGAGCGACGCATCTACTCTCTGAAAATGAACCTGAAGCAGCTTTCTACGGAGGAGGAGAACCATGAAGAAGCTACTTATCTCGGCAGCCTTGGCAGCAGTACTGGCTGGAGGCTCGGCAATCGGCTCACGCGCACAGGAGCCGATGAACATCGTCTTCACGCATCATTCGTCGGCGTCGAACCCGTTCTGGCAGGCGGTGAAGAAGGGGTTTGACGACGCCTGCGCCAAGATCCAGGCCAATTGCCAGATGGTCTTCACGCAGACCGAAGGCTCGATCGAGCAACAATCGGCCAACATGCAGGCGGCACTCGCGGCAAAACCGGACGCGCTGATCACCTCGATCGTCGACAACAATGCCTTCGACCAGATCATCGCCGACGCCCGCGCTGCCGGCGTCACGGTCATCGCGTCCAACGTCGACGACACCGAGGGTGCCGCCGGCAATGCCCGCCAGGCTTTCATCGGCCAGGGCTTCATTCCCGCCGGCTACGAACTCGGCAAGAAGATGTCCGAGTTCTTCCCCAAGGAAGGCAAGATCAGGGCGCTCGTCGGCGTCTCCGCGCCCGGTCAGAACTGGTCGGAACAGCGCGCTGCCGGCGTCATGAAGTTCCTTGAGGAATACAAGGCGGCGAATGCCGGACGCGAAGTGGTCATTGAACGGCTCGACACCGGCACAGATGGCGCGGTCGTCGCCGATCGTGTTGGCGCCTATCTGTCCGCCCACCCGGACACCACGGTGTATTTCGACACCGGCCTTTGGCATGCCTACGTCGCCCAGGTCCTGATCGATCGCGGCATCGAGCCGGGCAAGGTGCTGATGGGCGGCTTCGACATCGTCTCGGAAGTCCTGCAACAGATGGAAGCGGGTTACATCCAGGTTCAGGTCGACCAGCAGCCCTACATGCAGGGCTTCATGCCGGTGATGGAAGCCTATCTCGCCAAGAACGTCGGTCTGCTGCCGGCAGACATCGACACCGGCAAGGGCATCATCGTCAAGGAAGACGTGCCAAAGCTCAAGGAACTGGCCGCACAAGGCGTGCGGTAGGCGCGAAGCCGGCGTCCTCTCCTCGTTCTTTACGCGGAGAGGGCGAGGGCGAGGGCCAGGCAGCAAGGCCTTGGGCGTCGGCTCCGTCCCAACCTCCAACGGCATCTCCCTTGTCAGGGGCGCGGTAGCCGACAGACTGCCGCCATCCCTTGCCGATGCGACAAGCCAGCGCAAACAATCCCAAGCCGGAGCGAATGATGAAGCGCTTGATGAAGATTTATCTGGAGAAGCCGGAGCTTGCGGCGGTCGTGTTCCTGCTCCTCCTCCTCCTCGTCTTTCAGATTCGCTCGAACGGCGTATTTCTGAACACACAGAACGTGCGCGGAATGCTTGGGCTGCTGCCTGAAATGGGGCTGGTCGCGATCGGCGTGACCCTGCTGATGATATGCGGCGAGTTTGATCTTTCCGTAGGCTCGGTCTTTGCGCTGACCCCGATGACCATGGCGGTGATGCTGGCGGCAGGCGTGCCGTTCGCGCCGGCCTTTGCCGCCGGGCTCGCGATCGCCGCCCTGATTGGCTTCTTCAACGGATTCATAACGATTCGTTTCGCGATACCAAGCTTCATCACCACGCTTGGCATGCTGTTCATCGCGCGTTCGCTGACGGTGGTAATCTCCGGTGGCTTCCCTCCTGTCATCCCGGCCAACGCTCTGCCCAAATGGCTGTTTACGATCTATGTGGGGCCGGGCGACCTCTTTCGCATGTCGTTCTTCTGGTTTCTCGCCGTGGCAATCCTGGTGACGGTGCTTCTGTCGCGCACGAATTTCGGCAACTGGGTGCGCGCCACCGGCGGCTTTCTGCCCGCCGCGCAATCGATGGGCATCCCGACGGCCCGGGTGAAGGTCGCCTGCTTCATGATCTGTTCGGTGCTCGCCGGCTTTGCCGGCACCATTCAGGTGATGCGGCTCGGCGCGCCGCTGCCTTCGATCGGCGAGGGGCTGGAGTTGCAAGCCGTGTCGGCTGCCGTCATCGGTGGCGCCTCGCTGACTGGCGGCATTGGCACCATCTTCGGCGGCATCATCGGGGCTGCCCTGATCCGCGTCATCGACAACGGACTGGTGCTGAGCCAGGTTGACGCCAACTGGTTCAAGATGGCAATCGGCTTCCTGACCATCTTCGCGGTCGTCGTGAACGCCTGGCTTCGAAAGCGGGGCAGGGCAATGAAGGTGGAGACCTGATCATGGCGGCACCCATCATCGCGATCAAGGGACTCCAGAAATGGTATTCCGGCGTCCACGCCTTGAAGAACGTCACTCTCGACATCTACCCAGACGAGGCGCTGGGCCTCGTCGGCGACAACGGCGCCGGCAAATCGACGCTGATCAACATCCTGTCAGGCACCCAAAAGCCCGATGGCGGCGAGATCAGGATCGACGGTGAACCGGTCCGATTCTCGAACCCGCGCGACGCCATGGATCGCGGCATCGAGACGATCTACCAGTACAATTCGATGGTCCCGACCATGACCATCGCACGCAACGTTTTCATCGGACGCGAACCGGTGAAGGGCTCGGTTTTCGGCATCGGCATCCTGGACCAGAAGCGCATGCGTGACGAAAGCGTCAAGGCGATCGCCGACGTCGATCTGCATCTGAGGTCGCCCGACGCGCTGGTCGGCGAACTGTCGGGCGGCCAGCGCCAAGGCGTGGCGATCGCCCGGGCCATGCACTTCAAGTCGAAAGTCATGATCCTCGACGAGCCGACCAATCATCTCTCGGTCAAGGAGACGCGAAAGGTGATCGGCTTCGTTCGCGCCCTCAAGGCCCAGAACATCACCAGCGTCTTCATCAGCCACAACATGCATCATGTTTTCGAATGCTGTGACCGGGTCGTGGCGATGGCGCGCGGCGAGATCGTTCTCGACAAGCGGATCGGCGAGACTTCGATCGAGGAAATCCACGAGGTTCTGTGACGCGAAGAAGCGATCACTCGCGAGCCGCTCTGCTGGTAGAGGTCAGTCTGCGCTACGGCTTTTCCGCGAGGATCGCCTCAGCGGTCTTCTCGTCGGTGATCAGCACATCGACGACGCCGAGACGTAACACGGCACGCAGCACCGGAACCTTGTCGAGACCGCCGGAGGGCAGGATCACAGTGTCGATGTCGCGCAGATGTTCGGGGGCGAGGCCGATGACACGGCTGTTTAGCGGGTGATCGACGAGTTGTCCGTCGGCGCCGATCCAGTGGCCGCAAATATCGCCGACGGCTCCGGCTTTTTGGAGCGATCTGAGATCATCGTCTCCTACCAGTCCGATCCGAAAGATGGTGGCGTCCTTGTGCACCGCGCCCACCGAAACGAAAGCGGCGTCAACGTCGCGGGCATGGGTGAAAGCGTCTTCCAGAATGGACTGGCGCATAAGCAGATCGCGCGTGGCCTCCGTATCCGTGAACACGGGTGCTGCGATGTAGAAGCATTCCGCGTCGAAAAGCGCCGCGAGCCGCGAGGCGATTTCATAGATGTTGATCGCCGATCCACGCGTGAGCCCGCCGAGCAGGGAAACGACCGACATCCCTCTGACGGGGCGTACGGTCACTGAGCGCAGACTAAGCTGGAGCGTCCGTCCCCATCCCACGCCCACCGATATCCCGTCACGGATTCTATGCGACAGGGCTTCACCGGCAGCGGCTGCGATCACCTGTGGCACCAGGGCGGGATCGGGCGGTGTCGGAACCACGATTGGGTCGGAAACGCCATAGGCGTCCCGCAGCCGGTGCTCCAACTCGATGCAGTTCGCCACCTTGGAATTGATGCGTATCTGAACGATCCCCCGCTGGCGGGCATGCGCCAGCATCCGGTTGACGCGAAGGCGGGTCAGGCCAAGAGACTTGGCGATTTGTGCTTGCGTCAGGTCGCCGACATAGGCAAGCCAGGCGGCGCGCACGAGCAGCCCTTCCTCGCGATCGGATGTGACGGAACTCGTTACGGCTTGGCGGCCGTCGCGTTTCTTTCGTGCTGGTTTCTCCATCAGATCATCCTGTCCACTCCGCGGCAGCGGGTCCAGAGCGGGCTTGGCGGAGCCAGTGCTCATCGATATGAGGCATCAATCGAGTTTCCGGGCTCCGCTAGCCTCGATGATAGCGGTCGAAGGACAAGACCAGCGGAGCATCATGGCAAATTGCGTCGATGATGGCTCTCGTCAGCGGCAGGCGATCGTGGGGAAGTACACCCCGGGCCATCATATTCTTCAAAGTCGGACCAAGGTCCAGCGCCAGTTGCGCGCCCTCGACCGTGTCCGAACTCATATGTTCGCGCTTCGCCACGGAATAGGGCAGGCCGCGGCCGAGAAGGCGCCCCATGCGACCGTTACGGCCCGCCTGGCAGGTCACATAAAGATCGCCGGAGCCGGCCAGCCCCAGCACCGTTTCGACCTTTCCACCCAGGGCTTCGACCAGAATCGCCATCTCGGCGAGGGACTGCGAGAAAAGCGACGAGGCTAGGTTGTGCATGAGTGCGCCATTGGGCGCCTTGCCGTCGCGCTCGAGCAGCCCGACGGGAGCGCCAACGGCGAGTGTGTAGAAATTCTTGAAAGCGGCGCAGATCTCGACGCCGACGAGATCGGATGACGATCGCGCATGATAGAAAGGCGCGTGCAGAATGCGGGACGCCGCGGCTACCTGGTCGGGATCATGCCCGGCCACGATCACAGAGGTGTCGCGCTGCGCCGCCAGTTCGCCGGCAATGCACGGTCCGCCGACGGCCATCACCGGGACCGACAAGCCGGTGCGTTGCTCGATCTCGCGGGCAAGCAGATGTGGCAGGATTTCCACGCCTTCGTCGCTTGCCGCAAGCGCTTTCGTAATCATCAGTATCGGCACGGGCGACTTGATGCTTTCTGCAATGCGGTCGATCGCCCAAGGAATGCCGGCCGACGAGACGCCGAGTACAAGCAGATCGGGTCCATCGTTCATCGCCGGAGCGAATTCGGTCCAGGAACAGGCGGTTACGACATCAGGCAGAGTGATGTTGAGGCGTGGGTGATGAGTTGTGCTGGCCACCGAGCCGACGATCTCCTCATCGAGATGGGTCCCGACAAGAGTGATGCGGTTACCAGCGTGAGCGGCCGGAAGCGTCATGGCAGAGCCCATGACGCCGGCGCCGAGGATAACGATCCGCGCCATTCAGCTTCTTCCCTTGTCCAGCCGCTCGCCGCTGCCTTCGTCGAACAGGTGGATTCGCTCAGGCGCCGGCTCCAGATGGATCACAGCTCCAGGAGAGAGCTCCATCCGGTCATGCAGCACCGAGCAGATTGCGACGTTACCCATGCTGGCAAAGATGTGAATTTCGGGGCCAGTCGGCTCGACAACCGTAATCCTCGCCGGAATGCCGCGCCCGTCGGCCACTGGTCGAAGATGTTCGGGGCGAATACCGTAGATCACCTTTTGGCCGGGCCGGACCGCAGCCCCTGGCGGGAGCGGGAGGGATAGCTCGTCGGTCCGCACAACCCAGGCGTCGCGCTCGGAAGCCACCTCGCCATGGAACATGTTCATTGCGGGCGAGCCGATGAAGGAGGCGACGAAGAGGTTTGCCGGGCGATCGTAGACATCGAGCGGGCGCCCGATCTGCTCGATACGGCCGTCGCGCATGATGACGATGACGTCGGCCATGGTCATGGCCTCGATCTGGTCATGCGTGACATAGACGGTGGTGGTCTTCAGCCGCTGGTGGAGCTCCTTGATTTCGGTGCGCATCTGCACGCGCAGCTTGGCATCGAGATTGGATAGGGGCTCGTCGAACAGGAACACAGTTGGGTCCCGCACGATGGCGCGACCCATGGCGACGCGCTGCCGCTGGCCGCCCGAAAGCTGGCGGGGATACCGTTCCAGATAGGGTGTCAGGTTGAGGATCGATGCCGCCCACCCGACCTTCTGTTTGATTTCTTCGTTGGGGCGCTTCTTCAACTGCATGGAAAAGGCCATGTTGTCGAAGACGGTCATGTGCGCGTAAAGCGCGTAGTTCTGGAAGACCATCGCGATGTTGCGGTCTTTGGGATGGAGCGTGTTGACGACCCTGTCGCCTATGGCGATCTCACCGGACGTGATGGGCTCGAGACCGGCTATCATGCGCAACAGAGTGGACTTGCCGCAGCCGGACGGCCCCAGCAGAACGACGAACTGGCCATCCTCGATCGAGAGATCGAGTCCATCGATAATCGAGAGGGCGCCATAGTCCTTCTTTATGTTGCTGATGGTGACAGACGCCATAAATTGCTACCCTTCGATTGCCCTTGCCGGTTGGATCTCATTTTCGCTTGCGAGCGATTGGCGATCGGATGCGCTCTCACCATTCGCTCTCCAGAAACTCTTCCAAGAGTCCTGCATCGGCTGCCAAATTGACAAAGGACCATCGGCCACGGATTTCTCGCGAATAGCGAATGGCATCGTGCCAAAGCGCGCGCGGCAGGCCTAGTTCCGCGCCGGTGACCGGCCCCCCGGCAGCCTTGAGTGCTGCCTCCATGCGGGCGACCGGCATTGCCATTGGCCGAACCTCCTGGCGCAGCGCCGGCCAGATTTCCGCAAGCCTGCGGTTGAAGATTTCCGACTGGCTGGCGTCGAGTGCCGTCTTCTTCATCTCGGCAATGCAAAGTGGTCCAAGTTGCGCGCCATAACGGGCCAGCATCGCCGCCTCGTCGATGGCGGTCGGCTTCACCTGCGGCGGCTTTTCCATGTCCAGCAGCCGCGCTTGCAGCCGCGCCATGACCAGCGAGGCAACCCCCACCTGCTGGCCGTGCGTGGTGCCGGGATGATGGTCTTGCGCGAACATGTCGACCCAATGGGAAATCTGGTGCTCTCCCATGGACCCGGGATGGGAAACGCCGGCAAAGCACACGCCCATCGAGCACAGCGTCAGGACGCGCTGGAGATGCCCGACAGCGGTGACGTCATGCCTGGCAAGGCCAGGCGCATGGGCCAGCATCGGCTCCTCATCGCCCGCCTGCAGCAGGTAGGGCACCTCGGAATAGTAAGTGTCGAACAGCCGATGCGAAGCCCACCAGTCGATCTGGGCCGTGGAGCGGCAGAGGCTGTCGCCAAGCCCGGCGGCGCTGAGCCAGGCGGGCGCTGCGGCCGACACGCCAAGATCCAGGAAGATGCCCCTGGGGGCGTGTGAGGGCAGCGAGATCTTGAGCCCGGAGGCCAAGGTCACCGACGCTGTCGAGGCGCCGTAGCCATTCATCGAGGCGGCCGTGCCGAAGACGGCATAGGGTCGCTCGTCGAGGAAGGTTGCATGCTTGCAGCTGTCATTGAGGACGCCCGACCCGACGGCCACGACCCCTTCGGCGTGACGTGTCTTCTCCCTGACCATCTGGATCGTCGCCTCATCACAGTCGAGGCCGTCAGGCAGCACGATTTCGTCGATGTCGGCGATGGCACGCAGCGCCTTCGCGACGCGCCTGCCCATCACATCGACGGTGTTGATATCGGAGACCACGGCGATGCGGCTGCCTAGCTTCAGCGGCGCAACGAGATCCGCCTCGCGGCCTTCCGTCGTCTCCAGCAATTCGATCGTCTGGAACGGCAGGACCGCGGCCGCGCCTGTCTTGGGATCTGTCCAGCGTCCAGCGACAACGTCCTCGATCAACGCGTTCCAGTTGGTCGTTTCAGCCATGATCGGCCTCCATGAAGGCCGCGAGGCGTTGATTCCAGGCTGCAAGCGTTGGCCAAAGATCAGCATGGATCGCAAGAAGTTCGGCGTAGAGCGCGGCCCGTTTCGTGTCCGGTTCGAAGGTTTTGGCCGGCTCGCTGGCCATTGCGAGCGACGCTTCGGCGATGGTGGAAAACCAGCCCACCCCCTTTGCCGCCGCCATCGCCGCGCCTAGCGAGGAGGCTTCGACGGTCGTCGAACGTTTTACGGGACGGCCGAGTGCATCCGCCAGAATCTGCATCCACAGGTCGGACTTCGCTCCTCCGCCGATGGCTATGAACTGGTCGATGGTCTGGGCGGCAGCCGCAGCCGCCCGCTGACTTGTCGCGGCCTGATGCAGCGCTATGCCTTCCAGCACGGCGCGATAGATGTCGCCGCGGCGGCTCGAGCCCGAAAGCCCGGCAATCACACCACGGGCCGCACTGTCCCAGTGTGGGTCCATGACGCCCTGCCAGTAGGGCAGGAGCATTATGCCGCCTGCGCCGATCGGGCTGGCAGCGGCTTCGGCCTCGAGCGCCTCCAGGGCATCGCTTGCGCCATGCAGATCGACGCCAAGCATCTCGCGCGCCATCCAGTCGACAAGAAAAGTGCCGGCGCGAAGGCACGTCTCGTAGATGTAGCCATTATCGGCGACCGCCGTTTCGGTGCGGAAGGCCTGGTCGTGGACGTAGTCCGTGCCGAAGCTGCCGGAGACGACCGCCGTGCCGAGGTTGATGTAAGCGCATCGCGGCTGCAACACACCAGCGCCCGTGCCGGCGCATTGACCGTCGCCGCCGCCGGCGACGATCGGCGTGCCCTCGCGCAGGCCCGTCGAAATGGCCGCTTGCGACGTCAGTTGGCCCAGAACGGTGCCGGGCCGCGCCAGATCCGGCATCATGCGCCGGGCGACGCCCGCTGCCTCCAGTATATCGTTCGACCAGTCCATAGCCCGCATATCGAGTATGCCCATCGGGTCGGCGGATGCGGTGGACGTCACCCACCGGCCGCTCAAGCGAAAGACCAGATAGCCGTGGACTTCGGCCATCCGCTCCACGCGGGCAAAAATCTCGGGCTCTTGCTCGCGGAACCAGATCATGCGGTAAAGGCAAGGAATGACGTCCAGCGGCTTGCCGGATATTGCGTGGACGCGTGCCGCGCCGAAACTCTCGCCGAAGCGCCGTGCTTTCCCACGGGCGCGCTCATCGAGCCAGAGCGTTGCCGGCCCGACCGCCTGGCCTTGCTCGTCGAAAAGGCCGAAGCTTTCGCGTTGGTTGGCAATCGCAAGGGCGGCAATGCGTGCCGGCGAAACCGTTGACGTCACGGCGCGCAGCGCTGCGACCGTCGAGGTCCACCACTCGGCCGGATCCTGCTCGAAATAGCCCGAACGCGGGTTGGACATTGCAAGCGGTGCACGACCTTCGGCCACGGCCAGACCATTGCGGTCCCAGGCGATCGCCTTGGTTGCCGAGGTCGAGGAATCAATGCCGATGACGAGATCAGGAACCATTGCCGCCACGTTGCCAAACGGCGAGGGCGGCCGAAGCCGCCTTCGCCCAAATCACCGACCAGCCGCTAAAGACCGGCGTCCTTGACTTTGCCGTCGACAATGCCGGCAATGGCATCGAGGCACGCCTTGGCATCGCCGCCATAGTCTTGGCCCGTAAGCAACTTGCCGAGCTCAACCGGAATGTCGTTGTTCGACAGATCCGCCCAGATCGGCATGTCCGGCTCAGATCCCATCTGATTGTCGATCGTGTATTTGATCGCGTCGAAATGGCGTGTCGTTCCGGGGCCGACAACAGCCTTCGCCTTGACCCGAGGATCTGTAAAAGAGGAATTGCGCATCGGCGAGGCGCCGCCGCCGAGCGTCGATACCCGCGCCATGACATCCTTCGAGCAGACCCACTGCATGAACAGCCATGCCGCTTCCTTGTTCTTGGAATATTGCGACAGCGAGATCGTCGAGCCGCCCTGGTGGCCGACGGCCGGGATTTCGTTGAAGCCGCAATCGGCAGCGGCGCGACGACCAGGAACTTCCTTGGGCGCGGGCAGGGCCTCGAACAGGCCTTTGACCTTGGAATCCTTGGCATCGAAGCCGGGGAAATCCTCGCCCCAGGTGATTGCCATGGCGGCTTGTCCCTGTGTCAGGGCCTGTCCTTGGCCGTCCCAGGTCCAAGTCGTCGCCGACGGCGGCGAGTTCTTGACCAGCTCCTGATAGAATTTGAGCCCGGCCACGCCGCGCTCGTCATTGCCGACAAACTTCTTGTCCTTGTTGAAGACAGAACCGCCATGGCCCCACAATGCGAAGGTCCAGTCGCATTCCAGCGAATAGTGGCCGGACTTCGCCTGGCACGCGGTGCCGAAGATGCCGTTGCTCTTTTCTGCCTCTGTAAGCGCCTGGACGGCCTTGAGGTAGGCGTCGAGGTCTGTCGGCAGGGCAATGTTGTGTTTGTCGAAAAGATCCTTGCGGTACATCAGGATGAAGATCGGAATATCGAATGGAATTCCGCACTGTTTGCCGTTGTACATGGCGATGCCGTCGACCAGCGGCTTGGAGAAATCGTCCCAGTCGAAGTTCGGCATCGCCAGTTCTTTGTTCTGGTCGTAATACTCGCGCGGATCGACGACATCCTGGGCAAATGTCGCCATCCAGGACTGGTCGAGATAGTAGACGTCATAGGTGCCAAGCTGGCCCTGTACGTCTTGCGTCGCCTTGGCGAGAACCTGCTCCAGCGGCACGATCTCGACTTCCACCTCAATGCCGGTTGCCTTGGTGAATTCACCCGCGACAAGCTGGTTGGCAACAATCGTTGGCGGCGTCGCTTCCGACGTGTAGCGGATTTTGGTGCCGACATATGGTTTGCCGACGTCGGCCAGCCACTTCAGCATATCGGCGTCCTGGGCGCGGGCTTCTTCAACCCCGAGGCCCAGCATCCCCCGACTGGTGCGGCCACCACCTAGCATGGCCGATCCGAAGGCGGAAAAGCCGACACCGGCGAGCGCCATCTTCCTCATGAAGTCGCGTTTGGTTATCCGGCGCGCCGTAAAGTCATTGCAGGTATCGGCTACGAATGTCTTCTTGTCGTGTTCACTGAAGCTCATGATCGTTCCTCCATTGCGTTTTTGTCGTCGTTCTTCTCGTCAGCGCCTCACTCCTTCAGCGATCCGAGGGTGAGGCCGCGGACCAGATGCCGTTGAACCAGCAGGATAAAGATGAAGCTGGGTATGATCGCGGACGTGCCGAGCGCTGTGATGTAGCCCCACTCGGTCGCGGTCGAGGTGACAAAGGTCGAGATCTTCACCGGCACAGTGCGGATCGACGTTGTCAGGAACAGTGAGAGCAGGAACTCGGTCCACGAAAAGATGAAACACAGCACGGCCGTCGCAGCGATGCCGCCCTTGACCATGGGAAGGACCACGCGTCGGAACGTCTGCCAGCGCGTCGCGCCGTCAATAAGCGCCGCCTCATCAACCTCGCGCGGAACATCGTCGAAGAACGACTTCAAAAGCAGAACCGCCAGCGGCAGGTTGATCAAACTGTGAACGAGGACGAGGCCCGTATAGGTATCGCGCAAGCCGAGATCGCGGAACATGAAAACGATTGGAATGACGATCGCGATTGGCGGCATGAAGCGCTGCGAAAGAATCCAGAACAGGAAGGACTGCTGGCCGCTGAACTGCATTCGCGACAGGCAATAGGCGGCCAGGGTGGCCAGCAGCAGCGTCAGCGCCGTAGATCCGACGGCTATGATGGCGCTGTCGAGCAACGACTGGCGGGAATCGTATGAACTGGCGCCACCCTTGATCACCCCGGCCGCCTCGCCGCCCTGTTCCATGCCGATGTCGACGCGTGAGACGCCAAGCAACGTCACACGGTAATTGTCCGGCGTCGGTGTGAAACCGACGTAGACCGGTCCGCTGCGGTCGAAGATCGCCGAATAGGGTTTGATAGACGACAGCGCCCACCACGCGATGGGGAACATGAAGATCGCCACCACCAGGACGGCGAGCACGTCGCGGGCGATCGTTTGGGCGCGCGACGACTCCATCAGAACCTCACCTTGAACAGCCTGACGAAGAGATTCGACACGACGATCAAGACGACGAGCACGATCAGCGACAGGGTCGCGGCATAGGGGAAGTCTCCGGTGAAGTAGATACGGCCAGCGTAGAACGAAAGCGTCTCGGTGGCCGTGCCTGGCCCGCCGGCGGTGATGATGTAGACGTAGTCGTAGATGCGAAAGAGATCGACGCCGCGGATCAGCACCGCGACCGCTATCACCTTGCGCAGCATCGGCAATGTGAGCCGCAAGAACGTCTGGATGCCGTTGGCCCCGTCGATCGCGGCTGCCTCGAAAGGTTCCTTCGGCAGCGCCCTGAGCCCTGCCAGGATGATGAGCACCATGAACGGCGTCCATTGCCATATGTCCGCCAGCAGGATCGCCGCCAATGCGGTTCCGGGCTGCGTCAGGATCGGCTGTGCCGGCGAGATCAGGTCGAGGGCATAGAGGTAGAACGACAGGACGCCGAAAGAGCCGTCCTGCATCAGCAGGAACATCATTCCGGTCACCGCAGGCGGCACCACCAGCGGCAGTGTCATCAGCGCCCGCAGCACGCCGTAACCTTTGCGATCGGTGTCAAGCAGAAGCGCGATGAGGATGCCGAGCGCAAGCTGAACCGCAAGCGCGACGAAGGTGTAGATCAGCGTGGTTTCCAGCGAATGCCACATACGCGCATCCGAGAAGGCGCGCGTCCATTGGTGGAGCCCGGCGAAGTCGAGCTGACGGGAAACGACATTGCGTTTGTGAAGCGACAGCCAGACCGAATAGGCGAGGGGATAGATGCCGAAAACGAGAAGCATCACCGTGATCGGCGCGAGCCAGGGGAAAGGATGCTCGGCCGTCATGAACCGGGGAAGGGCCCATCTGGGCGCTTCGCGGGTCACGGTCACCGTGCTCACGCGCAAATCTCCGCTCGGTCACACAGACGCATCGGCCTTCTCCCTATCGGCCAGATTGTGCCAACTTGAACTTTTGTAAGTTTGTTGTGCCTTTTGTTAAGAACGTGTCGGACGGCCGCCGATTTGTCAAGTGTCGGTTCAGTCAGGCTCAAGGGATTTGCTCGTGGTCTCAGAGGATGCGTGATCGCCGAGTATGGAGTTGTTTTGGAGGAAACGCCGCCGGCAAATGCCGTGCACCAGCCTCAAACGCGCTCAGGGCCGCCGCCAATTTTGGCTGCAACATCCTTGGCCCTCGAACTGCGCAATTAGCGCTAAGATGCGATAAACTGCGCAGTTACAATAGACCCTTTTCGTTACGAATTTACAAATGCTTAACCCTGATGCCGTTTCGAGCTTAGTTGTCCGCGGACAACTCACAGGGAATGCAGGAGAACACCTCAGACAGAGCAGTGGTTGTCCGCGGACAACCAAATGGCGCCAGGTGGAACGATGAAGGATCGATTGCTATGATGGCGCCGAAGTCCACCGCCGGCCTCCGGACACCCCATCTCATTACGCGGCTTCCAGTCCGACGGCCGGCTGCAGCATTGTGAGATACTCGGCAGCGGCCTGCGCCTTCGCAGCGGCCGTGATGATGGCTCTCTTGTCACTCTTAAGGACGGCGAGCCAGCTCGCCAGATAGGCGGCTGTGTTGTCGCGTGGATCATGCGCCACGCCCAGGTCGGCACACAGGAACGATGCCGCGAGCTCCGCAACAAGCTCCTCCACGGCGTAGCCTTCACTGCCGAACCTGCCCGTCAGATCGCGGTCCAGGCGATGCTTTGCGCCGGACCAATGCGAAACCTCGTCTAGCAAAGTCGAGTAAAGGTGAACCTCGCTGTCGAAACGCCCGCGGTCAGGCATGAGGATGTCGTTGATGCTGGGCCGGTAGCAAGCTTTGGCACCACCGTAGCTGACGCTTGCGCCGATGTTCTGGACGAAGCTCTCGAGGGCCTCGATGTGCGGAGCCGGATTGCCGAGAGCTCCTCGGCGGGGCTGAAGAAGCGATCCGGTATGTTCTCGATCTGCTCAATATTGAAGACGGTGTAGCCCTTCAGATATGGAATCGCGCGGTCTTCGTCATCGTCGTGATGCTTCGGCGTGAACGTGCCATATTTGACGACGAGGGTGCCTTTTTCGCCCTTACGGGCTTGACCACCGAAGTCCTGCGCCTGCCGGTAGGTCATCCAGGTGTTTTCCTCGCAGCCTGAGCCGAACTCAACGTGGGCGGAACCTGAATGTTGCAAAGTGAGGATCGGCATGGCTGGATACGGTGACGATGCAGGCTCCACGGCCTATGCGACGGCAGGCAGCTATACCTGCCAGCAGGCACGATCGCAGCGGCGCGCCACGCGGCAGCGCCTATATTGACGGCCCCTACGGCATGCTTCCCCAGCGTGCCCACGGGGGCTTGGCACAGCCACGGGCTTGGCCTCCACCGTGTACGGCGCGACGCTCGCTAGCGATCTGACCCTGCAGCGGGTGATCGATGCCTCGTATCAGCCCGCGTACCTCGAACTGGTCAATCCGGGCTCGCTGCGAGCGCTATGTCACCGATTCGGACGGCATCGTCCATGTGCCGTCGACCCGTTCAGACCGACGCGGACAATTTGCCCATCATTGCTGAACTTGTAGGTCCCAATTCGCCCTTGCGGGCCACCGACGCGGTAAAGAGCTTGATATCAAACTTTCTTTTTGGTTCAGACTCGTGGGACATTCAGACTCGTGGGACATGACCCACACGACGCGCTACCGTGTGTCTCGCCATCACGCCACCGCCATCCGACTTTGAGAAAGATCAGGTAGACCGGTCGAAACGGCCCGATTTGCGAAGCTTCGCAAGCAAGCTCTCTGCCGCGCCGTGGTAGTTGGCAGAGGCCTGCTCGGCCATCGGCAGCGAACTCCACACGGTTAGTTCGGCCACCAGAAAGTCGTTGTCTGCGTCCACCGGCGCGGATGTAAGTTGTCCGTTTTTATCCATCATGATTGCTACCACGGTGTCGTTTGCGCCGTACCCAATCGCCGCCATCCTCTGAATGCGAGAATCGCCGTCCACGCGAACGTCGAACAAGACAGATCCGCCAGTTTTCTCCGCGATGTCATCCACTCGGTCGGAAAACGCCCGATTCATACCGCCTGTATTGGCAAGTGATTGCTCCAACAAAACCAGTTCAACATACTCCGCCTTCATGCCGTGACTATGGGCGCACAGGCCCAATCGGCAATCCTACCCGGATCTTTTCACACAGGAATCCCAATGACATCCTCCAACGCGCCGCGGCGTGCGCGGCGACAATCAAGGTGAGACCGAACCAAGCACGAGACAGATGATATTGGTGATGATTGCGATTTCGACGCTGTTCCAGGTGGCTGCGATCAAGCGGTCGTTCTGCCACAACGAAGCGTACCACTCCGTCGTCCCTGATTGTCCTGACCCACAAGCTCCTCCCCAGGAAGAAACTAAGCCTTGAGCGGGCGCGTGGGCGGCTGCAGCATCCGCAGACAACCCTCCGATCTCTTTCCGCTTCCTCGCAGGAGCGCCAGCTCCATGTTCGGCGTTTGCGCCGATTGCTGAGGGACGGACACAAAGAACGCGACTGCCTCTCCGCTCGTTGACCGTCTCGACCCGAGTTGCCGTCATGCCCTCCACCTCCATACGCAAAACGGGGTCTGATCCGGAAAGAAGAATCCTCTCGGTCTGGTTTGTAGCCAGTGCCAAGGCATACCGAGTTTGAGAGCGTTCCGCCGGAGACCTTTGCCGCGTTCCGGGCCGCATCCGCCAGGGTCGCTATTTCGACGACGCATGCGCAACAACTTCCGGTACCACCTTGTTGCTGCCGGTAGCGACCGGGGGACAATCTGACATTTCGGTGCCGAGTTCGTCCTTTACGCTCCAACCGTCGGTTTGTGGACGCATTGAAGCTCTGGAACACCAGTGGCCCTGAGCGCGCATCGCGCGGAAATTTGCGGCCTGTTGCGATGCTCCGCCAAGCGGCCGGATGTTCAGCGTGTCAGACCGCAGTCCGTGCAGGTCTGGCCTCGGCCAGTCGACGTTGTGCAGACCTAATCCTGTCGCACAGCGCGATGTTAATGCCGACGCCGCAGTCTTTGTCCAGGATTTCGGTGGCACGTGGAGAGACAGCTCCGCTTGTTCACGCGCTGCCTGGCTTTAGGCAACTCGATGTTCAAAAGATCGACCATCATTCAAGATCCGAGGGGCCCCTTCATCCAAGGGACCCCTTCAATTGTTAACCGGCCCCGGTCGCATTGGTTCCAGTGGGAATCTGCACAGGGATTGGACGCGAGGATTCGTAAGCCTTGGATTGCCGACCAACTGCGGCCACAAAATCTTGCCATCGATTGCCTGCGGCGGCGCTGGCCAGCCGCAGCTCACCAACGGCGCCTCATCGGGCCAAGGTGATCGCCCGAGTACGAGTTTGGAGCCAAGTCGGGTTAAGCAGCCGTGTCGAGCGGCGCCGCCGGCGTCTGCGACTAAGCCAGCTTGCCGATGCTAGGTCGGCTTGGCAAAAAACCCCGGCAGGGTATGGACGGTATATTACTCGACCCTAATTAAGCGCCATGTTCCGCTTGCTGCTTAGCTTCGTCTCATTGTTATTTTCCACCACGCTTCTTTATGCGCAAGAGTGGCAGCCCTTCGGCATCAAGCAGTTTGGCTTTGTATTCGATGCGCCCCCCGGCTTTGTTTTAACTCAGCGTTCCGACCAGGGAGCAGCTTTTCAGGGCAAAAACGAGGCCTTTCTTGCTGTTTGGGGCGCAAGGCTCGGAAAGGCCAGTTTCCGCGCCGAAATAGAGCATCGAATTGTCGAGGATGAAAAGGCGGGCTGGAAAGTGACCTATCGGCGCGTTAAGCCGACGTGGGCCAGTTATTCCGGTATCAGGGACGGGCAAATCCGCTACGTACGCGTCATTGCCGTCTGCAATGACGGTGCGGCGCTCTTTATAATGAACTACAGCAGATCCGAAAAAATCGCCTACGATCCCGTCGTCGTGCGAATGGTGCGATCGCTACGTGCGGAAGGCTGCTAAAGCCTGAGACTTTCAGAAATATGTGTGGACGTTGATCGCGCTGGCCTGCAGCGAAGACTGAGATTTAACTGCAACAGCGGTTCTCGGTCGCCCCGTTCCACCGCCGCACCGCCAACGTGAGGGAATCTGCCGTTTCCGTGGCTCCGCAACGGCGAAACCGAACCAGGCTGGGCGCCTATCCCTCACCGCGACCGCGGCGCAGCCGAGGAGATGGGGATGTTACGGTCCTCTGTTTAGGGTCGAGGGTCAAAAAGTTTACCAGCTCCCGACCGGAAGCTGGTCGCAGAGGAAGTCCTTCTCTAAATTCCATGGCAATCCTTTGGTTCGCACCTCCAGTGTACGTCAAGACGGAGCACGACGGCTTCCGCTAGGGGTCCACCACGTGCACGCTGCAGCCAAGGAGCTCCTGAAGCAACCGTGGCCCTGACTGGAACCTCGCGGTGCGCGTTTGCGTGGCTGTTATTGCCGACGAGATGAGCCTGAGGAGTGCCGCAAGGCGTTCCTGGCCGCTGCCATGGAGGAGGGGATGCTTTTTCCTGATTAGCAGGTCGTGTGGCTCTTCGCACAAGCCAAATTCGATCACCGGCTCAGACATCCCTTCCAAACATTTCCACCCCCTCTAATTGTCCCTCGATGGCAACCCATTGGTTCGTCCCTCCGGTGTTCGTGAAGACTGAAACCGGCGACAGGCATGGCTGCAACAATGCGAGGACAGCCCTTGAGCAACTCAAGAGGTGGACCCGCAGAGGACCTCGCTGGCACAAGGCGGTGACCCTCTGCCTGTCAGATCTAGAGGGCGATCCGATTGACCCTCAGGTGGTACGAAAGGCCTTTGAGGCTGCCGCCAAGGAAGCCAAGATGTATCTCTCCCCGTAGGAGGAGGAGAATTTCTCCCAAAGATTCAGTCCTTTATTTCGTACGATTCGAACATTGATTTGTTCGAGAGGTGACCTAAGTGGCCGCTTGGGTTCCCGCTGAGGTGGGAGGCCTCGTATGAACCTTTGGACGGACTGTCGACCCGACAAGGTGACGGCCAAACAGCTTGTTCACGAGCTAATCCTGCAAGCCTCTCGCGGCCAAATCATCTCCGTCAAAGACACTATCGCAGCGGTGCGCCGAGACGGGCCGAATCTGGTGGAAAGTGACTGCGCGCTGGTCGAACTTATTGTCGAGATTGCGCCAGCCGTTGGCCTGTTTGTCGGGTTCGATCTTCGCGAATAGCCGCATGGCTCTCCACTGGTTCAACCCTATAGGATCGTGAGCGGCACGGGGAACTTAGCGAGCTGGTTACGAATCCCCGCTCGGTAGTTCGACCAAACATTCTGGACCCTTTTAGAAACTGCTATTGCTGGCGTTATGGCTCTGCGGGTACCGACATGGTTGTTGCCTATGTGGCAGGTCATATTTCGATTGAGGATGTTCAGATGACGCACCGCGTGATGAGCGAGTTGCGGCGCAGACTTGAGGCAGATGAAAATGTCGAAGAGCAGGCCTGGGCCGTCAGTGAGCGGCGGGTCTCGGACTCAATGCCTGACGACGCGCCCGTGATCTCGCAATCCCGCGCTTAGGACGTCGGGACCGCTGATGCCACAACAACAAGCAGAGCCGCAGTCGCGACAAACGACGTCGAGGCGAGCAGCAGTCCAATCAGGGTTACGAGACCGTCGCATTCCATCAATGCGACGGCCAAGACTACCAGTGAGAGCACCGGCAGGATATTGCCGAAGGGAATCAGCAGGGCGATAACGACAGCGAGCAGGAAGATCGGAACGCCGAGCGGGTCTGCACCGTCGGGCCCGTCAGGATCTGCAGCCGACCGGTGCGCACCACTTTCTCCACCCGGCTGATCATCGGCACCGAATGACGGACCATAAGACCGAACGCCACAGGCGAAAACTGGCGCTCTCTGATGATGGCGGGCAACCAGACCCTCCGGCTGCCCTCGACGATCTGGAGCGGGACCAGCGCGAGCCCGCTGCCGAACACCGTGCCGAACGGCCCCGGGATCGGCGTCAACGCTGGGATGGCTCGGACATCTCACCCACGCAGCCGGTCCTCACGCATCCTCGCCGGCTCTGTTCAGAGCCCGGACAAGGGCTGCGCATTGCGGGTCCTGGCTATCCAGAAGCTCCGCCGGCGCGGTACGGCCAATCGCTATATTGATGGCGGTGGACCGCCGCCCAGCCGTAGTCGCCGGCGGCGCGCTCGATGAGTGGCGGGTCCTGAGACGTCAGGCAGTTCTGAGACTGGCGAACGATCTCCACGGAAGCTTCGCGCGCTCTCCGACCAACTCAAGGAGGCCAGTGGTGACAGCTTCCAATCGAAATATATCGACATGCAGACCCAGGCGCATAAGGAAGCGGTGGCGCTGTTTTCCGCTTACGCAGATTCCGGCGACGATCCGGCTGAAATGAAGGAGTTGCCAAAAAGACGCTGCCAGTGCTGCAGATGCACGAACGTCACGTCAAGGATCTCGCTGCCGCGCATCAATGGCGACGACCGCCAGCGGCTTCGCAAACGGAAACGTCCGGCATGAAGGGAGCGGCTGTCGTCGGGACCCGGGAACAAAGTACCGAGAGTGCCGTTATTCACCTGGCTTATTCCCGAGAGGATCCAACGGGAGGCGGCATTCGCGAGGCGCCAAGGGCAGTAGAGCTGGGTTTCGGCACCGTCCCGATTGCCGCTGTCACAGGCTGAATCGATTTCCGGCCAGGACAGGTTACCATGCGCTACGGCGAGATATTTGCAAACGCAACGGCACTCTTGTTGGTGACGCTGATGATTGGCGGCGTCTTCGTCCTGTTTGGAGAGCCGCTGTGGCCGCGGCACTACGCGAGAATGGTGCTGGTCACGGATATCGATGCCATGACCACCGCGTCAGTCCGAACAAGCTGCCTGCCCAGTCCCTGCCTGCCCGACACCATCGATCATACCGTGCTCACTCCTCGCCCCGAGGACGGACCTTGATTTGCGATTTGCAGACGCTGGAGCTGGGTACGGAAAAGCCCGCCGCCCGAGCTGCGCGGCGGGCTTTTTTGGTGAATCAACCCACGGTAGACCGTCTGGCCACGACTAGGTCAGGATAATCACGATCTTGTAGGTATTCGGGTCGACGATGACGATCCGGCCGTCAGCGAGCACGAAATACTCGTAATTTTCATAAGCCGGAACGATTTTGACGATGCGCGCCGGCAGACGATGCAGCCGGACCTTCTTTCGCGGGACCTCGACGCCGACGGAGATGTCGAAATCGACATTGGAAACGGGTTGGACGTTCGTTTCCTTGATGACCTGGGTAATCTGGGTCTTCTGTTCAACGGTCACATTGCTGATGGAAGCGGTCGAACTCTGGTCCTGCGTCTGCGTCGAGGCATTGCCTTGGGTCTGCTCGGTGGTCGTGGTCCCGGCCTTGCCCTGAGCCTGCTCGTCGGTCTTCATCTTGGTGCTGCCCGTGGCCTGCTGGTCGGTCGTGGCGCCAGGCTTGCCCTGAGCTTGCTCGGTGGTTGTCGTGGTTCCAGCCTTGCCCTGAGCCTGCTGATTGGGCTTGATCTTGGTGTTGCCCTGAGCCTGCTCGGTGGTGGTGGTTCCAGCCTTGCCCTGGGCTTGCTCCTCGGTCTTCATCTTCGTGTTGCCCGTGGCCTGCTGGTCAGTCGTGGCGCCAGCCTTGCCTTGGGCTTGCTGATCGGTCTTCAGTTTCGGTTTGCCCTGGGCTTGCTGGTCAGTCGTAGCGCCAGCATTGCCCTGTGCCTGCTCGCCGGTCTTCAGCTTCGGTTTGCCCTGCGCCTGTTGATCAGTGGTGGCGCCGGCCTTGCCCTGAGCCTGCTCGCCCATCTTGGCGCCGTTCTGGCAATTGGCAGTGCCCGCTGCACAATTGGCGCCGGACTGATCGTCGGTCGACTGCTGCGTCTGGGCAAGTGCGGCCCCGCAGCTGACGCTGATTGCTAACATGCTGGTGATCAGAACGCCTTTCATGAGAGATCTCCTTGGAAAATGCGTCCCTTCACCCCGCAAAACTGCGTTTAAAAAACTTTGTTCCAAACTAATGGAAGGAAACGGCAAGCGATCCGAGTGGCGGAACAAGCTCCACCTGATGACGTTACCGGCCTAGCCACCCGCTGCGAACAGCATGACGCAGCGCAGCGCAGAGGTGGCTCACGAGGAAAGGAGACAATCATGAGAATGCATCTTTCGGCGGCCGCGGCTGGGTTTTTGCTGCTTGCGGGTATTGGCGCCGCTGCCGCTCAGGACGTGGTCATCGAACCGCAGCAGGAGACGATCGTACGCGAGTATGTGAAAAAGCAGCCTCTGGCGTCCGTCCAGCTCCCCGGCGTGGAGCTCAATGTCGGCTCGACCCTGCCCGATACCGTCGAGCTTCATGAAGTCCCCAACGTCAAATACCGCTACGTCGTCGTCGACAACCAGACCGTCCTGGTCGATCCAGGCACACGCAGGATCGTGAAGGTCATCCAGTGAGCAAGCGCGTTGTTTTGAAGGGACATGCGGCGACGTTGAGCGACAATGAAGTACCGCACCGACACCGTGGCTACTGGCCATCGTGGCAAGGACAACCGTGCGCCTGACAAGGCCGGGGATGACCAAAGCCCCGCTCCGGCGTTGGGGCGAGGGCGGGGGGACGCTTTGGCCGGAGCGGGGTTAGGCTAGGTAGTCACCTCGTGGCAAGCAGAGGCGACCGCCGTTAAGACTAGCGGATTTTGTGGCGCTTTCAACATTTCAATATCCGTGACTGAGTGCCTATCGCCTCGGCGGCGCTGGTAAGGAAGCGGGCTTCTCGCAAGAGCGAGTTCCAGTTGAGGTTGCCCAATAGGTTGATGAGGTCGCGCGCCTGTTCGACGGTGATCCCCGTTTCTTTGACCAGCCGCAGAATGACCGGGTCGTGCATCGGCGGTGGATTGGCGACTTCGCCGGCATCGTAGAACCTTCCAGCGGGAGCCCAAATCATCGGGACGAGGTAGAGCGTCTGCATTAATAGGCAAGAAGGCCATTCTACAAGCGGACGTTTGTACCTACTGCACTCAACCGGCTGGGTGATTAGCATGAGGCTTAGGCTGCGGTGCATGAGCACGCGGTAGCTGCGCAAGCTTCGCTACACCAGCGCACTCGGTCGTGCGCATTGGCACGCTGGCATGTGCATCGGTGGCGGCAACCGGCAGGGTGGGTGGTTTCAGAGATTGAGTGCAGAAAAGGTCAGGAATAAATCGGGAGCGACTGTTCCCGCGTTGTCCTCGACACGCTTGCCCTCCGCATCCGTCCCTTTGATCTCGGTAGTCCACGCGTCGGTGGGCGCCGATTGCTGGCGGATTTGATATAAGCCTATTTGGGCCGGCGTGCGGCAGCGATGGCCTGCAACAGATTGATGCTGTTCACGTCGGGTTCGCTGGATGCGGCAACGGCAAGTGCGGCGGCTTCGGCTATTTTCGCGACGTCGTCGCTGCTGATCGTTCCACGCTTTTCCAGCAGATTTACGAGTTCGACAACGAGAAGAAAGGCGTTCACACCATATCGTTCGGCTCTGAGCTCGAACTCGCCTCGAGCCAATTTCTCCGCGTCTCCTTCAGCCCGTTTGTCCACGTTGGCGTCCTCTCCTATGGCTACACGCTATCAACGCTTAGCACGAATGGTTTAATCCTTCGAACTGGCCACAACCTTCGCCAATTGCCCGGCATAGTGTCGCCGGTGGCAGGGGCATGGGTTCAGCCAAGGATGAGACCAACCAACAGAACGGTAATAATAAAGGACAACACGACGGCAAGTAGCCCGCATGCTTCCAAAGTGTTGGTTTGCCAAGCTTTCGTCGGGCGCCTCCGGTTTGAATTGCCGTTTCGCGAAACAA
>NZ_JAMYQK010000053.1:0-34245 GCF_040320845.1 Mesorhizobium sp. M0601
CTCCGCTAAACACGGGGGCTGCGCGGCGGACACGCCGACGTCACCGCAATGCCACGCCATTTTGCAGAACTTGACGCACACAACTGCAGAAGGCCCCAAGCTAATTGTTGTCACCACCTTCGACCCGCGATGAGAGCGGCGACTTCCACGCAGCCTATGGGCCAGCCGAGCAGCAGACCTAAGACCGAGCGATAAAGGACCGCCAAAGCTCTGGCGACGAAACATACCGTGACATTGCGGGGTCGCGTGATGCTAACCCGGCGCTGGGCGAATACGGCGAGCCAACGACACTCTTTGGTTCGGGGCGACGTGCCCGACATGGAGTGACGATTAGGCCGGTATCCCAACGCTCCCCTGAAATTCTCCTCAGGGTGTAGTCGAGGGGCACAGGGACACAGGAGACCTAACCAGAGGAGCGTAACACCCCTCCTCCTTGGCAGCAGCCTCGAAATCCTGACGGACCTCTTCCACACGGTCCTGAAGGGCTTCTACGCTTGCACAGCCTTCCTCCACTTAGGTCCCATCTTGGTCCACTTCATAAGTTCCTCGGCGGCACCCTCGACATTGTTGCACCCGTAGGTGGCCCAACGTCGGTCGGTCTTGACGTACACCGGAGGGGAGAACCAATGGGTTGCCATGGGTGGAAATTAGAGGGGACTTCCTCAGTAACCAGCTTCCGGTCGCGAGTTTTGATAAACTTTCCAATCACCAGCTCTAATCAGAGGCGACCGTAACGTCCCCTCCACCTCGGCAGCAGCCAGGAATGCCTTACGAGCCTCCTCAGGTTCCCTCTCGTCGAATATCGCGGCCATACAAACGCGCACCGCGAGGTCACCAAGGGCCACGCTTCGTCCACTTCGTCAGCTCCTCGCCGGCCGTCTCGGCGTTGTTGACGTGGTGGATGATCCCGGGACGCTCGGTCTTGACGAGGACCGGAGGGAGAACCAATGGGTTGTAGGGCGAGGAATTTCGTCGGCCGATTCTTGCTTCCGCAGCTCAAACTCTTCTGAAAGCTCCCGCGCCAGTGCGGCAAGCGTCGGTGTCAGAGTTGGTTCGCCCACAAACCTTAGGAGCCTGCGCAGCTTCCGGCAGTAGCCTTCCGAACTGATCATCCCCCGGAAGGCACGTCCCCTACGCAGCATGGCCATAAGGGTCACTGAAGGTTCCTTCTGGTTCGTCGAAGGCCATAGAAGCCCGCGCTGCCAAAGTGGTGGCGCTCCAATCAGCCTCGACCTGCTCTCGCCGCTCAAGCTCCTGCAACAATGCAGCAAGGGACGCCGGCAGTTTCTCGTCGACTTCGAGACCAAGCCTGTTGCGGAGCAGCTGACGATTATCTTCTGAGCTGATCAGCCGTTGAAAGGCTGTCGCTGCTGTTGGTCGTGCCGGCATAACGTCGTTCCCACATTCGGTCTGAAACACTTTCGTTGCGAAAGGGTTCCGAAGGGGATGCGAATAATTTGGTGGGTGCGCGCGCGAAGTTCCCCGCGCCCCTCTCGATCCCATAGACGGTTGAACCAATGGGTTGCCATGCGGCTATTCGCGAAGATCGAACCCGACAAACAGGCCAAAGGCTGGGGCAACATTGACAATAAGCTCCACCAGCTCGCAGTCAGTTTCCGCCAGATGTGGCCCATCTCGGCGCACTGCTGCGATAGTGTCTTTTATGGAGATGATTTGGCCGCGAGGGACTTGTAGGGTTAGCTCGTGAACAAGGTGTTTGGCCGTCACCTTGTCGGGTCGACAGTCCGTGCAAACGTTCATACGAGGCCTCCCACCTCAGCGAGAACCCAAGCGGCCACTTAGGTCACCTCTCGAACAAATCAATGTTCGAATCGTACGAAATAAAGGACTGAATCTTTGGGAGAAATTTCTCCTCCTCCTACGGGGAGAGATACATCTTGGCTTCCTTGGCGGCAGCCTCGAAGGCCTTTCGTACCACCTGAGGGTCAATCGGATCGCCCTCTAGATCTGACAGGCAGAGGGTCACCGCCTTATGCCAGCGAGGTCCTCTGCGGGTCCACCTCTTGAGCTGCTCAAGGGCTGCCCTCGCATTGTCGCAGCCATGCCTGTCGCCGGTTTCAGTCTTCACGAACACCGGAGGGACGAACCAATGGGTTGCCATGAGGGGTAAGTAGGGCGGCACGAACCCGCCGACCATCCGAATCATGGTAGGTCATGCTCGGTCCCTGCTCGGCAGAGAGCGGGCAACAAACCGAAGGTGTTCATAGAGAACGGCCTCGTCGAACTCGCCGTCCGAGAAGAGTGCCATTGCGCTCACGCTCAGGCGCTCCGCCTGCTCGCTTCCTACTGGAATGCCTTGCTCGGCGCATACACGATCAAAGACCTGCTTCAACAGAATCAGGTCGCCAGGATAGGCAGTACCACTAGTTGAGCTGCTGCTGGTCATAGGCTGTCACCATTGGGGCGGACGCGCGGTGGGCTCTCCTGCCAGAGCCGAATGCCCAAACCCTAACCTTCAAGTCGCGCGACTCAGAGCAGTTGAAACTACAGCCGCTTCCGTTCCCGGCAGTTCGAACAGCATGGGCAGGTGGCGACACTCGGCTTCGTCCACGATCAGCTCCTCGATAGTCGCGATGGAAAGATGGCTTTTGAGGCGCAGCCGGACAACCGCCGCCAGTTTGTGAACGGGCACTGGCACCGCCCCCGTGTGATCGTCTAGCAAACTATTGATCTCAGCTACTACCTTTGGATCGACGGCGTGGGGCAATGGCAGCATGAGAGCGTTCCTTTCGGAAGTAACTCTAGGCGGATCAGGGCGATGAGTCTGGCCGCGTACGTTTTTAACCAAATGTCGCGGACATCATCGGAGGTCAGTCCACGGTCGTTAGCGGCTGCGTGCATTAGAGCGGCGGGGCGCCGGCTGCATAGCCAATCGTGAAGCAAGATGAACCTTTCCTGCGTTTATTGTGTTTGTAGGGATGCCTCGCTTTTTCTTCGACTTCACCGATACCGGGCAAGTCTTCCCCGACGTCAAAGGCACCGATCTGCCAGACCTCGAAGCTGCAAAACAAGAGGCGGTAAGAGCCTTGGTCGAAATCACCAAAGATAAGCTGCCGCAATTGGTGCGGTGACTATCTACCTCCTGCATGGCCCCGTGGCCTCGCATATGCGTCGGCGGCCCGCCGATGAAGAGCCTGAGCGGCCAGTTGACGGCCGTCGAAAATGACTATTAAGTTCGGTCATAGAACGAATTAATCGGAGCTGCTGTTGAACGACCTGCCGCGCATTTCTCGTCAGTTCTCCCAGCGCTCCGTCATGGAGGCGATCGTGCAAGGAGGGCCGATCTCGCGCGCTTCGATCGCAAAGCAGACCGGCTTGTCCAAGCAGACAATCTCCGAGATCGTCAGGACGCTCGAGCAGGAAGGCTGGGTGCAGGAGACAGGGCGCACGAGCGGACATGTCGGACGCACGGCTGTCACTTACGAACTCGTATTTGACGCGGCCTACATCGCGGCCGTCGACCTCGGCGGCGCCAAAGTCCGGGTCGCGCTCACCGATCTTGCCTGCCAGATATTCGCGGAGGAAACGGCGCCGACCGATCCTCGGGGCGGACAGTTCATCGTCGACCAGATCGTGGATCTAGCGCTTCAGGCGGCCGAGAGGCACCGAATCTCGCGCACAAAGATAAGGCTGGCGGTGATTGGTGTTCCCGGTGCACCCGACAAGAAGACGGGCCGCGTTCTGCTTGCCCCGAATATTGCCGGCTTTGGCACGATGAATGTCGTTCGCGCTTTCGAGCAGGCATTCGGGTTTCATGTGATGATCGAGAACGATGTCAATCTGGCGGTGCTCGGCGAGAACTGGCAGGGGTGCGGCCGCGGTATCGACAATCTCGCCTTCATAGCGCTGGGTACCGGTATCGGCAGCGGCCTCATGGTTGGAGGCAATCTGGTGCGGGGCGCCAGCAATGCAGCCGGCGAGATGGGCTTTTTGCCGATTGGCGCCGATCCTTTCGCGCCGACATCGTTGCGCGCCGGCGCTTTCGAGCGCGTGGTCGCAACCAACGCCATGGTTGAACGCTACGCAGCGCTGACGGGCAACATCGTCAACGTGCCGACGATTTTCCACAGTGCATTGGCCGGAGACAGGCATGCCGCGACGGTGCTCGACGAAACCGCGCGCTACCTGGCGCAAGGCATTGTGGCCATAGCGGCAATTGCCAATCCGCAAAAGGTCGTCCTGGGCGGCTCGATCGGGCTGCGGCCGGAAATCCTGTTGCGCGTTAGGGACCTGCTGCCGCGCTGCTTCCCCTACCCTATCGCCGTTGAGGCCAGCGAACTCGGGTCGCGGGCAGCGCTCATCGGCGCTGCCGCGATCGGGCTCGGCCAGTTGCACAACACACTGTTCGGCGTCGACGCGCCCGACGGACGCATTTCGCTTCCCCCAGCCAGTTCGGCCGTGCTGCGCGAGGCCACGCTATGACTGTCTCAAAGGACATCACCACTCGCTTGCGCGCGGCCCTCGATTGCGACGCAGCGGTTGAGCTTCTGCGGGGGGCAATCGGCCGCGAAAGCATAACCGGTCACGAAGAAAACTTTGTCGCCTTCCTTGAAGACCGGATGCGCGTGCTTGGCTTGAGCGAAATTCGGCGCGCGGAATTCGCGCCCGGCCGGCCCAACATCTGGGGTGAGCGCAAAGGTGCCGGCGCCGGCAAGCGGCTGCTCTTCATCGGCCACACCGATACGGTCCATGTCGAGGGCTGGCGCGAGCACTGGGCTGGCACCGCCAAGCAGGATCCGTTTGCCGCGCCAATGATCGACGGGCAGATCTGGGGCCGCGGCGCCGGCGACCTCAAGGCCGGCATCTGCTCCGCGCTGTCGGCACTCTCTCTGCTAGACACAGCCGACATCCAACTGGCCGGCGACGTTGCCTTTGCCTTCGTCGGCGACGAGGAGAGCGGCCAGCCTGGAACCGGCGTCTCCGCCGGCATCAAGGACTTCGTCGGCCGCATCGAGAGAGGCGAAATCGTGGCGCCCGATTTCGTCGTCTATGTGGAGCCTACCCGCCTTTCGGTTTATCCGGCCCAAATTGGCTTCTTCATTACCGACATCACCATCACCGGACGATCAGCCTATTTCGGCGTACCCGAACTCGGCAAGGATGCCTTGCGTGCAAGCCACGCCGTCATGAGCGCGCTGTGGAAGCATTCGGAAGATGTTGCAACAAGGGCCGAGCACCCGCTGATTGGGCGTGGCTTCCTGCTGATCACCGGCCTTGCGGGCGGCGGCTACATCGCGGTGCCCGAACGCTGCACGTTGTCGCTGATCCGCAAGCTGTTGCCCGGCGAGTCGCTGGACGAGGCCGCCGCCGAAATCGAGGCAGTGGTGCGCGGCGCCATCACCGATCCCGAAATCATGTTGGCGTTCGCCTATCCGGCCGGTCGCGATCATCCGCTCGGGGGTAACGCCGCCGAGATTGCACCTGACAGGCCGGAGGTCGGCGCTCTTGCTGCCGCCATGGCCCGATCGATGGCTGGTCGCGGCGCCATCGAAGGCGCGCCATTCTGGTCAGAGTCATCATTTTTCACCAACCGGCTCGGCATCCCCGCCGTGTACTGCGCGCCAGGCGATATTCGCAACTGCCACACCTTCAACGAACACGTCGATGTCGAGGAATATCTGGCCGGCGTCATCGGCTTCGCCCGGTTCATGGTGGAGTATTGCGGCGTTACGGAATGAAGGACAACTGAGAGCGAAAATGGGAGAACTATCATGCTGATAGACAGACTTGTTGCTACAGCACTTGCAGGTAGCCTGATGCTCATGGCCGGTGGAGCCGGCGCACAGACAGTGGGACCGAGCGGCGAGACGGCGACACCCAGCGCCGAGGTTAGATTGTCGGATGCAGACCTGGCCGCAGTAAAGGAGAAGGGCTACAAGGCCGCGCTGCTGTGGCACACCTCCTCCGACTTCACCAATGCGGTCACGTCCGGTGCCAAGGATGAATTTGCCCGTGCCGGCATTCAAATCGTCGCCACCACCGACGCGGGCTTTGACGCCGCGCGCCAGCGCAGCGACATCGAAACCGCGCTCGCGGCGAAGCCAAACGTCATCCTGTCACTGCCCCTCGATCCGGTCACTTCGGCCGAGGCGTTCCGTCAGGCGCTCACCGACGGCACCAAGCTGGTATTCCTTTCCAATCTGCCGAAAGGCTACAAGCACGGAACCGACTATGCAGCCATCGTCACTGACGACCTGTTCCAGATGGGCAAGCAGGCGGCCGATGCACTGGCCAAGGCGCTCGATGGAAAGGGCAAGGTCGGCTACATCTTCCACGACGCCAGTTACTATGTGACGAACCAGCGCGACCAGGCTTTCAAGACAACGATCGAGAAGGATTATCCCGGCATCAAGATCGTCGCCGAGCAGGGGATCTCCGATCCGGCGCGGGCAGAAGAGCTGGCCAGCGCGATGCTCGTGCAGCATCCCGATCTTGACGGCATCTACGTCACCTGGGCCGAACCGGCCGACGGCGTGCTGTCGGCCTTGCGGGCAAGCGGAAACACCAAGACCAAGATTGTCACGCTCGACCTCGCCGAACCGGTGGCGCTCGATATGGTCAAGGGCGGCAATGTGACCGCACTGGTGGCCGACAAGGCCTATGAGCTCGGCCGCGCCATGGCCGCTGTCGGCGTCAAGGCGCTGCTCGGCCAGGAGACCCCGGCCTTCGTCGTTGCCCCGGCGCTTACCGTGACCAAGCAGAACGTTGCGCAGGGCTGGAAGGATTCGTTGAACCGCGACGCGCCGCAATCGGTGCTCGACGCGGCCAAATGACAGGGCAATGCCCGGCGGCCAATCAGGGCCGCCGACATCATAAAAACAAGGGGAACCGACATGCGCATAGCAATTGGAATGTTGTCGGCACTGGTAGCACTCGTCGCTGCCAACGCCTTCGCAGCCGAGGGCACCACCACGGGACCGAACGGGGAAAAGCCGACGCCGGCAAAGAGCGTCGTGCTCACACCAGCTGAGGAGCAGCAGATCAAGGACGGCAAATACACCGCCGCGCTGGTCTGGCATGAGATGAGCGAATACACCAACGCGGTGAACAGCGGCGCCCAGGACGAGTTGAAGCGGCTCGGCATCACGGTCGTCGCTCAGACCGACGCCGGCTTTGATGCGGCCCGTCAGAAATCCGACGTCGAGACAGTACTCGCCAAAAGGCCCTCTATTATACTGTCCCTACCGGTCGATCCCGCAAGTGCGGCCACCGTCTATGATCCTGCGCGCCAGGCCGGCGTGAAATTGGGATTCGTCGACAATTCGCCGGCAGGCTACGTTCACGGCAAGGATTATGTGACCATCGTTTCGGACGACCTTTTCCAGATGGGCAACAAGGCCGGGATCGCAATGGCCGACGCGCTCGGCAAGCAGGGCAAGGTCGGCTACATCTTTCACGATGCCGATTTCTACGTCACCAACCAGCGTGACGGAGCATTCAAGCACACGATCGAGCAGGACTATCCCGACATGAAGATCGTGGCCGAGGCCGGAATGGCCGACCCCGCGCGCAGCGAGGAAATCGCGCAGGCGATGATCACACAGCACCCGGACCTCGACGGTATCTACGTCACCTGGGCTGAGCCGGCGCTTAGCGTGCTGTCCACATTGCGGGCGGCCGGCAACAGCCACACCAAGATCGTCACGCTCGACCTGAACGAACCGGCGGCACTGGACATGGTGAAAGGCGGCAACGTTGCGGCACTCATCGCAGACGAAGCCTACGACATCGGCGTGACGCTGGCGCGCGCCACGGCCGCCTCGTTGATCGGCAAGAAGGCCGCGCCGTTCATCGTGGTCGATTCCCTCGCCGTCACCAAGGACACTGTCAAGGACGGGTGGAAGCGATCCCTCAACAAGGACGTGCCCGCGACCATCGCGGCCGCCCTGAAGTAGCGGCAGACGATGGCGCCCCGCCGGAGGAAGTGAGAATGTCGAGTATCAACACCAGCCCCGGCCGGGCAGCGAGCTTGGTCAGCCGCTTCAACCTGCAGCAATATGTCGTCTATCTCGGATTTCTGGCGATCTTTCTGTTCTTCGCGATCGTACTGAAGGACAGCGGTTTTCTGACGGTCCGCAACCTGTCGAACATCGTGCTGCAGACGGCACCAGTGACGATCATGGCGATCGGCCTTGTCTTTGTCATGTCGGCGGGCGAGATTGATCTTTCGATAGGTTCGATCGTTGCCGTGGCAGCCCTTGCAGCCGCGGTGGCGATAAACGCCTACGGCTTGTTGGCTGGGGTGCTGGCCGGCCTCGGCGCCGGCCTTCTGATCGGCCTGCTCAACGGCGCTCTCGTGGCTTACGTCAAGTTGCCTTCATTCCTGGTAACGCTGGCGACGCTCGGGCTGTTTGCCGGCGTATCTCGCTCCATGACCGATTTGCGGTCGATCCCGGTCACCAACGACGCCTTCACCGGTTTCTTCGGCTCGGGTTCTTTGCTGGGTGTTCCGTCTTTGATCTGGTGGACGGTAATTGCCGTTGCGATCGCGCATCTCATCTTTCGCGAGACGCGCTTCGGCGCCCATGTGCTGGCCACCGGCGACAACAGCCGTGCCGCCAGTGTTTCCGGCATCAGCGTGGCGCAGATAAGGCTTGCCGTTCTGACCACAAGCGGCGGGCTCGCCGGCCTTGCCGGGCTGCTCTATGCGGGCCGGCTGCAGGCTGCGAAATACACGCTCGGCGAAACCGACCTTATGACGGTGATAGCGGCCGTCATTGTCGGCGGAACCCTGCTTAACGGCGGCAAGGGATCGATTGTCGGTGCGCTGGTGGGCTCGCTGATGATGGGCATGCTGAACAACGGCCTCATCCTGATGGGCCTGTCCGTCTCCGACCAAATGATCGTGCGCGGCTTGATCATTCTTGCGGCCGTCGCCGTATCGCTGCGCGAAAAGTCCCGTTGAAGGAGTTTTGTCATGTTCCTCGATGTTCTGCGGCGCCGCAATCCGAGCTTTATAGAAAGCGCCATGCGCCTGCACCAGGAAGGAAAGCTGCCGGCTAATTCCTATGTGCTCGACCTCGATGCCGTCGAAAGCAATGCCCGGGTCCTGAAGCGCGAGGCCGACCGGTTCGGCCTGAAGATTTTCGCCATGACCAAGCAGGTCGGCCGCGCCAGTTCGTTCTGCCATGCGCTCAAGCGTGGCGGCATCGATCAGGCCGTCGCCGTCGACATGGCCTGCGCGCGGGCAACGCACAGAGCAGGCCTGAGGCTCGGTCATCTTGGCCACCTGCAGCAGATCGCAAGGCACGAGGCCAATGCGGCGGCCAAAACGTTCAGGCCGGACTATTGGACCGTCTTCAACGACACCAAGGCTGAAGAAGCCGCTGCCGGCGCAAGGCTCGCCGGGTACACGCAAAACCTGCTTGCCCGCATCCGCGCCGATGGTGACGTTTTCTACCGCGGCCACGAAGGTGGTTTTGAGGCGGCTGATATCGCCGCGGTCGCCGAAAAACTGGATGGTCTCGACGGCGGACGGTTCGCTGGCATCACCACCTTCCCGGCGCTGTTGTTCGACCAGACCACGCGAACGGTCCTGCCGACACACAATCTGGCGACACTGGGCAGAGCTGCCGAAGCGCTCGCCAAGTCCGGTCGCAGCGACATAGAGGTGAACGCGCCCGGCACAACGTCGAGTGTCCTGCTTGGCGCGCTGGCCGAAGCCGGCGCCACGCAATGTGAACCGGGCAATGGCTTGGCCGGCACCACTGCGCTGCACGTCATGGAAGATCTGCCGGAGCTCCCTGCCGTTCTGTATTTGACCGAGGTCTCGCATTTGTCTGGCGGCAAAGCCTACTGCCTGGGTGGCGGCTTCTATATCGATCCGATCTTTCCGGACTATGAGGTGAAGGCAATCGTGTCCGCAGAACCCACCACGGCCGCCGCCGCGCTCAGAAGCGTCGAGGTGCCGCCGCCTGCGGCAATCGACTATTACGCAATGATTGACGCTAGCGGCGCCAATGCGCCACGCTCCGGCGACACGGCGGTGTTCGGCTTTCGCGGCCAGGCGTTCGTGACCCGCGCCTACGTGGTCGGCATCTCCGGTGTCTCAAAGGGGGCGCCCCAAGTCGAAACGATCGAAAACGGTTTTGGCGAAACCGCTGCCTGGCCTGTCTAGGAGCAAGTGATGAACGCGACCACGACCGGCACGCCCCCTGTTTTGCAGCTGCGCGACATCCGCAAGAATTTCGGTGGCCTCACGGCAATCGAAAATTTCTCGCTCGAGCTCTATCCCGGCGAGATAGTGGCGTTGGTCGGCGATAACGGTGCCGGCAAGTCGACGCTGGTCAAGATCGTGACGGGGGTGCATGCTCCGACATCCGGGACGATCATCATCGAGGGGCAGGCGGTGGCAATGTCGAGCGCCACCATGGCGCGCGCGCGCGGCATTGAGGTGGTCTATCAGGACTTGGCGCTCGCCGATCAGCAGACCGTCTACATGAACATGTTTCTTGGCCGCGAGCCGGTGAACCGCTTCGGCCTGCTCGACCGACGCCGGATGATCGACGACACCGAAAAGCTGGTGAAGGATCTCGACGTTCGCATTCCATCGGCTCACGCCACCATCCGCGATCTCTCGGGCGGCCAGCGCCAGGGCGTGGCGATTGCGCGCGCCACGCACTGGGCAAGCAAGCTGATCCTGCTCGACGAGCCAACCGCCGCGCTCGGCGTTGCCGAGACCGCCAAGGTCGAGACGATTGTTCTGTCGCTGAAGCAGCGCAACATTGGCGTGCTGATCATCAGCCACAGCCTCGACCAGGTGTTCAGGCTCTCAGATCGGATCTGTGTTCTGCGACGTGGCAAACAGATCGGCGTGCGCAAGACCAGCGAGACCGACAAGAACGAGATCGTCGCCATGATCACCGGGCTTCAGCACTAGCCCGGTCCGACAGAGGCGCGCCGTTCAGACATTGCGTTACCCGAGCAGCGAGTGGCATGATTTCAGATCCACGATCAGGCCTCGGCCACAGAATGTCGTCAGCATCAATCCAGCGCGCGCAGATGGCGGATGGGGCGCCCACCAGCAATCCGGTCGGCGGCTGTGGCTATGGAATTGGCGTCGATGCCGAAGTGGCGGTAAAGGTCGCCGATAGTCCCTGACTGGCCAAAATGCTCGACGCCGAGACTGCGCGTGCGATGGCCGTACACCGAACCCAGCCAGCCGAGTACCGCCGGATGACCGTCGGTGACGGAGACGATGGTGCAATGCGCAGGGAGATCGGCAAACAGCCTTTCGATATGACTCCTGGCGTGAACGAGGCCGCGTTCGCGCGCGCGACTTGCCGCTGTCCAGCCTGCGTTCAAGCGATCGGCCGAAGTCACGGCCAAAAGACCGACGTCGCGACGGTCCTCTGCCATCATGCCGATAGCTTCGATGGCCTCCGGCGCAACCGCGCCGGTATAGGCAACAATCACTTCGGCATTGGGACCCGGAGCCCGCAGCCAGTAGCCCCCGTCGATGATGTCCTGCTCGAGCTGTGGCATCATGGGACGAATGATCTGCTCGACCGGGCGCGTCGAGAGCCGCAGATAGACCGAGCCGCCGGTCTCGTCGCGCAGCCAGGTGCGCTCCGACTGCACGGCGTCGCCGTCGCGCTGCATATAATCCAGCGCAAAGCGCATGATGACGGCGAGCTCGTCGACGAAGGCCGGCTCGTAGGCCGCAAGCCCGTCCTGTGCCATCCCGATCAACGGTGTGGCGATCGACTGATGCGCCCCACCTTCCGGAGCCAATGTGACCCCGGATGGCGTGGCGACCAGCAGGAAGCGCGCATCCTGATAGCAGGCATAGTTGAGCGCATCGAGACCGCGCTGGATGAACGGATCGTAGAGCGTGCCGATCGGCAGCAGCCGTTTGCCGAAAATCGAATGCGACAGCCCAAGTGCCGACAGCAGGATGAACAGATTGTTCTCGGCGATGCCGAGTTCGATGTGCTGGCCGGAGGGGCCGAATTCCCATTTCTGCGCCGAGGCGATGCGTTCGCTGCGGAAAGTGTCGGCGAGTGACTGACGCGCGAACAGGCCGCGCCGGTTGACCCAGGGGCCGAGATTGGTCGAAACCGTGACGTCGGGCGATGCCGTCACGATCGCGTCGGCGAGCGGCCCGCCAGCCCGCGCAATCTCGTCCAGAATTCTGCCGAAGCCGACCTGCGTGGAGACGCTGCCTTTGGCTTCCGCGACGAGACGACCAGGGACCACGATGCGCTGGGCGTGCCGGCGCCGCTGGCCCTTTGCCGCGAACGGAACGGCGTCGAGGAATCGTTGCAGCTCCAGATCCCCAGCAGCCAATCCCTCGAACGCGTCCCACTCCCGCCCGTCGCCGACCGACATCGAGGCACGAAGGACCGCCATCTGATCCCTGGTCATCAGGCCGGCGTGGTTGTCCTTGTGGCCGGCGAGCGGCAGGCCGAAGCCCTTGATCGTATACGCAATGAAGCATGTCGGTCGATCGTTGCCGCGTGCTGTCCCGAAGGCCTCGATCAGGCATGGCAGGTCGTGGCCGCCGAGATTGGTCATCAGCGCGGCGAGCTCGGCATCGGAGCGCCGGTCGAGAAGCGATGCCAGGCCCGGCTTGTCTCCGATGTCGGCGACCAGGCGCTTGCGCCAGGCGCCGCCGCCTTGAAACGTCAGCGCCGAATAGAGCTGGTTCGGGCAGGCCTCGATCCAGGCCTTTAGCGCCTCGCCGCCGGGTTCGGTGAAAGAGGCTTCGAGCAGCGAGCCATATTTCAGGATCACGACGTCCCAGCCGAAATTCCGGAAAATGTTTTCGAAGCGTTCCCAAAGGCCTTCGCGAACCACGGCATCGAGGCTCTGTCGGTTGTAGTCGACGATCCACCAGCAGTTGCGCAGGCCGTGTTTCCACCCTTCGAGCAGCGCCTCGAAGATGTTGCCTTCATCCATCTCGGCATCGCCGATCAGCGCCACCATGCGGCCCTCGGGCATGCTTTCGTCGCGGGCGCCGAGATAATCCTGCACAAGCGAGGCAAACAGTGTCTGCGCGACGCCGAGGCCAACTGAGCCGGTGGAGAAATCGACGTCGTCGACATCCTTGGTCCGCGACGGATAGCTTTGCGCGCCACCGAAGGCGCGAAACCCTTCGAGCTTCTCCCTCGTCTGATTGCCCAGAAGATACTGGACGGCGTGAAACACTGGCGAGGCATGCGGCTTTACCGCGACGCGGTCGTGTGGCCTCAGCACCGAGAAATAAAGCGCGGTCATGATCGTCACCAGCGACGCCGAGGATGCCTGGTGTCCGCCAACCTTCAAGCCGTCCGTATTTTCCCGCAGGTGATTGGCGTTATGGATCATCCATGTCGACAGCCAGAGCACCTTTTTCTCCAGTGCCGAAAGTGCCTCCAGTTTTTGTTTGTCCATGCTGCAAGACTCCCGGTTGCGATGTCTCAATCCTAGGGCTGAGCAAAAGCCAATTGTCGCTAAACTTGCATGAGATTGGCAGCTGGATTAGCTGGTTGTGCCAATATCAACCAATGGAGTAACGTTCGGTGCCAAAAAGTCGACTGGACAATATCGACCGAAAGATCATTGCCGCGCTGCAGGTCAATGGCAGGATGACGGCGCAGCAGCTTGCCGAGCGGGTCGGCCTTTCGGCCTCGCCCTGCGCCCGCCGGGTCCGCCTGATGGAGGACATGGGGGTGATCACCGGCTATGCCGCCCTGATCGACCAGGACATGGTCGATCTGCCGATCTCGGTGTTTGCCTCGATCAAGCTTGAGCGCCAGCGCGAGAGCGAGCTGAAGCGGTTCAACGCGGCAATCGCGCGCTGGCCGGAAGTGGTCGATTGCTATCTGATGACTGGCCAGCGCGATTATCTGCTGCGTGTGGTGGTGCGCGACCTGCACGCCTATGAGCGTTTCCTGAAGGAAAAGCTGACGCGGCTCGATGGCGTCTCCTCGATCGAGTCCAGCTTCGCGCTTACGCAGATCAAGCGGTCGAACCGGCTGCCGGTCGAGACATGATTTTTTCGGACGGACCCGCACGTCGCAGGTCTTGCAGCAAGTGGGCAATATGGGTTCGGTACGCCTCAACACTGGCTATGATTTCTGGTATTTCCCCCGGCTGCAATTGGATCTTATGCGTCATGGTTGCGGCGAGAATCGACTGCCTTCCGGCGCATCAGCCGCCGCCGCGCGGATTGCTCAAGAACCTGGCTGACCGCCAAAGCTAACCAGGCCGCAATGGCGCGGGACGTCCACCATTTGGCGGTCTCTTCCGGGAAAATCAGAAAAGTGCCGGTGCTGCTCGACATAGCGCGGCATGGCACTGGAGCGGTCTGCAGATTTTGCGCAACGAAGAACGCCGTCTCTTTCCGGTGCGACGTCTGACGCTTGGCAGGAATGGTCGGCGGCAGTGCGTCATTAGCATTGGATTTTCCTCGCGAAACGGCGGGAGTCTGGGCGCTGTGCTTTTGCTTTGTCATCCTGGTGTACCGACCTGAACGGGTGGCGTTAGCATTAGAAGCGATACCGAGCGAACTATAAGTGACGGGTTTTGGCTGCCGCTATAAAGTTGTGTGAAATTTTGTCAGCTTTGCGCGACCGGAATAGCTGGACGACATCCGACGCCGCAGCTCGGACCATGCAAGGCGAACTAACGAATTCGTTCCGGGAAAATCCCGGCTGCTGGCTGGGTCAGGCCTGCGTGACGGTACCCAACTCTGAGAAAACTGCCCCGTAGCGCAGCTGCTGGGTTGGCCAGTTCCCAGAGCGTCAAATCGCCGTCGCCGTCGGCGTTGTCGCAATGGCCGGAATGAATGTTGGGCATGCCAAGACCTCCCGCGGGTTGGACCGGCGAGAGCAGCGGCGTGCGCTGCTAGGCCGAACGTTGGGAACCCACGTGGAGTGAGCCAGCCGCACAGGCTTCGCACGGGCTGCCCAGCTTGGAGCTTTCGGCTTGCCGGCGGAGGATGGGAATGCGTTCCCCGACACCGTGGCACTCGCCGTCCTTTCGCGGTGTGTTTCTGACGGCCCGGCCATTTACTTTCAGTTTGCAGCCTCAACTCATCCCACGCCGCAGCAGCCAACTTCGTGAGCTCGTGAATTGTAACGCCGGGAACAACAGCCTTGGCGATCTCGCACAGGTGCTGGTGATGCGTCAGATAAATCACCTGGCCAGCGCTTGCCATCTGACCAAACAACCTGAAAAACCTCCTCGGACCGGAAATGGTCGAAGGTCTCCACGATGTCGTCGGCAATGAATGGCGCAGAGGGTCGAAACTGGGCGAACTCGTAATATCCGGCAAGCCGCAGGGCCAGGTAGAGCTGAAAACGCGCACCCGTTGAGAGCGCGTCGGCGACCTTGGACTGCCCGTCGCTGCAATGCGATGAGGACTTCTCCGCCCTTCACGTGGGTCGCAAGCCCCGAATACTGACCGCCCGTGATGAGTGCGAAAGCGTCAGATGTCCGCTTCATCATCCGGGAGCGATGGTCCCGACGGCCAGCGGCTACGAAGCCTCGCCTATGCGTTCAACGCAATCTATATTCTGTTCAACACAGGAGGTTCTCATGGCTGCGCAGACCCGGACGGCTGCAGAAAGCGAAGCAACGGTCGCATCGACCCGCAATAAACTTGTACTGGAGCAAGCGAAAGCCGCCGGCCTCCTCGGCGCCGCGAAGAATACCCGTCTTTCGGCGCGGGTGCCCGCGGAGTTGATCGAGGCGGCCAAGAAGCGCGCCCACGTCACCTCGGACACGGAGCTGTTGGAATTGGCGCTGTCGCGCCTGGCCCTCGAAGATGACTTTGGCGCCCGCCTGGTCGGACGTAAGGGCAGTATCCCGGCGGACATGGATCTTGGGGTTTGATCTTTCCGAAACCCTCCGATCGCTAAAGCCCCAAAAGCACAACGGAACGCTGAAGCGCAGGGCCGACGACGATCTCCCATGGGTTGCTGACGAACCTGCGATCGGGGGACCGCTGTTTCTGGATACGAGCGTCTATCTGGATGTCCTGCAGGGACGATCGCCGGTTGAAGTCGATACGCTGCTTACCTATCGCCGATGCCACCATTCCGCTGTCTGCCTGTCTGAGCTGACCCAAGCCTTTGGTCAGCTGGACCCTAAGCATGCCTCCACAAAAGCTGTCCTCGAGACGATTGAAGCCACGGTAGAGGACATTCCGGACCACCGACTTCATGCACCGGCCGATGCGATCTGGGGACAGGCCGGGGTCTTGGCTGGCTTGCTCTTCCGGCTGAGCAATCTGCCCAAGAGGGAGGGGCACGAGCGCCGCTTCTTAAATGACGCCCTCGTGTTCCTGCAGGGGTGTCAGTTGGGTGCGAGCGTGCTGACCGGCAACGTCCGCGATTTTGATCTCCTCACCCAGGTTCTGCCGACGGGACGGATCATCCTCTATCGGCTCCGCCGGAACGGCGGTCATCATGAACGTCACGAGTGGTCCTCCTGTCGATATTCTTCACGAACTGGAACAGCTGGATCGGGGGCCGGCGACTGAGGTCAATCATCTGCAGAATACGCCGGCCTTTCGAGGCGACTGCACCTCTGCCCGCTTTATCTGGCATCACACCTTCAGCCTCCTTCATGCGCTTCCGCTCGATGGCTCCATGTGGGCCGGGTAGACAGACCTTCTTCCGGGATCAACCTATGCGCCGACGCTGTACCCCTTGGGCGACCGTATCGAGGAATGGGCCGCCGAAGTTCTAAAGTTGGTGAAAGGTGACCGCCTGATTGTCGTCGGCTGTTCGGTTGGAGGGTCCTGCGCGCTCGAGCTGGCTGTTGCCGCGCCCGACCGGGTCGCGGCCTTGGTCCTCATCCGGACTAAGGCCAGGCATCGGCCCGACCCCGCGTTGCACGCCTCCGCGCTAGAAGCGCTTCAGGAAAAGGGACTTGAGGAGGCCTGGGAAGTCTTCTGGAATTCACTGTTTTCAAGTTCCGCCACCAGCCAAGTAATCGGCTATGCCAAGCGTATAGCCCTTCGCCAGTCACGCTGGACGTTACACGCGGTGTAACAGCCTTCCACACCAGATTGAGCCATGACCAGTTCCTCTTAGCATTTCCTCGTCCCGTCATCGTCGTAACGGGCGCGTATGACAGCGCTCCAGGCCTGAAAGTCAGCGCTGCACAGGCCGATGCAGCGCCACAGGGGCGCCTTCAAATCGTCCCAGAATGCGGCCACTACGTTCCACTGGAGCGACCCGAGCATCTAAACTCAATCTTGCGCGAGGTGATTGCCTCGCAGCGATAGCGAAGAACGACAACGCAGCCATCGGAGGTCGCTTCCATGGACGCAACCGAATTCTGGGCCATCCGCGCCGGAGCCGCCGAGGTTGAAAATCCGATCTCGCCCGAGCAGTTCGCCCTTCTTGGCGAGTATTGCGGGATCAGAGACGGGATGCGTGTCCTGGATGTCGGATGCGGCAAGGCCTGGCTGCTGCGGAAGTGGGCCAAGCAATACCAGATTGAGGCCGTCGAATGGACATCAACGCCCATTTCATCGCAGCCGCCCGCGAGCTTGCCGCGGCGGCCGGCGCTTCAGACCGCCTTCGGTTCGTCGAAGGTCCCGCCTTTGATTTCGAGGTCGAACTTTTCGTGCTTGTTTCCCCGAGACGACGAAGACACGTGCGCCGCTCCGCGGCCCCGGGGGGGCAGCGGCAGGCATGAACGCGATCGTCGTCGTCTATGAGCGCCAGCCAGTTCGCGTCGTCCTGGATGACGGCAAGATAGTCCTGAAAGCGCACGAGCCCTGATGCAGCCCGCACATGCGGCGGGCGATCATCGATGTCGGAAGGGCCATCCTCGTAGACCATATCGACCTCGCGCATCACCTTCGCGGACAGTGCGGGATCGTTTCGAGCGACAATCAGATCGGGCATTGGCTGATATTTGAGCGACGGTGGAGGCATAGGGTTCTCTTTTCGCCGCGCCTCGATAATCCGGGTGAACGTAGAGCGATCCCCTTTCGGACAGGGATGGTCGCTCACAGTTTATCGAGAAATGAGGTGATCGTGACCGATATCGTTGGAGAATTCGGCTGATCGCTACGAGGCCTGAGCGTTCTCGATCGCGAACGAGCGAAGGCCTTGGCCCTCATGCAAGTCTCGGCGCCGGCATCGGGATCAGCTTCGCGAGCTTGCGGAGCTTTTGGGCGATCGGCGCGTCACCAACTTGGGGACGCGACTTTGCCGAGAGGAGCTCTGGAGACTGGTTCGCCCATCGCGGCCCGCCCTTGATGTCTATCGCTGGCTACTGGTGGAGCAGCGCGTGGCCGCCAGGATTGCATGACTCGGGTCTGGAAACTGTCATGCAGATGTATTACGTTCTTCGTCAGTGAAAGGAGACCCGGCCATGGCATCGAACGCACTGGTCCAGACCCGAATTGACGCGGAAGTGAAGGAACGCGCCACGGTGGTTTTGGAAAGCATGGGACTCACGGTTTCGGATGCCGTCCGTATCCTCTTGACCCGGACGGCGAACGAGGGCGCCTTGCCGCTCGAACTCGTCAGCAACAGCGACGCCCATGATGCCTGGTTCCGCGCCAAGGTTCTGCAGGCGCTCGAGGACACCCGGCCCGACGTTGAGGACGCGGACGCCGAGGCCCATTTTGCTGAACGGCGGGCGGCAGCGCTTCGCAGGGCCGTGGCGGGCGAGCGGTGAGGCTCGTCTGGGCGCGGTTTGCGCTCTCCGATCGCGATGACATCTTCACACATATCGAAGCGGAAATCCGAGCGCGGCAGTTGACGTCGACCAGCAGATCGTGTTTGCGGCGCGCCGTCTCATCGACTTTCCCGAAAGCGGGCGACCCGGCCGGATCGCGGGCACGTGAGAGCTCGTCATCCCGCGCACGCCTTATATCGCCGCCTATGTTGTGACGACCGACACGGTTCGCATCCTTCGCGTCCTGCATGGCGCCCAGATGTGGCCGGATGAGATCGCCACGGAGTAGTCTTCTTTCTTTCCGAATGTGGAAATCCAGCACCGCTTTCCGGCGGGCCAACGGCCTGAGTTCCGTACCATCGAGCACTCCAGGTTGACAGTGCCGGCCCATCGATTTAAGTTCGCGTTAGTGGCCACTAACGCGAAACACTGGACAGCGCTCGGAGACTCGACGAGGCGCACGATATTCGAATTGTTGGTCGAACAGCCTTGTTCGGTCAGCGGACTTGCTCGTGTGCTGCCTGTAACCAGGCCGGCGGTCTCTCAGCACTTGAAAGTACTCAAGGATGCCGGGCTTGTGGCCGACACGCGCTCAGGCAAGGAACGAATATACCGTATCGATCCGGACGGCCTGGCAAGTCTGCGCGCGGAAATCGATCAGTTCTGGAGTAAGAGCCTGGCGAGCTACAAACTGGCCGTCGAGCACCCAAAGAAGGACCAGCCATGAGCAAGCTTCCTGCAACCGCGCCCGTAAGGCATTTCGTCGTTGTCGAGGCACCTATCGCGCGTGCCTTCAAGGTCTTCACCGAGGATTTCGGGAAATTCAAACCTCGCGAGCACAATCTTCTTGCCGTGCCGATCGCAGAGACCATCTTCGAACCCAGGGTCGGGGGCCACGTTTACGATCGCGGCGTGGACGGCAGCGAGTGCCACTGGGCTCGTGTGTTGGCTTACGATCCCCCCGGCCGGCTCGTTCTGAGCTGGGACATCAGTCCTCGGTGGCAGATTGAGAGCGACCTGAACAAAACCAGCGAATGGGAAGTCCGGTTCACGCCTGAGACGGAGAACCGAACCCGGGTCGAGATCGAGCACCGGAATCTCGAACGCCATGGCGAAGGCTGGGAGGGCGTGCGCGTGGGGGTTGATAGCGATCAAGGCTGGCCGCTGTACCTGCGGCGGTTCCAGGGCCTTTTCCCCGGTGCGGCGGCCTGACCCGTCCGCGCCCTTGCGAGCATCACTCGCAAGCACCGTCTGGTCCACTGCGATTCCAGGGAGTGGAGACAACATGGAAGTCTATTGGTTAAGTCTTCTCGGCGTGCTCGCGCGCTGCTTGCTATCGGTAGTGTTGGCAGTCTACTCGGGTTCGTCCAGAGGTTTGCAGGAGCGCTGGCACGACCGGTAGTCCCGGCAGACGACGACAACCGGCTCTATAGGATCGACCGCGTTCACATGAATTCGGTCGAGGCACTGCCGCCCTTTATCGTGCCCGCAGTGCCAGCGATGACGGTTGGTGTTGGAGCGGCCACTTTGACGACATTGGTCTAGACCCACCTGGCGATACGCCTCCTCCACCTGGGAATCTACCTGCGTGGTGGAAACGCCGCCAAGGGGGATAGTGTCAGGACAATCTTGTACGTCTCTGGCGCGCTGCTCACGTTGGCCCTCATCGTGTTGACTGGATGGGCAGCACTCAACTGACGTTCGCCACTCCTTGGAGCCCGCAGTTCACGATTCCAAGCAGCGATCCCCACCCGACCCTTAGTCCTCCGCGTGCCGATTTCAGGCGAATGCCGCCTTGCCCGCTCGGACTCGACGCCCAGCAGTTCGAACTCACTTTCGGGCCTGCAAATCTACCTCGCTCCCGGCGGGGGAATGGCCAAGTGCGCGTGCTTCTGGAAGATGCCAATCTTATCGGGATACGTAATCCGGACCTCGCGTCCGCATTCCTCGCACTTGTAATGGGAAACGACCTGAAACCAGCTGCCGTTCCTGACGACGGCGAAGTTGCAATGCGGGCATTGGAAAGTCAGACCGACGGAGGATAGACTGGGAGAGAGGGACATTGCAGCGCCTCGCATTCTGGAGAGCTCATGCTTGGCTTCCCGCCGCACCCTTCGGCACGGCGGGCGGTCTTCTCAGACGTTCAGGTTACTGGATGACTTTCACGATTTTACGTGTGCCCGGGTCAACGACGACAGTCCGGTTGTCGACGACGACATAGCGATATTTGACGTTGGGGACTTCATGAAGCTCGACGCTGTCCGGGAGCGTCGAGCCGACATTCAACTCTACCCCAGGGACTTTCACCGAAGCGAGTGGCTGTTTTTTCACATATTCCTTGATGACGGTTTCCTGCTGCGGGTCAATGACCACGTCCTGGGCGGCGGCGGCACCGACACCGGCCAGCAGCAGAAATCCTGCCGCTGCGGTGGAAAGATGCATTCTCATAGCTATCTCCTTGTGGGCTCGTGGGCGCAAAACATAGCGCCAAACCGCCCCAAACCTGCAGCTTCTCTAGACGTTCCAAACGGAGCCTTAAGGCTGGCCTTGCGTAGGGACCTAAGTCTGATTCGCTGCGCGCAATGGCCCCGGCCCAGGTCTCTCCATCACACCAAGCTCGCGCGCTTTTTACACGGCGGGGTCAGTACATTCGTGACTTGCCGCGCTCCTGCGGCTTTCGCCACGGCGCGCTAGAGAAATCAACCTGCTTTGCGGAGATTGCCAGCAGAAGACTTGCCGGTACGCCGGTCCTGCTCGATGTCGTAGTTGATCTTTTGGCCCTCAACGAGGTTCGACAAACCAGCGCGCTCGACGGCGGAGATGTGAACAAAAACGTCCTGACCGCCATCGTCGGGTTGGATAAACCCAAACCCTTTAGTGCTGTTGAACCACTTCACGGTTCCAGTTGCCATGTGCATATACTCCTTGTGACTTCCCAGCGTGTTTGATCGACGAAGAGGCCAGACCGGTTGATAAATAGACGCAGCAAAAGCGAGAAATCGCAAGGCCCGGATGGATCGACCAGAATACCAACTTCTCTCGGATGGCCCACTCGTCTCACAAGTCGACAGGAATTTTCCTTTCCGGCCTGAAGCTCCTCCAGTCATCCTTGCTGTCCTGGGTTATCACGGCCCGCTCGTTTCCCTCCGGCCCTTAGCTTGCCGACTTGCGTTTCGAGTTCTTGGTCGACCGTGCTGACGCGGGCGCTATCCGGCTCATAATGTGTCACCTCAATGTCTAGAGTCGAGGCTTGGTCACAAATAGTCGATGCCAACTCCGACGTTACGCGCCCAAAAAGCCATTGATCCGGAGCACGACCCCTGCAAAGTCCGACCTTCAAAGGAACATTTCGCCTATGGCGGAGTTGGGCGCGTGGCCCGCGATCGGACGCCAACAGATGATGCCGGCGGGCTTTTGGGAGGAAGCCATGATACGTGCCATCCCTTCACTCCACCTTTCCCGTCGCCGCGCATTGCAATTTGGGCTGGGAGCCAGCCTCGCCGCCACAACGGGCCTGGCGCCGGTTTCTCGCGCCTATGCCAAGGAGGAAGTGCAGGACGAAGACATCTTCCGCTTTGCGCTCAACCTGGAATACATGGAGGCCGAATATTATCTTCGCGGCACCACCGGAAAAGGCATCGACGCTGCCGATGCCGGTTCCAAACCCGGCGATGTCGTCGGCGGAAAGAAAGTGTCCTTCGAGACACCCGCCATCGGCGAATTCATGCAGGAGGTTGCTGAAAACGAACTCGCGCATGTACGGTTCTATCGCAAGACGCTTGCAAAGAACGCAGTCGACAGGCCGGCCATCGATTTCGATGCGGGGTTCAAGGCGGTTGCGGAGGCAGCGGGCCTCGGGCGGGACTTCGATCCCTTCGGCAACGAAACGAACTTCGTTCTCGGCGGCATGCTGTTCGAGGATGTCGGCGTCACCGCCTATGCCGGTGCCGCGACGGTTCTGAAGAACAAGGAGTTTCTCGCCGCCGCCGCCGGCATATTGGCGGTCGAGGCCTACCACATGGGAATGGCGCGTTCCACACTGTACCGGAAGGGAGAGAAAGCCTGGAAGGCCGCCAATGCCGTCTCGGACGCACGAGACAAGATCGACGGGCCGGAAGACAAGGACCAGGGCATCCAGGTGAATGGCAAGGCCAATTTCGTTCCTTCGACGCCCGACGCGATCGCGTTCACCAGGACGCCGCAGGAAGTGCTGCGGATCGTCTATCTCACCGACAAGGACGGCGTAAGCAAGGGCGGCTTCTCTATCCGGAAGGGATGAACGGGACCCTGAAGAGCACCTGAGTCGCTCGCGACAGGCGATCGGATCGCCGGAAGAGATGCAGCGGGCCTGCGGGCAGCACTGCTGGTACGGCTGCGCGACGATCACGAATCAAATGCGCCGCAGGAGTCTTACGCTCCCGGTTTGTCCATCCTAACGATGCCAACCCCCGCGGAGCGGGAGCCTTCCATCGCGTCGATTTTGAGCAGCTCTTGTTCTGACCCTTGTTGACCGCGGTTTTGAGCGACCGGATATGGCCTATCGTAACTTTATCCGGCGGTATCCAATTGTACGATAACCGATTGTAGCTAACTCACCAAGACGATCGTCGATGCTGCAACGGCCGATCAGGAACCCTACGAACTTCGCGACACCATCATACCGGGGTTCTTGCTGAAGGTCACGCCGACCGGGCGCAAGATATTCATGGTGGGCTACGCCGCCGCCAACGGCCAGCGGCGGAAACCCGCCATCGGCCGCTTCGGCGAAATCACTCTGGAGCAGGCTCGAACGATTGCCCAGAACTGGCTCGCCGACGTCCGCAAGGGCAAGGGCCCTAGCACCGAACGCTCCGCCGCGCGAAAGGCACCGACGGTCAAGGAACTCTTCGGTCGCTTTATCGACGACTATTCCGAAAGCCGAAACAAGTCCTCGACCGTCACATCCAACCGGGGGTACGGGAAGCTCTACATCGTCCCATACCTCGGCCAGATGAAGGTGCCCGACGTTACGCGGGCCGACATCGCGACCCTCATGAAAAAAATGTCGAGGACCCCGACAAATGCGAACCGCGTCCTCGCGGTCGTCCGAAAGATGGCCGAGGTCTGGGGAATGCGGCCCGACGGGTCGAACCGATGCCGATATGTTCCCAAGTTCCCGGAACGGGGAAAGACAAGGCTGATCACCGATACGGAATTGAAGCTCCTCTACGCCTACCTCGACAGGGCCGAAACGGAGGGCCTGGAGCATCCCTTCATCCTCCTCGCAGTCCGGCTCCAATTCGAGTTCGCCGCGCGCATGTCGGAGATCCGGCAGCTCGAATGGGCTTGGGTCGATCTAGACAACCGATGTCGGTTGCCGAGCGGTGTCGGATGCCGTGCGTGCCGATGTGCGGCAGGCCGGCCCGCTCAAGGATGCGCTTCCAGCCGTGATAGTAGGTGTGCTTCGACATCGGGAGGTTTGGATCGAAGATTGATGGGCAGACGAAGGGCGAGGCCTCGAGGCGCGGGGCCGTCCCGAACAGCCGGGCCGCCTCCGCGCTCATCGGCTTGGACATAACGCCGGTCTTGCTATCGGGCCATTCGATGCGCCGCCAACTCCGGCGTGCCGGTGAAGGTCGGCATGGCGCTCACCGCGCATAAGACTGTCACCATGTTCATGCGCTATGTCCACACCGAGGATGACCCAATAAGGGCCGCCGCCGACGCCGTGGCGCAGAGGCGTCTGACCCTGATCGGTGGCGCGCCAGCAGTCCCAGCCCCAACGCTCATTCCCGAGCCAATCATCGCGCCCCCCACCATCGCCCCCAAGCCCGCTGACGCGCTGACGCAGGCGGCAGATCAGAAGCCGCTCGGTCTTGTTGACGGCAAATACTCCTCACGCACCAAGCTCGGAAATTTACAGGCCGTTCCGCCATCGTAACGGCTAGAACCGGGCAGTGCCTCCTAGAACCAGGCGCGCAGACGGTGAGCAGGATTCCTCCGGTTTCGAATAAGCCAACGCAGCAACGCTGGCCGGCGCCGGACACCTCTGTCGCGCGCAATTCGTGGATGACGCAGAGTCGATCCGGTTCGTCGATGCCGAAGCGGCGGCTCGCTATCTCGTTTGGAGGCCCACACTCTGGAATGCTAACGATCGCTGAGCGGTGGCCGTCCTTCCATAAGTTCGGCAAATATGTCCGGTTCGCGGTCGACGACCTCGACGCCTGAGCAGCCAGTTGCCGGCGGGTGACGACCTCCTCCCCGCGGCGCCGCGCATCCCAGCACAGCGTTGATACTCTGCGTCACCCACGGAGGACAGAAATCGCTACAGCGGAGTTCGACAGGGTGCAGCGCTCCTGCACCGACAGTCGTGTCTTCGTCAAATCAGCGAAGCAAGATTTCATGGATCGCGAGGGCGATCAGGGCAGCGGCAGCCAAGCCCTCGATAGAGCGCGTGATCGCTTCGAACAGACGCGACCTGCCTTCGACAAACCAGATCCGGCGTTCGCGCAGTAGGATCGAGAGAATTGCGACCGCTGACAGCGTGATCGCCACGCCAATCATCATCGTGCCAGCGAACAGGATGCCGGCCGCCGGCACGCCGCGCGCGATCGCAAACGTCATGACGAACAGCGTGAGCGGACAAGGAATCAGTCCAGCCATGACTCCGACGGCTTCGCCTTCGTGCTTGTGATGATGCCCATGGCTGAGTGCCCGCCACAGCATCCATAGGCCGATCAACCCAAGCAGTCCGCGGCTGATGTCTTCCAGCAGAGGAGCGCGGCCAACACTCCCCAGCGCGATTGAGACAAGCGGCAGCGAAAGGACCGCAATCAGAACCGCTGTTGTCACATGGGTGATCGATAGGGTTGTCGATACGAGGAGGCCTCGAGAAACTTTTGCGTCCGAACCCGCTAGATACGTGGCCAGGACCGCCTTGCTATGGCCCGGTGTCAGCGCATGTGCCGCGCCGAACGCCCATCGGCAGGAAGGCCATGAACGCCAGCCAATCGCCGCCGGCCGAAAGCAGTTTGATTTGCTCGGCCAGCGCCAGGTAGATCGTGCGTTGGAACTCGACCAACGTCTGGAAAATGGCCATCGAACCGGCTCCGCTTCAGCCGCAGGTCAGTTCGAGGCGTGTCGCGAAAATCTTGCCGAGATTGGTCCCCGTCGGGTCGCTAAGGAACGCGTCTGTCAGGCTCTTCTGGTTCTGCGCGAGGGCCGTGTCCGGATCTCTGGACGCACGACCGCGCGTGAGCAGCCTTCAGGCAGGCCAGCCACAGCAATCTTGTCGTCGTCGGTAAAATCGATCGCCGTGTAGAAGGTCGGATCGTAGACGCCGATGCTGACTCTTCCAGCTAGGGCCAAAGGGTCCTTCGGCTGCGTCTCGAAGTGGACGACGAGTTGATCTTTTTCATAGCTGACGCTGAAACTCGGCGGTGGCGCCATAGTCACGTCCTTGCTGTTCAAGGTCACCATCTGAAAATAGTTGTACTCGGCCAGCGACGCATGGACGGTGAGAGCGCCTTCATCGAGTTCCTTTGCATCAAGGACGAGGCCGGAATTCTTGTCGAATTCCATCAGCACGGTGCTGGAAAAGAGGTCGTCGAAACGCCAGAGATGCCGAAGCGATTTGACCGTGTGGTCTGGACCAACGGTCAAATCCAGCTTCGCTTCGGCAAACACATGCGGATGGGCGTTCGCCGCCGCGGCGGAAGCGAGCAACAGCGCCGCGCCTGATACTATGCCCGTCAGTTGCATTTTTCGCTCGTCGATTCCGCATCAGGTAGGACACCTGCCATTGCAAGCAGGCCGAAATGGGACACTCAAACGCCAATTCTTCAGAACAGGGTCGCTATGCAACTAGCGTCTGAGCATGATCACGGCGACACGTGGCCCGGTTGGTCCTTGTTCGTCGCCGCGCGAATATAGTTCAGGTTCTTGGTCCCGACGGCGCCGATGTCGCTGACCTGGAATCCGCTCTCGGTCAACAGCGAGGCGACCGAATGCATATCGACATGACCATGCTTGTGGAGCCGGGGCAATCTGGACTTGCGCACGGGCCTGCCGAAATCGACGAGCAACAGCCGGCCTGCTGGCTTCAGGACGCGTGCCGCCTCGCGGATGAAGGCCGATCGAACGGGCTTCGACAGGTGATGCAGCATCAGCGTGCCGACGACGATGTCGAATTGCGCGTCCTTGAAGGGAAGCTCCTGCGCCGTCCCGTTGACGAACGTCAGATCGAGACCGGAGCGCTCGGCCTTGGCGCGCGCCCTCTCGATCATTTCGGCCGATGCGTCGAGGCCGGTGACGCTTCCGCCCGAACCGACCAGCCGCTTCGCGGCAATGGCAAGGGTGCCCGTGCCGCAGGCGACATCGAGCATCGCTTCGCCCGGCTGGAGCTTTGCCGGGCGAAGCATGAGCTCGCGAAAGCGGCCCTCGCGCCCAAAGGTCAGAACGCGCGCAAGCAAGTCATAGGCCGCCGCCCGATGCAGGACGATGCCGATGCCCCTGTCGCTCGCGCTCTGCGCAGCGTTGCCGACGAGCCCCCTGTGACGCAGGCTGCCCCACAGCGCCAATCCGGCGATCACCGCAAGGACGAGGCCGTGGAATGCCGCCGTCCAGGCGCCGGCCTGAATATAGCTCATGCCCAATTTGGCGAGGACGAGGAAGCCGGCGACCAGCGACAGCTTGGCAAGCAGGGCCAACGCTATCACCCTCTTGCGCGAATGCGGTCCGTTACCGGCGTGATGATCAGATGGGTGCATGTCTGGCGACCTTCTGCTTCATTGCGGCGTGCCCATACCCGATTTGAGCTCCTGGACTTGGCGTATCATAATGGACACAATGTCTGGAAATGCTGTTGTCGGACATCGGACCGCCGAATGTCCGAAACCGGGCACTGCAGAGGGCCATGGTCATGAAAATCGAACGCGCGGGCGAGCGGAACACGATCGATCGACGCGTCGTGCGGACGCGCGGCCTGCTGCAGGACGCGCTCATCGCCCTGATCCCGGAGCGTGGATATGCTGCCATCACCGTCGACGACATTTGCCAGCGGGCCAATGTCGGCAGGTCGACCTTCTATACCCACTATGCCGACAAGGATGCTCTGCGCAGCGCGACCATCGAGGCACATCTGCGGTCGATCGGCCGCAGGCGCGAGGCTGCAAGTCAAGAAACAGGTAGCCGCCTGTTCGAGTTCAGCCTGCCCATGTTCGAGCACGCACATGCATTCCGACCGCTTCACCACGCATTGCTTGCAAGCAGCGGCGATACGATCCACGACGAGTTGAGGGAGCGTATCCGGCGAGCCATCCGGGAAGAACTCGTCGAGAAACGGATCGGCGATCGCGGCATGCCTGCCGAATTCGCCATTCAGTTCATCGCCGGCGCATTTCTTGCGATCCTCGCCTGGTGGGTCGCCACCGACATGAACCTTTCACCGGCACAGGCAGACGACCTGTTCCAGAGGATGGCGGGAAAAGGCATGGGCGCCTGATTAGTCGTCAGCTATCGAGCTTACAATGATCGAATTCACTCGCTCCGTGTCGACCGGAGATGTCAAATGGACGAGCTGTTTTCGATTGCCTGCAATCAATATGTAAAGTTTGAAGACCTGAGCTCCATTCCGGTCCTCGCCGATCTTTTCGGCGTCTGTCCGGGCGAAGAAGCGCTGCTCGAATGTCGCGCGGTCGACGTCGAACAGTCTGATGGAACAGGTCTGCACGGCCTTGCCGTTCAAGGTGGCTTTTGTCACCGCGATTATGGTTCCGGCAGGTAGATCGTTGCCAGTCACAGCCCAACCCTGAAAGGCCTCCACGTCATCGACTGGAGCAAGCGCTGCGTCACTGGATAGCGGTGTCCATCCACGCGTCTTCGCCACAGCGGCGGTTCGCTCGAAGTCGGGGCCATGGGCAAGACAGGTCTGGTGAAAAGCTTCTAGCCCGAGATCGACAGTGTCGGCATACACCGGCGCCGATATCAAGCAGACGCCTGCGAACGCAAAAGCGAAGAGAGCTTTCGACATATCCGTTACACCTCGCGCTGAAAGAGCGAGCACCGATACGAACAAGATGGACCCATTGGCACGCTGGTCAAGCGGACGCCAAGGCCTCGACCTGCAGATTGAGTGGGGCGCGCTGCTCATGTTGGCTCGGGCATTCTGCGGACTGCTACGGCCTATCTCGTCGTTCCTCTGGCGGGCGAACCTTGCGAAACATCGCAAGCAGAAGGATGTCGTAGACAATCTTCAAGGCGCCGGCGATGAGCAACGGCCAACCGAAACCGGACATTGCGAGCAGCGAGCCGGCAAGCATCGGGCTGGCGGCTGCCGCGAGGCTGCGCGGGACGGCGGTGACGCTTGCCGCGGCCGCCCGCTCGCCGGGCGTCACCACCGCCATCACGTAAGAAGTGCGGGTCGGTACGTCCATCTGCGACAAGGCGCTCCTGATCAGCAGAAATACGATAACGGGACCGAGACTCGGCATGAAGGGGATGAGCAAAAGGCAAAGACTGGACGGCAGGTGTGTGAACACCATCGTGTTCACCAGCCCGATCCGTTTAGAGATTTGCACGGCCACCAAATACGACCCAGCCGAAAGGATACCCGTCAAAAAGAAGATTGCGCCCGTCGCGGCGAGCGATAGGCCGAACCGTTGGAAAAGCCAAAGCGCCAACAATGACTGAACCACGAAACCGCCCGCAAAAGCGTCAAGGCTGAAAAGTGCAGCGAGCGTGAGGACGATGGTTCGAGATTTGCGTAGTGGTTCCGCCTGTACCGCACTCGCATCGAGCGGCTCATCCTGCAGTTTCCGATAGAGGAGCAGCGCTCCTACCCCCAGAAAGGCATAAAGCAGGAAGGCGATCTGGAGACCTTGCTTGATGTCCAATCCGACAATCTGGCGGAGTAGGTCGGGGACGCCAGCCGCCAGAGCACCGACCGCCCCTACTACTGAGCCGATAAGGCTGTAGCGTGCAAAGAGCGCGGTGCGGTCGCGGTCAGTGACACTGTGGGCGAGTTGCGCATGCTCCAGCGGCAGAAACACACTGACGTCGCCCGAGGATGGGTTCAACGTTCCCACGAATGCGACAAGGAGCAGCGGCCAGAAGTCCTGGACCAACGCGAAGGCGCTCCCCGTGACGACCATCAGGACGGCAGCTGCGATCAGCAGGGAGCGGCGGGAGAAATGGTGTGCGACAAACCCGACGGTCAAGGTGAGCGCCGCCGAACCCGCGAGCGTCGCTGTCGTGAGAACCCCGATCTTGAAAGGGCTGAAACCAAGTGTGGCCAAATAGGCGGGAAGCAGAAGACTGACGAGCCCGTCGCCGAATGCCCTCAATCCCCTGGACGTCAACAGAAGGGCAGCTGCCGGCCTGGCACCGGCAGGCAGCAGCGAAAACCTCTGTTTGGCTAAAGGTTCGCGCGAAGCATTCGTCGGCGTCTGGGCTGCCAGGTATGCCTCCTGCCGCAAAGTGGTTGCGCCTATGGCACTGCTTAAATCGATCCCGTGGCAACGCCATAAAGCACGCCCAGGACGGAGCATGTCGCGAGCACGGGGATCATGCCGATCTTGAAACGGAATACCGCGAGCAGCGCCCCGAGCGTCAGCACCAGAGACGGCAGGTTGATGGAGTTGAACACGGGAACATCCACCGTCGTGCCCAGCCAGCTGACCTCACGCAGTTCGCGGAACAGCACATGAAGCGCGAACCATACCGCCAGGTTCAGGATCACACCGACCACCGCCGCCGTGATGGCAGATAAGGCTGCCGATAGGGCCTTGTTGCTGCGCATCGTCTCCATGAACGGCGCGCCGAGGAATATCCACAGGAAGCACGGAACGAAGGTTACCCACGTCGTCAGCAGACCGCCGAGTGTTCCGGCGACCAGCGGGCTCAGCATTCCTGGCGCCCGGTACGCGCCCATGAAACCGACGAACTGGGTGACCATGATGAGCGGACCGGGCGTGGTCTCGGCCATGCCGAGGCCGTCCAACATTTCTCCTGGCTTGAGCCAAGCGTAGTGCTCGACGCCTTGCTGAGCGACGTAGGCGAGCACCGCATAGGCGCCGCCGAAAGTGACCATCGCCATCTTGGAGAAGAAGATCGCGATGTCGGTGAAGACATTGCCTTGCCCAAGAAACACCAGAAGTGCCAGGACCGGCACGAGCCACAGCAGCAGACACACCGTTGCGATCTTCAGCGACCAGCTGACGGATGGCCGGGTATGCGCAGGGACCCCTTCGCCAAGCGCCGTATCAGCGTCGGCAACCTGCTTGCCGCCGACCTTGCCATGTCCGTTGCCCGACTGGAATGCAGTACACCCTGCCCGTCCCCCCACGTAACCGATCACACCCGCAGCCAGGATGACCAGCGGGAATGGCGCGTGGAAGAAGAACAGAGCGATGAAGGCCGCCGCCGCAAGCCCGATCATGACATTGTTCTTGAGCGCCCGTCTGCCGATCCGCAACACCGCTTCGAGCACGATGGCAAGGACCGCCGCCTTCAAGCCGAAGAAGAGGGCCTGAACTGCTCCGACGTTGCCGAAGATTGCGTAAATCCAGCTTAGCGCCATGATGGCGACCGCGCCCGGCAGCACGAACAGGATACCGGCGACGAGGCCGCCTCTGGTCTTGTGCATGAGCCAGCCGATGTAGATGGCAAGCTGTTGTGCCTCCGGCCCGGGCAGCAGCGTGCAGTAATTGAGCGCATGCAGGAACCTGGTCTCGCCGATCCAGCGCTTTTCCTCGACGATGATGCGGTGCATCATGGCGATCTGACCCGCCGGGCCGCCGAAGCTGAGCGCGGCCACACGCGCCCACACCCGCGTGGCCTCAGCGAACGAAATGCCATGACCGGGCGTTTCGTCTGGTCGGTTCGGTGCTGTCACGGTGCTCTCTGCATTGGCCATGGTTAGTTCCTCGGATCAGCCGCGCTTCGAACGGAAATATCGGTAGAGGTTGTCGAACACCGAAGCGCCCTCGGCGATCCGTTGCTCGTCACCGGCATTCGCCATGGCGATCCCGGCGATCAGGCTGGCAATCCCCGTGGCTTCCTCGCGGCCGAACTTGCTGTCCTTGAGATCAATATCGTGGACGACTTCGGCGATGGCCTGCAAAGCCGTATCCGTAATGCCGGCGCGGTCCAGCAGCACCTCGAAGCTGCAGCGGTCTCCCTCATGGGTGATTTCGCCCTCGAACATGTCGAAGCGCAATTCGCCCTCCTTTGGCACGTATCCCTTGCCAGCGACGAAGCGGATTGTTGCATCGGCATCGATGAAGCGACGGATCAGCCAGCTGCAGGCGATGCGGTCGACATGCACGTCCCGGCGCGTGACCCAGGTCCGGCCCTTGAGCTCACCCGGCTCGGCCGCCTTCTTCGGTTCCTTGGTCATGGCGTAGTCCTCTATAAGCTGTGCCTCGAGCTCGGCGATCAGTCCCTCGACAGTGAGGCGACCGCTGGCGCCAAAAAAATCGATCGTCACGACGTCGGCGAGCCGCTTGCGCAAACGGCCGAGTTGCGGACGCGCTTCCGCATGTTTTTCCGATGTCGTATCGGCCTTGATCGCTGCGGCCAGATCGCGCGCTTCCTTGACGATCTCCGCATAGTCGGCGTCACGGGCTGCGTCGAAGAGCGCACGGACCTGGGTGTCGGACAAACCATCTACGAGGCGCGCCTCGCACATCATCGCCTCGCCGCCGCCAGCGACGATCTCCTTGAGGAGCCATTCGAAATCCTCCTGCATCTCGGCATTGGCCGGCAGAGCGTAAACGGTGCTTTTGACTGCGACCGCACCGATGCCTTGCAAGCGTCGCCAGATCTTCACCCGGAAGTAGGCGGGTTTGCTTGGCAGCTGATGGATCAGGAGCAGCCAGCGCTGCTCCTGTGATTGCCCCTCACTCATAAGTGAACCGTATCATGGACAAAGCTAAATGCAACACTTGTATCATTTTTCATTCGGGCATAGCGTTCCCCTCCTCACGGATAGCCGTGCCGAGGGGAAACCGATGCCACACCGGATCATGCCGTTGCCGTTCAAGCCGCCTCGCCTCGTCGGCCTCTCCGAGAGGCTGTTGGCAAGTCACTACGAAAACAACTATGGGCGTGCCGTTCGTCGCCTCGACGCCATCGAACAGCGGCTCGACGGGCTCGACTGGAGCGCGGCACCCGTTTTCGACATCAACGGTCTGAAACGCGAAGAACTGGTCGCCGCCAATTCAGCGGTCCTGCACGAAATCTATTTCGACGGACTCGGTGGCAGCGGCGATGCTGGAGGCGATCTCGCTGCGGCTCTGGAGCGAGACTTTGGCAGCGTGGCCTCCTGGCGCGCCAAGTTCATGGCCTGTGCCAAGGCGCAGGCAGGAGGCTCGGGATGGACCCTGCTGACCTGGTCGGAGCGGCGCGACCGACTGACGATCCAATGGGCGGCGGACCACACCAACTGTCTTGCCGGCGGCATGCCGATCCTTGCGGTCGACATGTACGAACATGCCTACCACATGGATTTCGGCACCAAGGCCGGCGCCTATGTCGATGCCTTTATGAAGAACATCCATTGGGAACGGGTGGCTGCCCGCCACCGCCGGGCCGTCGGGCAGCGTGATCCTTCAACAGGATCGGCATCGGACGACACGGTTCCAGCGATTGCGCCAGAGGAACTGCGGGCGCGTCTCCATCAAGGAGAAGGTCTCGTGGTGCTCGACGTCTGCCTTGCCGAGGATCTGGCAAAGCGCAGCGACATGCTGCCGGGGGCCAAGACCCGCGCGCCCGAGAAGATCGCCGATTGGGCGGATGAACTGCCGACAGACAGGCCGGTCATCGTCTATTGCGTCTACGGCTTCCAGGTCAGCGGCGACGCCGTGGCCGAACTGCGTCGCCGCGGCGTCAATGCCAGTGCGCTTTCAGGCGGCATTGCCGCCTGGCATGCGATCGGCGCGCCAACCGTCCCTCTGGTGATAAGCGAAGAAAGGGTCCCTCTGGTGATAAGCGAAGAAAGGATTGTGTCATGAAATGGGTTACCCGCGAACGTCCGGTCATCGACCGCATCGCCTGCCCCTGGCTGATTGCGCGCTTCATCGACAAGGAACCTGAGTTCCTCTTCGTGCCGCCCGATCAGGTGATCCGCGTTGCCCAAGAAACGGGCGCCACGCCTTACGACGTGCCCGGCGTCGAATTCACTCATGTCGGCGACGGATGCAGTTTCGACACCTTCGTTTCCAAAAATGGGCTCGAGCGCGACCCGGCGATCGTAACCATTGCCGCGATCGTACGCGGCGCCGACACGGACCGGCACGATCTCACGCCACAGTCGGCAGGGTTGCTAGCGATCTCCATGGGTCTGCGGGACCTGACGCCCGACGACCACGAGGTGCTGAAGCACGGCTTCGTCATCTATGACGCGCTCTACGCGTGGGCTTCGGGCCGCAAGGCGGAAACGCATAGCTGGCCACCCGCCACGAAGCCAGCAGCCGCATGACAAATTGGGCAGATCACAAGGAGAAATCCCATGCATGCAAAACTCGTGACCGGAACAATGCTGATCGCGATGTCGGCGCTGCTCCAACCGGCATCGGCGGCACCCGATTGGCAAACAATCGCTAAGGCGCTCGGCAAATC